>DASQMW010000071.1:0-59734 GCA_035645295.1 Archangium sp.
CCCAACGTCAGGAAGCTCGTCGCTGACTACGACAAGAGCCAGAAACAACCGGGAGGCGGCAAGTAGGCCGGGCAACTCCCGCGGACGCCGCCCCCACGGCGTGTGCGGAACCCCGGCCTTCGGGCTTCCCCCCCCACACGAGGAGAAGGTTCGTGCAGATTCGTATCCTGGTGGTCGATGATGAGCAGGACAACTGCGACTACCTCAAGCTCGTCCTGATGCGCGAGGGCTATGACGTCGTTACGACGACGGATCCCACGAAGACGGTGGAGATCCTCCGCAGCGCGGACTTCCACCTCGTCATCCTGGACATGATGATGCCGGTGATGTCCGGCACCGAGGTGCTCGAGCACATCCGTAAGTACGACACGGACGTCGCCGTCATCGTGGCCACCGCCTACCCGACGGTGGACACGGCCGTGGCCTCGCTGAAGAACCAGGCCAGCGACTACGTGAAGAAGCCCATGGAGCCGGACCAGTTCCTCGGCGCCGTGCGCAACGCGCTGGCCAAGAAGGGCCTGTCGCAGGATCCCGAGGCGGACCTGCACCGCGCCATCGGCCGCACCATCCGCGACGCGCGCAAGACGCAGGATCTCACGCTCAAGCAGCTCGCGCGCCGCACCGGCCTGTCCGTGTCGCTGCTCTCGCAGATCGAGCGTGCCGAGTCCTCGGCCTCCATCTCGTCGCTCTACAAGATCGCCTCCGCGCTGCAGCTGCGCATGGGCGAGCTCTTCGGCGACACCTGAGTCACCGGCGAGCGGCCCGCCTCATTGGCCGCGGAACCGGGGCGTGCGTTTCTCCAGGAACGCCGCCTTGCCCTCCCGGGCATCCTCGCTGGCGAAGGCGCGGGCCCGCACCTCACGCAGGTGCGCCCGCTCCTCGTCGGACAGGGCCGCCCGCGTGAGCAACCCGAAGGTCTCCTTCATCCCCGCCACCGCCAGCGGCGCCTGGCCGGCGAGCGTCCGGCACAGCTCCAGGGCCCGCGCCTCGGCGTCGGCCGCGGGGAGGCATTCGTCCAACAAGCCCCAGGCGAGCGCGTCCTTCGCGTCCAGCCGGCGTCCGGTGAGGAAGAGGTTCTTGGCACGCGCCACGCCCACCAACCGGGCCGCGCGCATCAGCCCGTCCGGCGAGTAGACGATGCCCAGCCGCGCCGGGGGCATGCTGAAGAGCGCGTCCTCCGCGCCCACCCGGAAGTCACACGAGGCCGACAGGTCGAAGCCCGCCCCGAAGGCCGGCCCCTGCACCAGCGCCACGCTGGGAAGCGGCAGTGCCTCCAGCCTCGCCAGGCACGCCATCAGCGCGTCGTCCGGCAGGCGGTCCTGGGTGGGCGCCGCCAACAGGTTCAGGTCATAGCCCGAGCAGAAGGCGCCGCCCGCGCCCCGGATGAGGACGGCGCGCGCCGTGCCGGGAGCCGAGGCCAGCGCCTCGTCCAGGCGGGCCACCTGGCTGTCGTCGAGCGCGTTGCGCCGCGCCGGGTTGGACAGCGTGAGGACGCGGACACCATCGTCCCGGTCCTCCACATGCAGGGTGGACGGCTGCACCACGCGCGTCCGTTACTCGAGCACCACGAGGACGTCGCCCTCGTTGACCGGCTGCGCCTCCTTGCAGCGGATCTCCTTCACGGTGCCGTCCTCGGTCGCCTCCACGGGCATCTCCATCTTCATGGACTCGAGGATGACGAGCGTTTCTCCCGAGGAGACCTTCTGACCGACCTTGACCTCGATCTTCCACACCGTCCCGGTGATGTGCGCCGCCACGTCCGCCATCGCTGTGCTCCTCCGCAAGGTGCTGCGTGTGCTCTACATGCTGCGAGGAAAAAAGGGCCCGTCTTCGCCTACGGCTTCGCGTGGTGCTCCAGGAAGCGCGTATTCAGGTCTCCCGCGCGGAAGACCGGCTCCTGCAGGATGCGCAGGTGCAGGGGGATGTTCGTCTTGATGCCCTCGACGCGGAAGTTCTGCAGCGCCGCGATGGAGCGCTCGATGGCCTCGGCGCGCGTGGCACCCGAGACGATGAGCTTGGCGATCATGGGATCGTAGTTCGGCGTGACGGTGTTGCCCTCGGCGTAGCCCGAGTCCAGGCGCACGCCCTCGCCCGTGGGCGCCTGGTACACCTTGAGCGGGCCCGGCGAGGGGAAGAACTTCACCGGATCCTCCGCGTAGATGCGGAACTCGAGCGCCGCCCCGCGCCGCTTCACGTCCTCCTGCTTCACGGTGAGCTTCTCGCCAGCGGCGATGCGCAACTGCCAGGCGATGAGATCCAACCCCGTGGTGAGCTCCGTCACCGGGTGCTCCACCTGGAGCCGGGCGTTCATCTCGATGAAGTAGATGCCGCCGTCCGAGTAGAGGAACTCCACCGTGCCGGCGTTGGCGTAGCCGAAGGCCTTCGCCGCGGCGAGGGCCGCCGTGAAGAGCTTCTGGGACAGCTCCGCGTTGCGGCCGTCCGCGAAGAGCGGCGAGGGAGCCTCCTCCACCACCTTCTGGTGGCGCCGCTGGATGGAGCACTCGCGCTCCAGGCAGTGGATGAGGTGGCCGTGGTGGTCCCCGAGAATCTGCACCTCGATGTGGCGCGGCGCCGGGAAGTAACGCTCGATGTAGACGCCCTCGCGGCCGAAGGCGGCCTTCGCCCGGTCCGTGCACTGGCGGAAGACCTTCTCCAGCTCGGCCGGGTTGTTGGCCGCGGCCATGCCGATGCCACCGCCACCCCCCGCGGCCTTGCAGAGCACCGGGTAGCCGATGCCCTCGGCGGCGGCCAGCGCGGCCTGCACGTCCGGGAGCACGTCCTCGGTGCCGGGCACCACCGGCACGCCCGCGGCGGCCACCAGCTTGCGCGCCTGGCTCTTGTCCTTCATCCGCAGCATGGCCTCGGGCGGCGGACCCACGAAGGTGATGCCGGCGGCCTTGCACGCGGTGGCGAACTCGGCGTTCTCCGACACGAAGCCGTAGCCCGGGTGCACCGCGTCGGCGCCGGTGGACTTCGCCGCCTCGAGGATGGCCGCGATGTTGAGGTAGCTGTCCTTGGCGGGAGCGGGCCCGAGGCGCACCGCCTCGTCCGCCTCCTTCACGAACGGCAGATCCGCGTCCGCGTCCGAGTAGACGGCCACGGTGGAGATCCCCATCCCCTTCGCCACGGCGTTGATCCGGCGGGAAATCTCACCCCGGTTCGCGATGAGCAGCTTCTTGAACATGGCCCGCAACCCCTCCGCTTTGAGGCGCGCGAACCTAAACCCCGCCCCGCGACGTGACAAGGAGACAACGCGCCAACCGCCGGGAAGTTGCGGGCATGTAGGTAAATGGCGTAGCGTCCTTGGCCGTGAAGCCCTCCACGACAGGAACAGTGGTGGATCTCCAGGGCGCGCGCCACGAGCGGCGGCTGGAGATGTACCGGGCGCGAGTGACCGAGCGCCTTCGCACCAACCGAGCAGCCGTCGAAACCCTCTACCAGGGTGGCACGCTCTTCTCGCCCCAAGGCACGCGGGCGGGACGCGCGCTGCTCCGGGCCCATCAGGTGCTCCAGCGGGCCAGTTCCCTGCTGGAGCAACTGTCCGGCGACGGAGTGGTTCCGGCCCCGCGGCTGCCCGAGCGCATCGACGAGGTGTACCGCGAGGTGGACACGTTGCTGTCTCGCAGCGACGCGCTCTCCGGCCGCAACCACCGGGCGGCGAGCGTGGCCCGCCTCCCCGGCCGTTAGACCCCAGTCCTTCCGGACCAGGGCCCCTGCCTCACGGCATCTCCGTCTGCCCCTGGCGGCGCAGGAACGTGGGGATGTCGAACTGATCCTCGTCCAGCGGCAGCGCCGCGTCCTTCACCACCGCGGTGCGGTTGGAGAGCGAGCGCGTGTCGACGGCGGGCATGGAGCGCGAACCAGCCTTGGCGGGCACCAGGCTGACCACCTCCTCGCGCGGCATGGTCATCGAGACGGGCGAGGGCCGGGTGACGATGGGCACCTGCACCACCGGAGCCGGCTGGCGCACCTTCGCATCGCGCGACACGAAGCCCGTGGCGATGATGGTGATCTTCACCTCGTCGCTGATGTTGTCGTCGATGAGCGAGCCGAAGATGATCTCCGCGTCCGGGTCCGCCGCGTCGTGCACCAGCGTGAGGGCCTCGTTGACCTCCTGGAGGGTCATGTCGCGGCCGCCGGTGATGTTGATGAGCAGGCCGGTGGCGCCGTCGATGGAGATGTCCTCGAGCAGCGGGCTGGAGATGGCCTGCTGCATGGCGTTGAGCGCGCGCTTGTCGCCAGAGGAGTTCCCGGTGCCCATGAGCGCCAGACCCTTGTCGCTCATGATGGTCTTCACGTCGGCGAAGTCCACGTTGATGTAGCCGTGGTACTGGATGAGGTCCGAGATGCCCTGGACGGCGTTGAGGAGCACCTCGTCGGCGCGCTTGAAGGTCTCCAGCAGCGGCATGGGCGCGTTGCTGAGCGTGAGCAGGCGCTGGTTGGGGATGGTGATGAGGGTGTCCACCGCGGCCTTGAGCTCCACCAGGCCCTGCTCCGCCTGCTTGCGGCGCTTGTTGCCCTCGAAGAGGAAGGGCTTGGTGACCACGCCCACCGTGAGGCAGCCCAGGCTCTTGGCGAGGTCCGCGATGATGGGAGCCGCGCCGGTGCCCGTGCCACCCCCCATGCCGGCGGTGACGAACACCATGTCCGCGCCCTCGAGCATGGCGGCGATCTGGTCGCGCGACTCGAGCGCGGCCTCGCGGCCCATCTCCGGGTTGGCGCCAGCGCCCAGGCCCTTGGTCAGGGTCTGACCGAGCTGCAGCCGGACCGGCGCCTTGTTCGCCGCGAGCGCCTGCACATCGGTGTTGGCGGCAATGAAGTCGACCCGCTCAAGCTTCGCCATGATCATCGTGTTGACGGCGTTACAGCCTGCGCCACCGACGCCAACGACACGAATCTTTGCGGCCTGCTTGTTCTGGTCGAACTGGTCCATGTGGTTCCTTCTTTCGGCGCAGGTCGCACGTGCCCGCGCGCGCCCCTGCGACACACATCTTCAGCAAGTCGCGCTCTTTGGCAAGTTCCTCGCTACGAACATGTAGCGCTACGTCGCGGTACCAAGTCGTCACAGGCACTTACGCGGAAGCCCCCACCGCGCTCCGGTGCGGCGCGGTGGGTGCATCACGCCTCTTGACTCGCGCGATGAGGTCTCGTCACTGGACCCCACGCGCGCTCCGCGGCTACGGCTGGACCACCAAGAGGTTGCCTGCACGCCCGTTGTTGTCCTCGAAGAGCTCCGGCACGGAGCGGTCCGGATCGGCGACGGCTCCCAGATAGAACACGCCCTCCGTCATGGAGGGGACAGGGGCCTGGCCCTCCGTCACGACAATTGGGCCGCGCCGGCTCACTCGCCCCGGGAGGCCTTGTCCTCGCGCCACCAGTGGCTCATCCGCTCGTGGATCTCCGCCTCGTGGCCCTCCTTGCTGGGCCGGTAGAAGACGGAGCGCTCCAGGGGCTCGGGGAGGTACGTCTGCCCGGGCACGTAGTGGTCCTTGTGGTTCCACGGCGGCTCGTAGCCCTTCTTGTACCCCAGCTCCTTCATGAGCTCGGTGGGGGCGTTGCGCAGGTGGAGCGGTGGGGCCGCGTTGGGGTGGGCCTCCACGGCCGCCAGCGCCGCATCCATCGCCTGATAGGCCCGGTTGCTCTTCTTCGCCGTGGCCAGGGTGAGGGTCGCCTGGGCCACGAAGATGCGCCCCTCCGGCATCCCCACGGAGTGGAAGCCCTCCTCGCACGCGCGCACGATACTGATGGCCTCGGGCATCGCCAGCCCCACGTCCTCCACGGCGATCACCTTGAGCCGGCGCCACAGCGCCACGAAGTCCCCCGTCTGCAGCAGCCGCGCCGCCCAGAAAATGGCGCCCTGGGGATTGGAGCCCCTGCACGACTTCTGCAGGGCGCTCAGCAGATCGAAGTGCTCATCCCCATCCTTGTTGTGCCGCGCCAGGCGCGCCCCGGTGGCCTGCAGGGCCGTCTCCCGGGAGATCTCCGCGCCGTCGGCGGTGAGCTGGGCCGCGAGCTCCAGCGCGCCCAGCGCCTTGCGCACGTCGCCCCCGCTGCCCTCCGCCAGGACGGAGAGCGCCTCGTCACTCGCGATCAGCTTCCGGGCCCCGAGCCCCCGCTTCTCATCGGAGAGCGCCCGCTGGAGCGCGGTCCGCAGATCCGCGGGGGTGAGCTCGCGCAGCAGGAAGACGCGGCACCGGCTGACGAGCGCGGGCCTCACCTCGAAGCTGATGTTCTCCGTCGTCGCCCCGAGGAGGATCAGCAGGCCGCTCTCGACATGGGGCAGGGCCTGCTCCTGGACGTTCTTGGCCCAGCGGTGGATCTCATCCACGAAGACGACGGTGCGCCGGTGGTACTGGTTGCGCAGGCGCTCGGCCTCGGCCACCACCTCGCGGATACGGGGAATGCCATCGGAGACGGCCGAGAGGATGACGAACTCCGCGTCGACGCTGGCGGCCAGCATGCGCGCGAGCGTGGTCTTCCCCACCCCGGGAGGCCCCCCGAAGAGAGAGGAGACAATCGCCTTGCGCTCGATGAGCTGGCGCAGGGGGGCTCCAGGGCCGAGCAGGTGTGACTGCCCGATGAACTCCTCGGGCGTGCGCGGACGCATGCGCTCGGCCAGCGGGGCGAAGCGGTTCACGTCGACGGAAGCGGCGAACAGGTCGGGGCCAGCGGGCATCGCGAGGCGGTACCCTAACAAATCGTGAACCCGGGGCCCGACGGGAATCCACCCTTGGGTTCCGTGATTCACAACGGGCGGCGGCCGCACGTTCTCAGGGCATGGATCCACCCACTCGCGCCGTCCGTCCACCCCACCCCGGGCTCAGTCCTCCTTCATCAACTTGCGCAGCCGCGCACGGCCGAGCTGGATGCGCTTGCGGACCTTCGGCGCGGTTTCCCTGCATCAGGCGCAAGCCGAGCGACCACTGGTGCGGCCGGTGGTTCAGCCACCACGGCCAGAACTCCTGCTCGAGGAGCTCCGGCGGGCGCGTGCGGCCCTGTGGAGGACGCTCACACACGGGAGCTCCGAACGCGGCAGTGTCTGACATTTCCGGAGCGCCGGTGGAGGTGTCCGGTTCGTTCGAAAAACTGGAAGTGCGTTCGGTCAACGACATGGCGGCTCGCAAGGCGGCGTGCGGGGGGAACGTCCATCGCTCGGCGCTGCCGTCACGGAGGGAGGCTCACGTCCACGGGACCCGGGTCAGCTGAAGGCAGAAGTCTCCCTTCCGGCACCCGCCGGTGGACACAACCGCCCGCTCCGGAGATGAGCCCTTCACGGCCCGTGGTCACCAGGGTGACCGCGAGCACACTCCTCCCGTCGAGAAGGCACACCTCGGATGATGCTTCCGAAGCAGGCCCGCCAAGCGGGAACGTTCGCGCCAATCGAAAAGTGTTTATTTGAACCCGAGGCTGAAGACAGACATCCAAGACTCTTTGGTGGCTCCAGTGCAACAGACATATTGCACGCACGCAACATCCGAGGAGCGCGAAGCACTGGCCCAGGATCAGACCCGGAGCCAGGGCCCGAGGGCGATCACGGCCCTCCCGGTGACGAGGGCGGGAGCTGAATTCACAGCGGCGCCGCGCCAGACGTCACTGTGCGGAGCAGGTGCTCGAACAACGGGAGCAGCGCATGGTCGTCGAAATCGGGCGCATCAAGGAGGGGACGGAGTTCACGGTGAGTCTCGCCGTGGATGACGAGAACGAGGAAGCCGCCTTCCTCTCGGTCGGATGGCAGCCGATCCTGTACTCGCACCCGTATTCCTATCAGATGAACCTCGAGCCAGGACGGGCGGGCGCGCACACCCAGCAGTGCCCCTCGGCCTCCGAGTACTGCAGCATCGAAATCCTCGTGGAGCTCGCGAAGGACGGGACCGGGGACGCGGAGCTGGGGAAGGCGACGCTGAGGATCTCCGGACTCGAGAACCAGACCGGACCGAAGCAGCTGAGCATCACCCGCAACGGGCTCTACGGCCTGGAGATCGTCCCGTCATGACAATCCCATCCATCCCTGGCCTCCGCGGCCGGTAGCGTCCCTTCCCACCAAGCCTTCCATGTCAGAACGCACTCCGCCAGCGCCCCAGGGCCCCTCACTCACACCGCTGCTGTTGCGGCTGTTCCTCACCCGGGAGCTCGTCACCCTCCTGAGCCTGCCCATGGCGTTGTATGTCGATGCGCTGCTGCTCGGCCTCGACCGCACCAACGACTGGCGTGCCGTGGCCTTCTCCCTGGCGATCACCTATGTCTTCTCCGGCGTCCTGCTGTCCCTGCTGGTGATGAGACTGTTGCTGCACCGGGCCCTGCGGATCATCCCGGATGAGCTCCCGGGACGGCGGCTGGAGCGGCTGCTCGCCCTGCCCTGGAAGCTCATCCTCGTGTCCAACCTGATGATGTGGATGCTGGGCGGCTTCCTCATCAACACCAGCATCGCCGTCATTCTCGACAAGGATGTCTGGAGCATCGTCCCCCAGGGCCTGGCGGTAGCCACGGGCGTGGGGCTGCTCAATGGCTCGCTCCTCTTCATCCTCTACGAGCGCATGTTGATGCCCCTCACGCTCGAGGAGTTCGAGCGCAGCCCGCGCTCGCTCCCGGCCAGCGGCAGTCTCTTCCGCCCCCGCCAGAGCTGGTTCCTCCCGTACGCGCTCGCCTCGCTGCTCTTCGGGACCCTCGTCTTCACCGGGACGGTGGTGAACATCCAGCTCACCCGGTCGAGGGAAGACTTGCGCCAGACGCTCATCCAGAACAAACAGGAGGCGCTGGCCGAGCAGCTCACGCGAAGCAGCGGGGCCTTCTCGAACGAACTCTGGCGCTCGGTCGGCGGCACCACCGCCCTGCTGCTGCTCGGCTCGGCGCTGACGGTGTGGTGGATGGGGCGCAGGCAACGGGCCGGGGCCGAGGCCATCTACCAATCCCTGGAAGGGCTCACACGGGGAACCATGCGGCCCCCCCGCTGGGTCTCCACGGATGAGATAGGAGACCTGTCCTCCAGCGTCTGGCTGCTCTTCGACCGGCTCCAGGAGCTGCCCCGGGAGCTGCAGGCCGTGACGCAGCGGCTGGGAGAGGCCAGCTCGCGCCTGGGAGAGAGCTGTGGCCTGCAACAACAGACCCTGGAGCAACAGTCCGCCGCCCTGCGCGAAACGGACATCACGGCCAAGGAGATCCGCCAGAACTCCCTGCTGGCCCAGAACCGGGTGCAGGCCATCCACTCGGTGTTCAACCGCACCGCCGAGCTGGGCCGGCAGGGAGAGACGGCCATCCAGCAGTCCCTGCAGTGGCTCTCCAACATCGGCACCACCACCGAGCACGTGCGCGTCCACGTGAGCCAGCTCGAGCGGCATACCCAGGAGCTCCAGCGCGTCCTCGAGACGGTGGAGGATCTGGCCAGACGCTCCAACATGGTGGCCATCAATGCCGCCATCCAGGCGGCGCACTCCGGAGAGCGCGGCCAGGGCTTCAACACGGTGGCACGCGAGTTCCGGGCCCTGGCCGATCAGTCCGGCAAGGCCACCGACCAGGTGCGCACCATCATCGAGCGCCTGGGCACCGCCATCCACGAAGCCGTCTCCCTGGTGGACAAGGGTGCCCGGGGCGTCGCCGATGCCGTGGAGCGGCTCAACGCCAGCAGCGGCCCGCTGAACGAGCTGGCGCTGCTGGCCCAGCGCAACTCCACCACCGTGGGGGAAATCACCCAGGCGGTGGAGCGGCAGCACCAGGACATCGCGCAGCTCTTCAAGGCCTTCCAGCAGATGCTGCGCCTGACGAACGAGACCCTGACCCACCTGCGGGTCGTCCAGCGCGCGGCGGAGGACTGCAACGAGGTGTCAGGTCAGGTCGACACGCTCGCCCGCAGGTACGGCCTGGAGAAGGCCCCGGCCAGCCGGCTCAGATGAGACCCCGCGCGGCCAGGTGCATGCCGAGCAGGGTGTCCACGCCCCGGATCAGCCGGGCCATGTCGAAGGAGCGCACCCGGGCCATCAGCACGTCCAGCCGCTGGCGCTGCTCGCGCCACTCGGCCAGCAACAGGTCCTCCATGCCAGAGGACTCGATGCGCCCGGTGATCTCCTCCGGTGACAGGGTCTGGAGCTGCTCCGCGGTGAGGACTCCCGACTCCAGGGCCTGGACGAACACCCGGCTGGCGAAGTCCCGCGCCGGCACCTCGCGGCGCCAGGTAGCCGTCATGTTGGCGATCTGCCCCATGCTCTGCGCGTACCAGATCGTCTCGCGGATGGCGCCCAGCTCCGTCTCCACCACCGGGGCCGTCATCAAGTCGATGGTGGCGAACACCATCATGTTCATGTTGTGCGGAGAGTACGCCCGGTTCTCCGCCAGGTTGTGCAGGGCCGGCCGGTTCCGCGTGAGCACGGAGTGGCGCATGCTGTTGAAGACCTGCTGGTAGTCGAAGACGTAGAGCGGACGGTAGGCGGCGTGGTAGGGCAGCGCCTGCACCCGCTCCTCGAGGGCATGCCACAGCTCCGCGATGAGGGCGAAGTAGCGCCGCTCCTCGGCGGGCACCTCGGGCGCGGGGGCGGCCTTGCCCTGGGGATGGAAGGGGATGGTGAGGGCCGCTTCCAGCAGCTGCTCCGAGCCGCGCTGATCCGCCAGGTCGTCCAGCAGCACGTTGAGGATGATGGCCAGCAGCTTGGTGGACAGCACGTGCTCCTTCCACGCCTCGGGCACCAGGGGAAGGGTCGTCTCGTCCACGCCGCGCCAGCACCAGCGCCACAGGAAGGCGCCGCGGTGCCCCACCTCCTCGTAGGCGGAGACGTAGCGCTCCACCACCGGCGGAAGCTGGATGGAGCGCAGCGAGGCGAGCGTATCCGTCCAGGCCGCGGCGTAGTCCACGGGAGCGGGGCCCTGGGCGAAGAGCCGGGTGTTGCGCTCGCGCATGCGCTCGGCGATCAACCGCGCCAGCCCGCGGTACAGCCGGAGCGCGAAGCCCGGATCCACGGCGGCCTGCTGCTCCACCGCCGTGCGCTGGATGCGCAGCACCCGGCTCGGCGAGAGGGTGCGTACGGAGGCACTGGCCAGATCGCTGCTGAGGAAGGACATCTCGCCCAGCAAGTCCCCGCTCGCCACCCGGTCCACCTCCAGGGTGCTGTCCCCCCGCCGCAGGTGGACGGAGGCACTGCCCTCCAGCAGCAGGAGCAGCGCATCGGGCCGCTCTCCCTGGGTGATGAGGGCGCTGCCAGCGGGGTACTCGGTCACGGTACCGAGATGATCGAGCAGCGCGTGATCATCCGTGAGCAGCTCCGGATACCGGCTCCAATGGGAAGCAGCATTCCGCATCGTGGTGTCTCCAAGGCAGGGCCGACGGGCCCTGGCGTGAGGGTGCCAAACCTGACACAGAGTGGCGCCGGGTGGGAGGCGCTCCTGGTGGCCTGTTCGCGGAGGGCGGGGTCCTGTATACGGACTCGTGCCGTTGGCACGCGCATGAAGCAGGGCTCCTACTCCGGTCGCGCCACCCAGGGCAGTTTCTTCGAGGGATTGTTCGTCCGCTCGCTCCAGGCGAGTGGGCCCTTCGCGGAGGCGCTCCGGGAGTGTGGCTACGACCCGCGCCACCCCAAGGCCATCTACCCCATCGAGGTGTGGAACGCGGCGCTCGAGGTGGCCTGGCGCCACTGCTACAACGGGTGGGAGCGCGAGTCCGCCTACCGTGAACTGGGCCGCCGGCTCGGGCTGGGCTTCCTGCAGACGTGGATGGGGAAGGTGGTGGACATGGGGCTGCCCATGCTCGGCCCGGATCGCCTCATGGCGCGCGTCCCCGGCCTCCTGGCGCTCGACACCTTCCGCTATGAGGTGCGGGTGCTGCCGCTCGGCTGGCACCAGTACCGCGTCTCCATCCGGAACGATCCGGACGCCAAGCCCGATCTCATCGCCGGGCTCCTGGAGGCGGGCCTGAGCAGGACGGGCGTCAAGCCCACCGCCACGGTGGTGATGCGCCACGGGCAGGACTTCGACATCGACGTAAGCTGGTGACCGGCCACCCATGCCCCCTTCCGCTTCCCCTGCTTCACCCGCCGACGCGGTCCTCCACGCCACCCGGCGCTACCTGCGCGCCTACCCCTCGGCCGCACTGTGCGTGGGCATCACGCACCGCGGCGTGCACCACGTGCAGGCCCTCCGCGGCGAGGGGACGCCCCCCGCGGTGGACGCGCTGTACGAGCTGGGCGCGCTCACCCAGGTCTTCACCGGCACCCTGCTCGCGCTGCTGGTGGACCGGGGCGAGGCGAGGCTCGACACGCCGTTGAAGGAGCTGATTCCCCTGCCGCTCCTCCCGGATGAGGCCGCCGGCCGCATCACGCTCGAGCAGCTGGCGACGCACACCTCGGGCATGCCGCGTGTCCCGGCGAACCTGCGGACGCCCCAGCAGAACCCGGCCGATCCCTACGCCCACTACAGCGCGGAGCTCTTCGGCGCCTTCCTGAGGAGCTACCACCCCCGTCACCCGCCCCCGCAGCCGTACGCCGAGTCCGTCATCGGCCTCGGCGTGCTCGGCCATGCCCTCTCACGGCGCATGAGGCTCAACTACGGACACGCCGTGAGGGATCTCCTCTGCACGCCACTGCGGTTGAGCGACACCACCGCCGTCCGCCTCTCCGAGGATCAGGAGCGGCGCCTGCTTCCCGGTCACTCCGCCCGGGGCGGGACGATGCCGGGCTGGACCTTCCCGGCGCTGCCCGGGGCGGGGGCCCTCCGCTCCACGGTGCCCGGCCTGCTGCGTTTCCTCGATGCGAACCTCGGGCGCGAGGATGCCGGGCTCGGCCGGGCCCTGCGGCTCACGCACAGCCCGCGCGCGAAGGCCCGCGGTGGGCACGTGGGGCTCGGGTGGAGGGTCTCCCACGTGGGGGGCAAGCCCGTGGTGTGGCGCTCCGCGGTGACGGGCGGCTACTCCGGCTTCATGGGCTTCTCGGCGGACGTGGATGCGGGGGTCGCCGTCCTGTCGGACCACGCGGGCTCCTTCCTCGCATCGCTTCTCGGGCGCGTGCCCGTCGAGGAGACCGGCTTCACGCTCCTCGAGGGATACCTCCGTTAGCGCTGCCCGGCATGGGCTCGGAGCGCCGGACAGGAGCCCGTGCCCCGGGCCGCCGTGCAACCGTCCAGGCTAGAGAGCGCCGAGCTGGGACTCGGACGAGACGGCCGGAAGGGCTCCGGGCTGCGTCAGCTCGTCCACTCCCCGCACGAGCTCGTTGCCCAGACGCGCGAGGTGCTCGGAGGAGAGCAGCCGCCGCACCTGGGGGAAGAGGATGGAGCGCTCCTCGGCCACATGCGCTTCGACGGATTCGCGGAGGCGGATCAGCGCGGGCTCGAACTGGATGTCGCGGACGTCGAGGTGCAGCATCTGCGAGATCAGCGCCCTGGACTCGGCATGGTCGTCATAGGAGTGCTGGACCAGATCGCTCGTCTGGGCCAGCTTCACCTCTGGGTAGAAGAAGCGCTCCTCGAGCTGGGTGTGAAGGGTGAGCAGATAGGCGAGACGGCGGAACAGGTGGGTTCGCTCTTCCCCGCTCGCCACCGCCACCTGCTGAAAGAGGCTCTCTGCTTCTTCATGCTGCCGCGTCAGAAGTTCGATCGGATCCATAGGAGGACGCTCGGCATTGGCTCGTCCGGCGGCAAGCCGCTCATCCCCGGACGCCGGGCAACCGGGCACCAGTCCTGGCCGCCACGGGTCCAGGCGGTGGCGCCGATCGTCGGGTTGTAACTCACTGCCAGTTGCCGAGGGGCCCGCCGTAGGCCCCTCGGTCCTCGCGCGTCCCGTTCGGATCGAGGCCCTCGAAGCACCCGGCGTCGAGCAGCGGCGAGGCCCCGGCGGGGTGGAAGTCGCCCCCTCCGGTGGACAGGAAGAGCGGGTCCAGCTCGACGTTGCCGTCCGTGCCGATCTCGAACCGGGGCGGCACATCGTGGATGTCCGCGCCGTTGACACCATTCTCGAAGAACAGGTTGCAACGGATGCGGCCCGTCTGGATGTGCGCGTGCCAGATGCCCACCTCGGAGCGGGCCACCACGTTGTTGAGGACGTCGAGGTAGGCCGCCTGGCTGACGATGGCCTCGCGGGTGTTCTCCCAGAAGACGTTGTTGGCCACGAGGGCCACGTCCTGGAAGTGGTTGGCCACGAAGCCGTGGGTGTTGCCCACGAAGAGGTTGTTGCGCACCACCGCGCGAGCGCGGAAGTAGAGCATCACGCCGATGGAGTTGTTGCGGAAGACGTTGTGCATCAGGAGGGCGGACGTCGGCGCCTTGCCCAGGCCGGTGTGACCATCCGCGGAGACGGCGGACGAGTACCAGTTGCCCCCGCAGTACATCACGTCCTGGGAGTCACACAGGTTCCCCGTGCCCACGTTCTGGAAGGTGAACCCGGCCACCACGACGTCCGTGGCACCGGAGAAGTCGACGAGCTTCACGGGCGCCCCTGCCCCATCGAGGAGGGTCCACCGGGCACCACTGCCGAGCAGGCGGATGCCACTCTTCAGGCGCACCGTCTCGAAATAGGTGCCCGGCTTCACGAGCACGGTGTCACCGGCCCGCGCGGCATCCACGGCGGCCTGGATGTTCGGGTAGTCCTGGGGCACCCGGAGGGTCTGGGGCTTGTCCTCCTTCGCGGGCCAGGCGGAGGGCCCCACGGGCACCATCGCCGATTCCGACAGCCCACCGGCGGGGTCCAGCACGGACACGGCGAGAACCTCCCCGGGGGTGCCGTCAACCTCGAATTCCTGAGCCCCCGCGGCCAGCTTCGTCACGGACTCCTGAGCCGGACGGGACTCATGCAGGCGCGAGACCACGACCACGGCGCCAGAGGCCCGCAGCGCCTCGGGGACGGGCACCCGGAGGGAATAGGGCACCGGGGCGGGCTGGGGCTGCTCGAGAGGCGGCACAGGCTGTGGAGGGGCCGGTACGGGGACCACGTCGGGCGAGGAGCCGGTGTCGGGTGGAGCCTCCGCCGAAGGCGGTCCGACGCATCCGGCCAACAGGAGACCTGCCAACAGCGAGGCGGACCATGGAGAGCGCACGTTCATGCCTCCAGACACAAGCAATCCCCACACCAGTTCTGCAGCAGCGCACCGAGAACCCCGGCTTTGGGATGGGTATCACCGTTTGGAGCGGGGGCTCCGCTTGGAGCGGGGAGTCCTCTTCGGTCGTAGTTCTGGCTCCTGAATGGTGATGTCGTATTCGGTCTCCCGCTCGGGGCTACGGACGAACTCGGCGCCATCCGTCGACAGGAATTCATCCAGGAGACGGATGACGGCTTCGAGCGTGCGCTCCAGGTCGCGCGCATTGGCTTCGTAGACCTGCTGGGCCCACCAGGTGGGCAGATACCGCCACTTGGGGTGACGCTTGTAGATCCATTCCCTGAATTGTTCGTGCTGGCTCTTTTGCTCTGTATCTCCAAGAGCACTCTCATAGCCGTAGATGTACATGTGAAGATGATCGAGCGTGAAGTCCGGAGCGAACATCCTTGGGCGCAAACAGATGTGCCGCATGTGCTCGAAAAGGCTTCCCGCGTTGAGTCGCACAGGGCTCATGGCAGCTCACTCACCACCTGCATCGAGAGATTCCCGGGAGACTTCAGGCGATTCATATACTCGGTCACAGTCATCCCCGTGGGGCCAGTCATGGCATCGTAGACCCGTTCCTTTATCTGTACGGCATAGTGATAGTAATTGATGGCAATCTGGAAGGTGCTTCCAGGATCCCCAGCTCGCCGCTCCCAGGCAATGATATTGGCTCCACGCATGGAGCCTGTCGAAGTGAACCGGACATAGGCCGGCTTCTCGCCGAGCCGTCTGAAACCTTCGAAGACGCTCCTGGCAACCTCAACGCAAGGACCTGCCCGCTGGTTGGCCACGTTGAACGCGGCTTGAAGGTTCGTCAGCCACTCGGGAGCCCGCCGCCCCATCTCCAACTCCCACAGAGCGATGGCTCCCGCCAAATCGCCTCGTGCGATGGCCGCGAGCATCCTGGCCTTGAGCGTGCTCGGCATCTGCAGCACAGCCTCGCGGACGAGCCCTGGCACAATGGAAAGCTGAGACGTGACGAGTTGCTGAGCATGCCTGACGGGCATGTGCACCGCAGGTGATGCCGCGGCCCACGTGGCCCCCACCACGGAAATGAGAACGATCCAGCGAAGGAGCATGTGCCTTTCTCCATGTCGGCTCAGCCATGGAAGAGTAGCACCGTAAGCGCTCGGCGCCCCCGCCCATATCCCTCGATGGGCGCCAGACCGGAGCCCTCCTCTTGAAGCCCGTTGCAGGGAGACTCGATTCGAAGTCACTGGAGTTTCGAGAGGACCGGTGCTGTAGCGCCCACTCCATGACCCGCCCCATTCACCCCCTGGTCCTCGCGGCCCTCCTTCCTACCCTCTGCGCCTGCTCCACGCTCTCGTCCTCGAAGGCCGCCCCGCGGGACGCCGTCACACTGCGCTTCGCCTGGCCCGAGCAGCTCTCCGCTCGCGTCACACACTCCGTCGCGATGAACAGCCCCCTGGGCAACACCCAGGTCCAGCGCCGCTACTGGCTGACCGTGGCGCCGGGGGAGGAGGAGGGCCACCACCAGCTCGTCCCGAGTGACATCGAAGTGTCTCCGCCTCAGTTCGCCGCCATGGTGGACCCGGTGCCCACGGTGCACTTCGACGACGAGGGCTGCTTCCAGGGCATCGACCTCCCCGAGAACCTGCCGGCCCTGCAGATGATGGAGCTGCTGCCCATGGAGCCGGAGAAGAAGGCCGAGCTCCTCGAGAACCTGGTGGCCGTGCAGGAAGAGGCCGCGCTGGAGTACTGGGATTGGCTGGTGGGAAGCTGGCGCGGCCGCACCCTGACGCCCGGCGAGCCGGTGCGGCACGAGTCACGAATCGTGGTGGGCACGGGCTTCATGGAGAAGAAGGAAGTGGCCGCGGAGGAGCGCACCTCCCTCGAAGTGGGCGTCCCCTGCACGCCGGACGCCCAGGAGCGGCGCTGTGTGCGCTTGACCGTGGAGTTGCAGCCGCTCGGCCAGTCCGAGACGGGGACGGGTCCCATGGCGCGCAAGAGCTTCGAGCTGGTCACGGATCCGGACACGCTCGTGCCGTACTCCACCCGGGTGATGCGCCTGGACAGGGTGGACTGGGGCAAGGACGGCGGCGAGCAACCCCTCAAGGAGTTCCTGCAGGTGGAGGAGACCGTCTACACCTACGGTGCCCAGCGCGTGCCTTCCGGCTCGAACCCACTCTGAGCGCTGTGTCGAGCCCCCCCTGCCCTCGGCAGGCCTGGAGCACGGGGCCGCCCGGGCCTCGCGGCCCCGGCATTGCACGAAACGAGGGCCATGCTGAAATCATCCCTCATGGCCACCCGTCGCCCTCCCGAGTCCGAGTCCACCGAGCGAAACGCCCCGTCCGTCGAGGCGGCCTTCCAGGCGGCTCCAGAGGAGATGGTGGCTCAGATTCTGGACGGGGAGCTGCATCTCAGTCCCCGCCCAGCTCTCCCACACACCAACGTAGCAACCAACCTCGGCATCCTCATTGGCGGGCCCTTCAAGTTCGGCAGAGGCGGACCGGGCGGATGGGTCCTCCTCGACGAGCCGGAACTGCACCTCGGAAGACGGCCGGACAAACTCGTGCCGGACCTCGCCGGGTGGCGGCGCGAGCGCCTACCCGATGCAGTGGGAGGGGACGAGGCCCCAACACACCATGACCTCGCGCCGGACTGGGTGTGCGAGGTGCTCTCCGAGCGCACGCGGAAAAGGGACAAGGGCCCGAAGATGCGCATCTACGCCCGCGAAGGGGTGCGCCACCTGTGGCTGGTGGATCCGCTGGCCCACACGCTCGATATATTCCGGCTCGAAGGGAACCACTGGCTCCTGGTCGAGACCTTCGCCGGAGAGCAGCGAGTCCGCGCCGAGCCCTTCGAGGCCATCGAACTCGAGCTGACGCTGCTCTGGTCCAGATGAGGCATCAATCGAGGAAGCGGCGCTCCCACCGGCGCATGTCTTCGTCGGAGAAGCCACCCCAGTTGCCACGGTCCATGTACAGCCAGGGCTCCAGCACGTGAGCCAGCTCGCGGTACGCGGGCAACGTGCGGCCCTGCTCCAGGTCCCCCGCCTCGGGCCATGTCCCCAGCGTCACCACGGCCCGCTCGCCATCGAGTTCCTGCACGGAGGTGCCGGGCGAGCGCAGGCGCGAGCGCAGGCCCGCGGCGCCCCCGAGCTCACCCAACACGGGCTGGCCCAGGAAGTTCAGCCAGTGCACCCCTTTCACCCGGGTGCCGATGGAGAACGAGTCGAAGTGCACGCCTGGAATGTCCAGGCCGGGATGGCGGAAGGACATGTCGCGGATGGCATCGGTCGTGCCGACGACGCTCTCCGGGTAGTTGAAGCACAAGCCCCCATGTCCGGAGCAGAAGGGCAATGCCGCCGCCAGTTCCAGAGCCAGTTCCCGCACGTGTCCCGGTCCGTGTGCTTCCAGGTACTCCGTGGGCAGGATGAAGGACAGCGCGCTTGTCACATTCTTCTCCAGCAGCCGGCCATGATAGAGAACCTCGTACCCCGTGGTCTCACTGGGGGACTCACTCAGCCAGACCTGGGCAATCGGCTCGTCGAACATCTCGCGCCGAAGAAACGCCCAACCCTTGTCGTCGAGTTCCTCCCAGTCGCCACTGTACGGGTCGGCATACCAACCGAGTACCTGGGACCCAACGGCACGGACGTACACCTCCAGGCAGCGCATCACCTCCTGGGCGATCTCCTGGTGGGAGCGCCTCATGAAGAAGGTGATGCTCACGCTCTCCCGGATGTACAGGGAACGTTTTTCACCACCGATGGTCGAGTAGAGGCGAACGCGCGGATAGTGCTCACTCATCACTGGACTCCCTTCGGTGTGACGAAATTGGGCTCGATTTTCCCTTCAAGAAGCGCCTCTTTGTACATGGTGCCTTGATTGTATGGGAAATGAGGCTGCCCCCTGGAGGATGGCCTCCACAAAGGCCTATTACTGGGCGGGCAAGGAAACTTCAGGTCATAGATGCGCCGAACCTGATTCGGATCGCCCAATACGTGAATCACGCTATCGGGAACCAGTGCACCCCAAAGCATGCTGGTCAACCCGAGTTGCAGCCACTCCTCCACCTGCTTGGGGTCAACCCATCGCCACAACCCCGTGCTGGAGTCTTTCTGGTAGGTGGGCTCCACCTTGATGTTCTTCGTGAAGCGTTCCGCGAAGGCCTGCCGCGCGCACTCGAGGGCCACCTCGTGCTTCCTGGCTCCGAGTTCCATGGCGCGCGTCACTTCCCTGCCCCCCTCCATGCGCACCACTTTCTTGCATTGCTCGCTGGTGGGCTCCCGGCCCTGGAGATCCTCATCCTCCTTGTTGACCTGCTCATTGGCTTTCTGGGCGCAGTCGGTCAGCACCTGCTCGACGACCTTGATATCCGTGCCCTCCAGCATCACCGACATGGTGGTGGCGGCGTTGGCTGCGTCCACGGCACGTGACACCCAGGGGATGACCGCCTCTTCGCCCGGCAGGGTTTTGTAGCAGGCGGGGTTGCGCAGGCAGCCGGCCGTCGCCGAGTCCGTGGATTGTGCGTACTGGACCGGAACACGGGTGGGGTCCAGCGAGCTTCCCACCGGACCTCCCGCGGCGCATCCGGCCTGCAACAGGAGAATGAGCAGCAGCGGTATGCCGGACGTGGGGGGCTGGGTGGTCATGTCTCGACCTCCTTCTCCAGGGGAGTGTACTTCGAGTGTAGTGGATTGCGTATTCCAGCCATCGTGAGCTGCGCATCTACGCCTGGGAAGAGGTGCGGCACCTGTGGCTCGTGGACCCGCTGGCCCACACGCTCGATGTGTTCCGGCTCCAAGGGAACCACTGGCTCCTGGTCGATGCCTTCGCCGGAGAGCAACGGCTCTGGTCCAGATGAGGCATCAGCGCTCGCGCCCTCCATTGGAGGCGCTGCCCTTGGCGTCCGAATTCAGTCTTGAAGTGCGCTGATGATGTTCTCGATTGTCGTCTCCGGCCGCAGCTCGATGCTTCGGTTATAGCCTTCGTCGAATAGCAGGAAGGGCTGGCCCTTGGGGAAGACAGCCTGATACCCGAGGGCGAACTCGGCACAGTCGCGAGGGGCACCATAGAAGACGACGGTCGACCCCCCCAGGTTGAAGTGCCCATCAACCGTGGATTCCGACATCTGTATGCGGAAATCGACGGAGCGAGCCCCCCCTGGAACATCGACGGACTTGATGAGTGCAGAGGGCCATCGGGAACTCAGGAACTGGATGAACTCCTGCTCGGAGAGGCCCCAGCCCTCTCGGCCCATGAGGAAATAATCCACGAGCATTCTCCTAGGTACGAACCACGACTCTGCCCTGCAGGCCCAGCGCTGTCATCAGTCCTTCAAAGAAGGAGGCGGCGCGTAAGTCGTTGGTGATGATCTCGACCCCCACGGCGGGAGTCTTCGGATCGCGGATGATAGCTGCGTAGCGACGCAACTGCTGGATGAGTTCCTCGTGTACCCGCAGCCGTATGGGCTCGGGACAGCTCGAGCCCGGAATATAGGGACTGCTTCCCGGGCTGGTGACATGCTTGACTTCCAGCAGATGTGCATCGCTGATGCGAGCCCCATCCGCACGCACCTCCACACCACCGCCGGACACCGTGGTTTCTTCAGGTCCCGCGTGCTTGACCTGATACTGACCAGCCGGTGATTTGTCGCGGACGGGAATCTTCGGTGCCTTGTCAATCCACTCCGCGAACGCCTTGGGCTCCACCGTCTTTTGCGCGGAGGAGTGCTCGCCGCCTCGCGAGCTACCCGAGCCTTGTGAAAGCATCCCACTCGCCATCGCGGCGGGAGCAACCGGGCGGGCCATGGCCGGTGCCGCGCCCACCGCAGGAGCGAATGGTCCCTCGGAGGTGACCAGTGGCGGCTCGGATGGCGGTCCACGGGGTCTGGCCACCGCGCTCGCCATCTTCTTGGTGAGAACAAAGGCCACTACGTTCACGCCAACCTTGGAAACCGCCCATGCCAGGGATGAGGCTGCCTTCTTGAGGTCATCGTGGGTGCGCGCCGTGAGCGCGAGATTGGCAAAACTCCAGAGCGCCTGAGTCACCTCTCCCGCCTGCACGGCCACCAAGGCCACCCCGAGCGTTACCAGCGCCAGATCCACAGCTTCGCCCACCACCGGCACGCCCTGTGTCCCGAGCCACACCGAGGTCAGCGCCATCATGGTGGACAGATTCTCGGGCGTGAGTAGCGCACGCAACTCCGCGTGAGTGGCAGCCGGAAGCGCTGAGAACGAGCGGACGGAGGCTCGGCAGAGTTTCTCCGAGCCCGCCATGCGCACCACTGGAGCCGAAGCTGAACCGCAGATCGCGTCTTCGACGGAGCTGGCAACCGCGGGCATTGCCAGCAACAGCCCCAGACAGAAAGCAATGAACCTCATGAGGTAGTCATCCGCTGACACTCCAGAAAACCGGTGCGCTCGGAGGATCCTACTACGCCATCAGCCCTGGAAGTGTGCGAGAGGCAGTGCGGCGCATGGCCCGCGCCGTCCCCGAGAACCATGAGTCCCGCCCCCGGTAGCGCCTGGGGTTGGGTGTGGCGAGCGCCGCCGCAGCATACGCCCTGCTCTTGGAGCAGGTGTGTCTGGCCCCTGAGTCCCGGCCTCCGAACGGCCCGGAGCCGATGGCGAGCACTCCGCCAGCGCCACGGCACCGGAGGGGTGTCAGACACCTCGTACTCGCTCTGGCCCAAAGGAGGCGTCAGTCGAGGAAGCGGCGCTCCCACCGGCGCATGTCTTCGTCGGAGAAGCCACCCCAGTTGCCACGCTCCATGTACAGCCAGGGTTCCAGCACGCGTGCCAGCTCGCGGTACGCGGGCAACGTACGGCCCTGCTCGGTGTCACCCGCCTCCGGCCATGTCCCCAGCGTCACCACGGCCCGCTCACCATCGAGTTCCTGCACGGTGGTGCCGGGCGAGCGCAGGCGCGAGCGCAGGCCCGCGGCGCCCCCGAGCTCGCCCAACACGGGCGGGCCCAGGAAGTTCAGCCAGTGAACCCCCTTCACCCGGGTGCCGATGGAGAACGAGTCGAAGTGCACGCCTGGAATGTCCAGCCCGGGATGGCGGAAGGACATGTCGCGAATGGCATCGGTCGTGCCGACGACGCTCTCCGGGTAGTTGAAGCACAAGCCCCCATGTCCGGAGCAGAAGGGCAATGCCGCCGCCAGCTCCAGCGCCAGTTCCCGCACGTGTCCCGGTCCGTGCGCTTCCAGGTACTCCGTGGGCAGGATGAAGGACAGTGCGCTTGTCTCCCCCTCATCATCGAGCAATCGGCCATGGTAGAGGACCTCGTACCCCGTGGTGGCACCGGCGAACTCTCTCAGCCAGAAATAAGTTGCGGGCTCCTCGATCATCTCGCGCCGCAGGAAGGCCCAGCCCTTATCGTCGAGTTCCTCCCAGTCGCCACTGTATGGGTCTACATACCAACCGAGCACCTGGGGCCCGATGGCACGGATGTATGCCTCCAGGGAGTGCATCACCTGCTGGACGAGTTCCTGATGAGTTCGCCTCACGTAGAAGGTGATGCTCACGCTCTCCCGGATGTATAGGGAACGACGTTGACCACCGATGACAGAGTAGAGGCGAACGCGCGGATAGTGCTCATTCATCACTGAACCCCCTTGGGCGTGACGACGTTGGGAGCGAGCGCTCCTTCACGTGGAGTTACGCGACCTCGACGAACTTCGTTCCTGTGATGCCCTCCTCCTCCATGGCTTGTTTGAGACGTTCGGAGACGAGGAGAGCCACACTCCAGCCCCAGGGACGGAAAACGTGGGAGTCGCCCACCTTGCTCGGGTCGATGCGCATGCCGGCAACGACTCGGTACTGCCCCACCTTATCGGGGTCTCCGTCCTCCGGACGCCAGTAGCACACCTCTTCGCAGCGCGCATCATCGACGCAGCGGATGATGCGAAGCGCATTGAGGATGAAGTAGGGATCGGACAAGCCCTCCACTTGGGCGGGTAGGAATTGCACCTGTGGCTGCCGGTCCAGGCGCTCAAAGAGGGACACGACCCGGCCATGAACCACCGGAATCGTGAGGGTGGTGAAGCTGAAGTCGAGCGCACTCCCTGGGCGAACCTGGCGCAGCACGAGTTTGCCTATCGGCTTGAGGAAGCACCCCCTGTCGAACTGCCATGGGTCGACCTCCTGACCGTGCTCATCGACGGGCTCCGCGAGCACCCAGCGCCCATGGAGACGCATGTTGCTGAGCAGATCGTAATATTTCATGAATATCCTCGGATCTGGCCTCAAGACTTCGTCAGCAGACAGTTTAGCCCGTTCCAGGGTACTTTGTCGGCCGCCACCATCGACCCAGTCCATCCCACCGTGAAACCACTCAAGTCGAAGCCGTTGAAATCCGCCCTGACTCTGCGCATCTTGGCCGCCTCGGTGACCGCGCTCCTCTGCCCGTCCTGCACCACCATCTCCCTCGCGTCTCGCGGCCCGCTTACCAGAACCGGCTTCGCCGGAACGTACGGCACCCCGACACAGTTCAACCAGTCGTGCGGACCCGCCTGCGCGGCCCCCGTTGCCCCGAGCACCGGGGAGATTCTCGTGCCGGCAGCCACTCGGGCCGGTCAGGTGCTCGAGAAGCTCGTTCAAGCCGCCGAGCCCCTCCACGGACTCCTCATCGTCACGAAGTTCCTCGACGAGGCCCAAAGGAAGAAAGCCGAGGGAATCCTGGCCGAGTGCGCCAACGAGGCCAACTTCAAGGTCAATGAGGAACTCTTCGGGAAGGGGAACTCGCTGCCCGCCTCCGAGTGCGACAAGGAGCCCAACGTCAAGAACAAGACCGCCGACACCTGGAGGCTGCACCTCGGCAATCTCAAGCACGCAGCTGCCTTCATCTGTGTGCGGGAGCGCCTGGCCGCGGAGTTTCCCAACAATTTCGCCGTCGAGCCGCGCTACCGCAGAGATGAGGTAACGAAGGAACTCCTCCTGACCGACAGATGGCTCGAATCGCATCGGCCGGACGTAGTCCTCCACTTCACCCGGAATGCCACCCGGATTCAGTGCATCTACGACTTCAAGTTTCCCTGCGATATCGCGGACCGTCGCAATCCCCTCGCGGACCCGCGTACCGAGGCGCAACTCCAAAAGTACAAAGACCTCGGCAACAAGGATTGCCTGCCAGCGGTCGTCACTCCCAGCCTTGGGGTCAGCAGGCCTTTCTCCTTATGACACAACACTATCCCCGAATTCGCCCCTACGGTCTCTATCCTCCTGAGAAGGAGGCCGGCGAGCGCCTTCTCGCCAGGGAGGTGATTCATTTCGCCTTCTACATGCCGCATGATCACCCGGACCTCGCCGCCGGAGTGTCCCATGCCTTCAACTGCTACATGAAAGTAGTTGGCGAAGGACCAGACACCATCAACGCCTGCGCTTTCGGCGCCTACACTTACGGCCCTCTTTCCGATGAGCGTTGGAAACGCATTCGCGAATTGCTGCTGCCCGACCGTCCCTTCCGCTACGCCGAGGATTGTGCCGACCCGTACCGCCTCAGAGAGATGGAGAAGAGCGGCAACGAGACGTGGATTCACCTGAGCAACGGGCACGACAGACTCTCGGGCTTCAAGCTCACCTACTCTGCACGTATTCCATCCCGAGACAGGAGGCCGTCCGACTACGGAGTGAGCTACCTCGAGGGCATGCTGCCAACCGAGTACCTCGAGGAACACGGCCCCGTAGCGGTGAGGGAGCTGATGCTCGACCTGGCGTCAGGCCTTCACTTCGCCAGCGGCCATGCGGGGCTGAGCTTCGATTCCCTCATTGGGGACGTGTTCTTCACGCCCCGCATTCGCACCGAGCTCCTTCGCCACCCGGGATTCAGCCTCCATCACGGCTCGACTCCGGATTGGATGGGCACACGGATTGACGGGGTGCACTGGCTCAACTTCCTAGGCCCACCGGTCCTTCAGGAACTGGGCGGCGTGTCCACACTTCGTTCCCGCCTGAGCTCTCCAGAAACAACCGTGCAGGCAATGGATGAGGCGCGGGCCGTCGTGACACTGGGGGACTGGCCCGAGGCTGGCGATCTCACTCGAGGCGATGCGCTCCCCGCCTACCGCGAGCTCAGCCGCATGCTGGAGCCCTGGCTCGACAAGCCCTTTGAGGCTCCCAGCTTCCGCGTCGAAGGATTCACTCAGGAAGAGGCCATGAAGTGGGCCCGGCGATTCCTCGACTGATGTGTTACCGCGCCTCGACTCGCCCATTCCGAGGTCCGAAGGTCGAGAACGCACCTGTGCAGTAGTCCGCCGCCTGAAGCACCGAGTACCTCCTGGAAATCAGGCCCCGGTCCATGCGAACAAGAGCATCAGGCCTCCGGCAGGCGCGGGGGCCAGCGAGGAGCGCACGCATGGACGAGCAGAAGCAGGCCGAGGCCAGTGAGGAGAATCCGGATCAGTTGGGGCCGTATCAACTCCAGGAGCAGGTGCCGCAGGCCGCTCGCGGTCAGGAGGAACTCTATCTGGCCACGCACGAGACGAGCGGGGCAACGGCCCTGGTGCTCAAGCTCAACGCCGAGCAGGACGCGGCGGCGCCGAAGGACTGGCGGGTGAGTCTCAGCTCCTCGTCGGCCCCACCTGGCTACGTCGCCATGCAAGTGGAGCAAACCCCGTGGTCCAGGGCCCCCGACAGACAGTCGGTGGAGTCGCTGGTGTTCACGTTCGAAAGTGTGCGCGAAGCAGTGCGGCGCATGGCCCGCGCCGTCCCCGAGAACTATGAGTCCCACCCCCGGTGGCGCCTGGGGTTGGGTGTGGCGAGCGCCGCCGCGGTATGCGCCCTGCTCCTGGCGCTGGTATGTCTGGCCCCCGAGTCCCGGCCTCCGAACGGCCCGAAGCCGTTGACGAGCGCTCCACCAGCACCCATGCGCCACGAGGAGCCCACGACATCCGAGGTGTCAGCTCCATTCACCAGCGGTTCGCTCGCGGACACTCTGCCTCAGGGAGAACCCGTGCTCGCCCGGCCACTCCCGCGCGAGCCCTTCAAAGGGCAGAAGCGTCCGCCCTGCACCCGCTACGCAGAGGTGGAGATCATCGGCGCCTGCTGGACGCCTCACGAGCTGAAGGCACCGTGCCCGGATGTGCTCTACGAGCACCAGGGAAAGTGCTACGTGCCCACCTTCAGTGCCAAACCGCCGCCCCAGTCCCTCGGGCGGTGAGTGGAGCGAGTCCCCCTCGCTCCTTGGCACCCGGGTTCGCGCTTGGGAGGAAGTCGCCTCCCCAATGAGCGACCGTAATGGACGACGCCCACTGTTAATTGACTCGCTGCTCGGGGCTGAGCCTTCCGCGCAGATCCAGGTGTTTCACACGGGCGGCCCTTTCTCCTTGGAGCTGTCATCCGACGAGGTGCCCTGCTTTGTCTCAAGTCTCGGCAGGCCTGGAGTACGGGGAATGAACCGTGAGCCTCCGACAGGGCCCCCGTCGCCCTCCCAGTCAACCGAGCGCAACGACCCGTCCGTCGAGGCGGCTTTTCAGGCCGATCCAGCGGAGATGGTGGCGGAGCTTCTGGAAGGCGAGTTGCACCTCAGCCCCCGCCCAGCTCGTCCCCACACCAACCTTGGCATCCTCTTGGCATCCTCCTTGATGGACCCTTCAAGTTCGGCAGGGGAGGACCGGGCAGATGGGTCCTCCTCTACGAGCCGGAGTCCACCTTGGAGTCGGCCGGACAAGTTCGTGCCAGACCTCGCGGGGTGGCGGCGCGAGCGCCTCCCGGACGCTCCGACTCCGTCAGACCATGGCGCTACTCGGTAACGAACGGGCTACCAGGACGGCATCGTGGCGCGCTGGCGCATTCCCACGTAAGCTAGGTAGGCTAGTTTAGCAGACAGGTGGCACTTACGCCCACCTCGATTCGCCAAGCAGCTTGAGGATGAGGGGGTTCGTCGTGCAGTACCGGTATGCTTATCATGATCTCTACGACAAGCAGTTCGAGCAACTCGTAGTCGCCATTTGCCAAGAGCTATTTGGCCCAGGCGTTCAAGAATTTTCCACCGGTCCAGACGGTGGACGTGATGCACGTTTTTGCGGTGTAGCCCTTGCCTTTCCAAGTTCCAGTCAACCTTGGAAAGGGATCACTGTTATCCAGGCCAAGCATACTGAAAGTCCCATAGAGAAGTTCTCCGAATCTGGATTCTCAAGCAAAGCAAAAAGTTCTGTTCTCTCTGCCGAACTTCCAAGAATCAAGCACCTCTACGACAAGGGGCATCTTAACAACTACATTCTGTTCTCCAATCGAAGACTCGGAGCGGAAGCCAATCAGGCCATTTTGGATAGAATTTCCACCGAAACTGGCTTGAATACCGCCAGCATCCATCTTTGTGGCATTGAGGGCATCGAAAGGCATCTAAAAACTTACCGACGCATTGCTCAAGTTGTGGATATTTCTCCACTTGAGGCGCCTTTAAGAGTTTCCCCAGATGAACTGGCCGATGTCATCATCGCTTTCGCCAAAGCGCAAAGCAACCTTCCTCCTGCAGAGTCTATTGCGACCAAAATCGAGAGAACACGCTTTGACGAGAAGAATCAAATAAACGGATTGACAAGCGACTATGCAGATCTGATTCAGAAAAGGTTCCTGAAACACTTTGGCGCTATTCGTCAATTCCTTGGTGAACCTGCTAACGAGACCATTCTGGAGCGGTACCAAGAAGCAGCCCTAGAGTTTAGCGCCAAGATCATAGAGTACAATCAGGGGAAAGTTCCCTTCGACAGAGTTCTTGGCTACTTATTCGAGCGGCTTCTTGAGCGAGACGTCGATCTCCGGGCCAACAGACGCCTAACAAGGGCTCTCTTGTATTACATGTACTGGAACTGTGACATAGGGAAGAGCAAAGATGCTACGCCCGACTAAATTTTCAGTTCCAGACAAGACGGTGCTAGCGCACATGGCGACCATCTTGGAGCATTTGCGGCAACAGCGCACTGAGTCGTACTCGGAATTGCGCGAGTTGATGAGGAGCAAGGGCCCAAGCGCGGACGCACTATTCATACCAGCACTCAATTTACTATATCTGCTTGGTCTCATAGAGTACCGTTCCAAGTCCGATTCCTTTGAATATGTGGGCCCCACATGAGGCTGTCTAGTCTATACTCAAATGACAACAAGAGATTTGAACCCATCCAGTTTCGCCCGGGACTGAATGTCGTTCTCGCGCAAATAAGAGACCCCGAGAATCGCAAGAAGGACACCCACAACCTAGGAAAGACTACCCTCTCAAGGCTGATTGATTTCTGCCTGCTCAAGAAGAAATCCAATGATTTCTTCCTCTTTCGCCACAAGGAATCCTTCAAGGGGTTCGTGTTTTTCCTTGAGGTACACACTGCACATCATGGCTTAATCACAGTTCGCCGTTCTGTAGCGGAACCAACGCGGATTGCCATAATGCGGCATTCGTCGCCCAACCAAGACTTCGCTCAGACGAGGGACGAAGAGTGGAGCCACGTAGATGTTCCGTTTGAACGAGCAAAGCAATTGCTGGACGGTCTTCTAGAGCTTCGGGCCGTGAGCCCCTGGACTTTTCGTAATGCGCTCAGCTATTCCCTGCGAGTCCAAAAAGATTATCAGGATGTTTTTCAACTGGACAAGTTCCGTGGCCAGCACGAAACATGGAAACCCTATCTAGCGCATTTGCTCGGGTTCGACAGCAAGCCCGTTCAGCAAAACTACGAGTTAGACAAAAGACTAGAGGCAAATCAACTTCGAGAGCGTCAACTGCGAAGCGACTTAATTGGACTCGCCGAAACACCAGATAAAATTGAGGGTGTCCTGCTAATCAAGGGCCAAGAGGTAGCCCAACTCGAAAATCAGATATCTGGATATAATTTCATGATTGCCGATCAGTCCATCAACAAGGAACTGGTCGATGATATTGAAGCGCAAATCGCTCAATTGAATGAGCGACGTTACTATCTGTCCGTGAATCAGCGAAAAATCGAAGTTTCGCTCCAAGAAAAGGTCAACTTCGACCTGGACAAAATTCAAAAGCTATTCGAGGAGTCGAAAGTTTACTTTTCGAATCAGCTAAAGAAAGATTACGGCGATCTGCTAAGATTCAACAAGGAGATCTCGGAGGAACGCGAGTCATACCTGAAAGAGGAACTCGGCGAGATCAGTGGCGAACTAGCAAATATAGAGGTTGAGCTTGGCGTACTAGATCGAAAGCGCGCCAATGCGCTATCTGCATTGAAAGAGAAGGAGACCTTCTCGAAGTACAAGAAGCTCAACTCCAGGCTAGTAGAGTTCAAGGCGGACATCGAGGATCTTACCCGAAAGCGAAACGCATCGCTCGAATTGCAGTCAAAGCAGAAGCAAATTCGAGAACTCAAAATTGAAAAAGAGCGAATTCGTGCGGAGATTGAATCGAATATTCAGGCGCATAACGATCGCTATCGCGCTATTCGCCTCTTTTTTAGTGAAATAATCAAACGCACGATTGATCGTAATGCGGTAATCTCCACGAGAGTGAACAACGAAGGCAATTTAGAATTTTCAGCAGAAATCCTAAACGACCAAGGTGGAGAAACTAGCCAAGGCTCGGGACACACCTACAGAAAGCTGCTCTGTATTGCTTTCGATATGGCCCTCTGCAGGGCCTACCTTGAGGATGACTATCCTCATTTTGTTTATCATGACGGCATATTGGAGTCGCTTGACGATCGAAAAAAAGAGAACCTGATTGAGGAACTCAGGCAATACTCATCATACGGAGTCCAACAAATCGTATCTGTGATAGACTCCGATCTGCCTGTGTCTCCACAGGGGGCTCGATTTCAATTCCAGCCCAATGAAGTTGTACGCACTCTGCATGATGAAGGAGAGAGTGGGCGACTTTTCCGAATGCCGATTTGGTAACCAGCCGACGCGTCCGCTTCTTCTTAGCCCAGCAAGCCCCAGCCTCATTCACCGCGTTGGAGGTCCCACGAAAAGAACCGGGGCCGCTGGGAGGAGAGCGGCCCCGGTGGGGAACAGCAAGACTGACAGAACTGCCTAGAAGATCTCCTCAAGCCACTCGCGCATGCGGCCCTTGACCTTCTTGTAGACGTTCTCCTCGCGGATGCGGAACATCCGCCGGTCCAGGTGCTTCGCCCCGTACACCACCAGGCCCACGCCCGTCGCGTACATCGGGCTCTTCACCACGTCCACCAGTCCGCCAATCCCACGCGGCATGCCCCGGCGCACCGGCAAGCCAATCACTTCCTCGGCCAGCTCCGGCATCCCCGCCAGCAGCGTCGAGCCACCGGTAATCACCACGCCCGAGGCCAGCAGGTCCTCGTAGCCGCACTTCTGGATCTCCCGGTGCACCAGCTGGAAGATCTCCTCCACCCGCGGCTCCAGGATCTCACACAGAATCTGCCGCCCCAGCACCCGCGGCTGCCGGCCGCCCACGCTCGGCACCTCGATGGTCTCGTCCTTGTTGACCATCGACGCCAGCGCGCAACCGAACTTCTGCTTGATGCGCTCGGCCTCGTGCGCCGGGGTGCGCAGGCCAATCGCGATGTCGCTCGTCAGGTTGTTGCCGCCCAGCGCGATCACCGCCGTGTGCACGATGGAACCGCCCGAGAAGATGGCGATGTCCGTCGTGCCTCCGCCGATGTCGACGAGGCACACGCCCAGCTCCTTCTCGTCCTCGCCCAGCACCGCCTCGGCCGACGCCAGGGGCTGCAGCACGATGTCCGCCACGTTCAAGCCCGTGCGGTTGGCGCACTTCACGATGTTCTGCGCGCTCGACACCGCGCCCGTGACGATGTGCACCTTCGCCTCCAGGCGCACGCCCGCCATCCCCAGGGGCTCCTTGATGCCGCCCTGGTCGTCGATGATGAACTCCTGCGGCAGAACGTGGATGACCTCGCGGTCCAAAGGAATCGCCACCGCCTTGGCGGCGTCGATGACGCGCGCGATGTCCGCCTCGCGCACCTCCTTGTCCTTCACCGCCACAATCCCCTGCGAATTGAAGCCCTTGATGTGGCCACCGGCGATGCCGGTGTACACGTGGGAGATCTCCGCTCCGGCCATCAGCTCGGCCTCCTCCACCGCGCGGCGGATGGAGGACACGGTCGCCTCGATGTTGACCACCACGCCCTTGCGGAGGCCCTTCGACGGGTGCGTGCCGATGCCGATGATGTCGATCCCGTTGTCGGTCAGCTCGCCGACGATGGCGCAGATCTTCGTCGTGCCGATGTCGAGGCCGACGATGATCTCTCCGGACTTCTGCTTCGCCATGACAACCCTCCCAGGCCCCCCACTCTCGTGAAAGGGGCGCGTTCCCTACTGCGAGGCCCCGCTCCTCTCGGACGCGGGGCTCGAAAGCTTCACCGCCACCCAGCCGGGCCGAGCCCGGTTCTCCAGGTGGATGACTCCCGCGGACAGGCCGCGGGCACGCAGCTCCTCGCGCACGCGCGAGAGCCTCTGAAGTTTGGCGTCCGTCTCCCCCTCCCCCAACCGCGCCTCCATCCCGTCCGCCATCACCAGCACCAGCCCCTCGGCCGTCATCCGCACTTCGCTCAGCCGCTCGCGCTTGACGGGCTCGGTGGCCGCGTAGGCCCGGGCCACCTCGAGCGCCTGGCGGAAGCGCTCGCGCGTCTTCGCCTCGTCCGCCAGGTAGTCCTCCCGGTCCATCCCGCTCACGAGCGGCAAGTCCAGCTTGTCGCCGGGCTGCAGCCGCTTGAAGGGCTCGCCGTCCTCGTCCACCAGGTACAGGTCGCCCAGCACCGCCAGCGCGGCCGGCACGTGCTCCACCACTTCCACGGACACGCTCGAGGGGAAGTGGCGCCGCACCTCCACGGTGCGCACCCAGGGGTGGGCGGCCATGGTGCGCTCCAGCATCTCCACGTCCAGCGACCACAGGTTCTGCCCCACCGTCAGCCCGGACAGCTTGAGCAGCTCGCCCGGCGCGGACCGCTGCAGCCCGCTGAAGGTGGTCTCCTTCAAGAGGAAGGTCGGCGAGGACAGCGCCCAGCGCCGCAGCTCGATGCCGCCCCACACCAGGGCGCATGTCAGAGCCGTCAGTAGGATGGACTTGAGCAGTCCGGGACCGTGCGAGCGCACGGCTCCCTTCACCGCCTCTTTGGTCTGGGCGGCATCCTGTCGACGACGGTTCTTGGACTTACCGAATGCCATGGTGTGCGTCGGCGCATGCTGCGCTCGGATGGATCTCCACGCCAGTTTTTCGCTACAGACACGTCGCTGTAGCGCCCGGGTCCCCGGAAGGGGACCGGCGAGTCCTCTTCGACCTCGGGGGGGAAGGGCCGCTCAGGCCTTGAGAGTCGCGCCTTGCAGCAGGCGCTCACACAGGCCCGGGAAGTCGATGCCCCGGCCCGCGGCGATCTTCGGCAGCAGGCTGGACTCGGTCATTCCGGGCAGCGTGTTGATCTCCAGCAGGAAGACCTCCCCGGACGGCAGCAGGATGACGTCCGAGCGGGAGCCTCCACTGCATTCGAGGGCGCGATGAGCGGCAAGGCAGACCTGGTTCACGCGCTCATACTGATCCGGCGGGAGGGGGGCGGGGAAGAGGTACTGTGTCGTTCCGCCGGATTGGTACTTGGCCTGGTAGTCGTAGAACTCCCGGGCGGACACCACCTCGATGACGCCCAGGGCCTCGTTGTCCAGGACGCCGCCCTGCACCTCGCGGCCCTTGATGAACTGCTCCACGAGGATGGAGCCGGCCAGCTTGGAGACGGCCTCGACGGCGGCGAGGTACTCGTCACGCGTCTTGCAGATGTAGACGCCCACGCTGCTGCCCTCACGGGAGGGCTTGACGACGACGGGGAAGCCGAAGGGGAGCGAGTCCGCGGCGGCCCGGGCCTCGTCGCCCGTGTGGAAGGCGCGGTAGGGCGGGGTGGGGATGCCGTGGGCGATGAAGACCTGCTTGGCGAAGACCTTGTCCATGCCCAGGGACGAGGCCATGACGCCGCTGCCCGTGTAGGGGATGAACATGCACTCGAGCAGACCCTGGACACAGCCGTCCTCGCCGTAGCGGCCGTGGAGGGCGATGAAGGCCACTTCCACCTTCTCGGCGGCGAGGCGCGCGGGCAGGTCCTTGCCCACGTCGATCTCCACCACGTCGTAGCCCAGGCCGCGCAGGGCCTTGGACACGGCGGCGCCGGTCCGCAGGGACACCTCGCGCTCGGAGGACATACCGCCGAACAACACACCCACCCGCTTCCGCTTCAGCTCGTCCTTGGAGAAGCCGCTCATGGCTGGAAGACCCCTACACGCTTGACTTCGGGTTGGAGCTCGACACCCCGCTCCTCGCGCACGCGAGTCTGCATCAGGGTGAGGAGCGAAAGCACATCGTGAGCGGAGGCTCCGCCCAGGTTGACGATCCAATTGGCGTGCAGGGTGGACACCTGCGCGCGGCCGATGACGTGGCCCTTGAGGCCCACGCTCTCGATGAGGCGCCCGGCGAAATCGCCCGGCGGATTGGCGAAGACGCTGCCGAAGTTGGGTTGGCTGAGCGGCTGGCTCCGCTTGCGGTAGGCGAGGTCCTCGTCCATGGCCTTCTTGGAGGACTCGAGGTCGCCCTTGGGCAGCAGGAAACGCACCCGCGTCACCACGCCGCCCCTGGGCAGCTCCGAGTGGCGGTAGCCGTGGGGAATCTGGGCCCTGGAGAGCCACCCCACCCCATCCGCGGTAGCGACTTCCACCGCCTCCACCACGCGGTAGCACTCGCCATTCTTGGTGCCCGCGTTCATGGTGACGGCACCGCCCAGGGTGCCCGGAATGCCGGCGAGGAACTCCGCGCCGACCAGCCCGTGGGCCCGCATCTGGTTGCAGAGCCGGACGATGGCCGCGCCCGCGCCGAGGGTGAGCCTCCCCTCCTCCGCGCCCACGTCGGCCAGCTCGGGGAACAGATCGCTCGGGAGCTTCACGGTGACGCCGGGAATGCCGCCATCGCCCACGAGGGTGTTGGCGCCACCGCCGAGCACGGTGAGGGGCACGTCCTCCTCGCGCAGGAAACGGAGCAGGGCCACCAGGGCGTCCGGGGAGCGCGGGCGCACGAGCGCCTCGGCCGGGCCACCCACGCGCACACTCGTGAGGGGCGCGAGCGGCGCACCCGCCGTCACGTCAACGCCGGACAGGCGCCCCAGCCGCTCGGGCAGGGACGATGAGGAGAAACCCGCCGCCATGCCCTAGTCGCCCTTCGACGTGCCGTGCTGCTTGAGGAGCTCGACGAGCTCGGGGCCCACCTGGGTGATGTCGCCGGCGCCCAGGGTGAGGACGATGTCGCCCTCGCGCAGCCGGGGCAGCAGCGCCTTGGCCAGGTCGGTGCGCTTCTCCACGAAGGTGACGTCGCGGTGGCCGTGGGCGCGGACGGCGTCGGCCAGGACGTCGCCGGTAGCGCCGGGGATGCGCTCCTCGCCCGCGGCGTAGACGCTGGAGACGAAGACGACGTCCGCGTCGTTGAAGGAGGTGGCGAACTCCTTCAGCAAGTCGTGGGTGCGCGTGTAGCGGTGGGGCTGGAAGGCCACCACGAGCCGCTTGCCGAAGGCGCGCCGGGCGCCCGCGAGCGTGGCCTGCACCTCGGTGGGGTGGTGCCCGTAGTCGTCCACCACGGTGACGCCGGCCGCCTCGCCGCGCACGGTGAAGCGCCGCTGCACGCCGCCGAACTCGGACAGGGCGCTGCGCACCACGTCCAGGGGGATGTCCATCTCCTCGGCCACGGCGATGACGGCCAGGGCGTTGAGGGCGTTGTGCGCGCCCACCATGCGGACGCGGAACTCACCGAGCGGCTCGTCGCGCCGGAAGGCCTCGAAGCGGGTGGTGAAGCCCTCCAGCCGGATGCCCTCCAGCCGGTAGTCCGCCATGTGCGAGCTGCCGTAGGTGACGGCGCGCTTCTCCAGGCGGGGCAGCAGCGACTGGACGTTGGGGTTGTCCAGGCAGAGGACGTTGAGGCCGTAGAAGGGCACGCGGTTGCAGAAGGCCGTGAAGGCGTCCTTAAGGTTGTCCAGCGTGCCGTAGTGGTCCATGTGCTCCGGGTCGATGTTGGTGACCACGGTGATGGACGGGTGCAGGTGCAGGAAGCTGCCGTCGCTCTCGTCGGCCTCCACCACCATCAGCTCGCTCTTGCCCAGCTTGGCGTTGGAGTCGAGCACATTCACCTTGCCGCCCACCACCGCCGTGGGGTCCAGCCCCGCCGCGCTCAGCACGGTGGCCACCATGGACGTCGTCGTCGTCTTCCCGTGGCTGCCCGCCACCGCGACGGCGTACTTCAGGCGCATCAGCTCCGCGAGCATCTCCGCACGGGGAATGACGGGAATCTTCCGCTGGCGCGCGGTGACGACCTCCGGGTTGTCCTTGCGCACCGCGGAGGAGATGACCACCACGTCCGCCTGGACGAGGTTCTGCGCGCGGTGGCCTTCGTAGAGGGTGGCGCCCATGCGTGTCAGGCGCCGGGTGATGTCGCTCTCCTTCAAGTCGCTGCCGGACACGCGGTAGCCCAGGTTGAGCAGCACCTCGGCGATGCCGCTCATGCCGATGCCACCGATGCCCACGAAGTGCACCTGCGCGGCATGGCGCGTCTTGAAGAGGCTGGGCGGCTTGTTCTTCATCACGAGTGGCTCCTCGGCGCCTTCTTCGGCTCGGCGGGGGCGCGCTCCCTACCATTGGGGCCCCACGTCTGCACCATCATGTCCACGCAGACGTCCGCCAGCTCCTTGGCGGCCTCCGGGCGGCCCAGCAGGCCCGCCTTCTTCTCCATGTTCTTGAGCTGCGCGGGCTGGCTCTTCAGGGTGCGGATGGTCTCCGCCAGCTTCTGCCCGGTGAGCTCCGACTCGCGGAACATCAGCGCCGCGCCCGCATCCACCAGGGCCTTCGCGTTGACCGCCTGGTGGTCGTCCGTGGCGTGCGGGAAAGGAATGAGGAGGCTGGCCTTCTTGCACACCGTCAGCTCCGCCAGCGTGGTGGCCCCGGCACGACAGACGACGAGGTCCGCCTTCGCGTACGCGCTCGACATGTCGTCGATGAACTCCACCACGTCCGCCTGGAAGCCCTTCTCCGCGTAGCCCTTGCGCACCTGCTCCAGGTCGTTCTTTCCCGTCTGGTGGACGAAGTGCAGTCCGTCCTTCAAGTCCCCCAGCGAGTCCAGCGCCTCAATCATCCGCTGGTTGATGCCGCGCGCGCCCAGGCTGCCGCCGAAGACGAGCAGCGAGAAGCGCTCGTGCGCCACGTGGCTGCGCAGGTAGTTGTCCATCAGCTTGCGACGGATGGGGTTGCCGATGAGCTGCACCTTCTTCTCCGGGAAGAAGCGGCGCGCCCCCTCGAAGGCGGTGAAGACGACGCGGACCACGCGGCCCAGCAGCTTGTTGGTGAGGCCCGGCAGCGCGTTCTGCTCCTGAATCGCGGTGGGGATGCCCATCAGCCACGCGGCCAGCACCACCGGCCCGCTGGCGTAGCCACCCACGCCCACCACCACGTCCGGCTTCTGCCGGGCGAGGATGCGGAACGACTCGATGAAGGCCAGCGGCAGCGCGATCAGCGCCTTGAGGAAGGCGAACAGGCTCTTTCCCTTGAGGCCCTGCACCTTCACCAGCTCCAGCGGGTAGCCCTCCTTCGGCACCACGCGCGCCTCCAGGCCCCGCTCGGTGCCCACGAAGACCACCTCGTTGCCGTGGTGGCGCGTCGTCACCTCCTCCGCCAGGGCGATGCCCGGGAAGAGGTGTCCACCAGTGCCGCCGCCCGCGATGAGGACCTTCACGCCGTCACCTCCCGCATGTCCGTGCCCGTCCGCGTGGGGCGCGTGGCCGGCTGGGCATTCGCGCTCAGCGACAGCAGCACCCCCGCCGAGCCCATCAGCACCACCAGCGACGAGCCGCCGTAGGAGACGAACGGCAGCGTCAGTCCCTTGGTGGGCAGCAGGCCCATGGCCACGCACATGTTCACCGTCGCCTGGAAGGCGATGATGGAGGTGATGCCCAGCCCCAGGTAGGTGCCGAACGTCTCCCCCGCCGCCAGGCTGGCACGCACCCCGCGCCACAGCACCACCGCGTACAGCACCACCAGCAGCCCCACGCCCACCAGCCCCGTCTCCTCGGCGAGGATGGAGAAGATGAAGTCGGTGTGCGCCTCCGGCAGGAAGAAGAGCTTCTGCCGCCCGTCCCCCAGCCCCAGGCCCGACACGCCGCCCGAGCCGATGGACATCAGCGACTCGGCCACCTGGTAGCCCACGTCATGCCGGTGCGCCCACGGGTCCAGGAAGGCGAGGATGCGCTTCATGCGGTACGGGCTGGAGGCAATGGCCACGTACCCCAGAGGCAGCGCCATCAGAATCATGCCGACGAGGTAGCTCAGCTTCGCCCCGGCCGCGAAGAGCAGCACGAAGAGCATGAACACCAGCAGCACGCTGCTGCCGAAGTCCGGCTGGAGCATGCAGAACATCACCAGAATGCCGCACAGCGCGAGGTGCGGCAGGAAGCCCACGGAGAAGCTGGCCACCTTCTCCCGCTTCTTCGCCAGCGAGTAGGACAGGTAGACGACCCAGGCGAACTTCGCCACCTCTGCCGGCTGCAGGCCGAAGCCCGGCAGGCGGATCCACCGCCGCGCGCCACCTGCCGTGCTGCCGATGCCGGGAATGAGCACCGCCACCAGCAGGACGATGGCGATGAGCAGCAGCGGGTACGCCCACCGCGCCAGCTTGCGCCAGCCCACCTTCATGGCCACGGCCATGGCGACGAGGCCCATGCCGGCCGCGGTGAGCTGCCGTTTGAAGAAGTACAGGCTGTCACCCTGCTTGTCCTGCGCCAGTACCGCGCTGGCCGAGTACACCATCACCAACCCGATGGTGACGAGGCCGAGCACGGCGCACAGGAGCAGCGGGTCGAACCGCACGGAAGCGGCCGCCGGAGGAGGAGTCGTCTTCATCGCTGTCACAGCGCTCCGACGAGGCGCTTGAACGTGTCGCCCCGGTCCTCGAAGTTCTTGAACTGGTCATACGACGCGCACGCGGGCGACAGCAGCACCGTGTCCCCCACCCTCGCCAACTCGCGCGCCTTCTTCACCGCCGCGTCCAGCGTACCGCACGCGTGCACCGTCGCCTGTCCGGCGTAGGCCCGGGCGAGCGTGTCCGCGTCGTGGCCAATGGTGAGCACCCCCTTCACCTTGCCGCGCCCCTCCTCCACCATGGGCGCGTACGGCGCACCCTTGCCCTTGCCGCCGGCAATCAGCCACAGGTCGCCCTGGAAGGCCCGCAGCGCCACCAGCACCGAGTCCACATTGGTGGCCTTGGAGTCGTTCACCCACTCCACGCCGTCCAGCACGCGCACGCTCTCCAGGCGGTGCGGCAGGCCCGGGTAGCTGTCCAGCCCCGCCTGCACCCCGTCAGAGGCCACGCCGCCCAGCCGGGCCAGCAGCGCCGCCGCCATGGCGTTCTGCGCGTTGTGCGCGCCGCGCAGCGCACGGTTCGTCAGACGGTAGCGCTCGCCCAGGAACTCCAGCCGGAAGCCCCCCTCCTCCGCGACGGCCAGGCCCGCCAGCTTCGGCGCGGCAGCCACCGGTCGCCCCGTGGTGCTGAAGCCATACACGGGCGTCTTCGCCGCGTGCGCCAGCCCCAGCACGTCCGCGTCATCCGCGTTCACCACCGCGAAGTCGCCGGCCTGCTGACCGTGGAAGATTCGCGCCTTGGCCGCGCCGTACTCCGCATGGCTCGCGTACCGGTCCAGGTGGTCCGGCGTGAGGTTGAGGATGGCGGCGCCCCGGGCCCGCAGGGTCCGGACGCCCTCGAGCTGGAAGCTGGACAGCTCCACCACGAGCGCGTCCCAGTCACCCGGGGCCATGGCGGCCTCGGAGAAGGGCCGGCCCAGGTTGCCGCCCACGAAGGTACGCTGGCCGCCGCGCAGGAACAGCTCGCCGGTGAGCGCCGTGGTGGTGCTCTTCCCGTTGGTGCCGGTGATTCCGAACAGCGGCACCTCGGGGAGGCAGCGCCAGGCCAGCTCCACCTCGCCCCAGATGGCAACACCCGCCCCGCGCGCGGCCTCAATCTCCGGCAGCGCCAGCGGCACGCCCGGGCTCACGACGACCAGGTCCTGCGACGCGAGCAGCCCCGGAGGCGTGGGACCGGTGACGAGCGCCGCGCCCAGGGCCTTCACCTCGCGGCCCACCTCGCCCAGGGCCTCCTCGGCGCGCGCATCCAGCGCCGTCACCTGGGCGCCATGCTGGCGCAAGAGGCGCAGTGCCGCCACGCCGCTCTTCGCCAGTCCATACACCAGCACCTTCTGACCGGACAGCGCCAACGTCATGGCCGAGCCCCCTTGACCGCCGCTTCAGCGGAGCTTGAGCGACAGGAGCGCCACGCCACCACACAGGATGGAGACGATCCAGAAACGGACGATAATCTTCGGTTCGGCCAGCCCTTTGAGCTCGAAGTGGTGGTGCACCGGCGCCATCTTGAAAACGCGCTTGCCCGTCATCTTGAAGGAGGCCACCTGGATCATCACGCTCAGCGCCTCCGCGAAGAAGATGCCGTGGATGATGGCGGACACCACCTCGTTCTTGGACAACACCGCCAGCCCGCCCAGCGCGCCCCCCAGCGCCAGCGAGCCGATGTCGCCCATGAAGACCGAGGCCGGATAGGTGTTGAACCAGAGGAAGGAGATGCCCGCGCCGACAATCGCCGCGCAGAACACGGCCAGCTCGGCCCCCCCGGGCACCTGGAGGATGCCCAGGTACTGGTAGAGCGGCGTGGCCACCAGCCGCGGCACCCCGTTCACCAGGTCCGAGTCCGCGATGCTCAGCGTGGTGCCCGCCACGTAGCAGAGCACCGAGAAGGTGATGGAGGAGACGATGGTGGGCACTATCGCCAGGCCGTCCAGGCCGTCCGTGAGGTTGACGGCGTTGGAGGTGCCCACGATGACGAGCCACGCGAAGACGACGTAGAACCAGCCCAGGTCCGGGTTGAACCAGCGGGTGGGGATGAAGGGCAGCGTCAGCTTCGTGTTGATGAGCAGCGTGGGCCCGAAGGAGCCGTCCGGCTGCGTCCACGTCGTCAGCAGGCCGAACACCGCCACCAGGAAGAAGAAGGTCTGCAGCACCATCTTCTTGCGCCCCGCCAGGCCCTTCGAGTTGCGCTTGGACAGCTTCAGCCAGTCATCCAGGAAGCCGATGAAGCCGTAGCCGAGGGTGAGCAGCAGCACCACCCACACCACGCGGTTCTTCAGGTCCGCGAACAGCAGGGTGCCGGCGGCGATGCAGATGAGGATGAGCGCGCCACCCATGGTGGGCGTGCCCTTCTTCTTCTGGTGCGTGTCCGGCGTGTCCTCGCGCACGTTGCTCTGCCCGTGCTGCTTCAGCCGCAACCGGGCGATGAGCCGGGGACCGATGAGCATGCCAAGCACGAGCGCGAAGACGCCCGCGGCGATGATGCGGAAGGTGGGGTAGCGCAGGAAGTTGAGGACGCGCCCCGCCTCGGAGTTCTGGATGAGCTCGTAGAGGAGGTACAGCACTAGTGGTTTCCTCCGGGGGCGGCCGCGCCCGTCAGGGCCGCCACCACCCGCTCCAGCCGCATGCCGCGGCTGGCCTTCACCAGCACCACGTCACCGGGGCGCAACTGGGGCAGCAGCCAGGCCACCAGCGGCTCCACCTCGGTGAAGTGGGCGGCGCAATTTCCCATGGAAGCAGCCTCCCACCCCTTGACGGAGCGGGGACCGAAGAAAGCCGCCAGCTTCGCATGGCCGGGGACCCGTCCGCCCAGGCGCGAGTGCTCCTCCCACTCGCCCGGGCCCAGCTCCAGCATGTCCCCCAGCACCACCACGGGCCGGCCGCCGTTGGGAACCAGCGTGCCCAGCGTCTCCAGCGCCGCGTCCATGGAGGCGGGGTTGGCGTTGTAGCAGTCGTCAATCACCGTCACGCCGCCCTTGCCGTCCAGCACGTTGAGGCGCCGCGAGTACGGTCGCGCCGTTTCCAGGCCGCGCGCGCACTCCTCCGGCGAGTACCCCAGCGCCAGCGCCAGCGCGAAGGCCGCCGTGGCGTTCTGCGCGTTGTGCGGGCCGATGAAGTGCAGCCGCACCGGCCAGTCCCGGCCCGAGTACCGCACCGTGGCCACCATTCCCTCGCGGCCACGCGTCTCGACGCCCGTCAGCCGCACGTCCGCCCCCTCCGCGCGGCCGAACGTCAGCCGCTTCGCCCGGCTGCGCGCGGCCTGCCCGGGGATGAGGGGGTCGTCGACGTTCACCACCACGGTGGTGTCGGGCCCCATCTCCCGGAACATCTCTCCTTCCGCCTCCGCCACACCCTCGAGGCTGCCCAGTCCTTCCAGGTGCTCGGGCTGCACCACGGTGATGACGCCAGCGTCGGGTCGCACCACGCGGGTGAGCCGCTCGATTTCACCGGGGCGGTTCATCCCCACCTCGATGACAGCCGCCACGTGCTGGGGCTCCAGCCGGAACAGCGTCAGCGGGACGCCCACCTCGTTGTTGAGGTTGCCCTCGGTCTTCAGCGCCGGCCCGCGCGTGGCAAGGATGGCGCCCACCATCTCCTTGGTGGTCGTCTTCCCGTTGGAGCCGCCCACCGCGCAGAGCGGAATCCGGAAGCGCTGGCGGTGGTGGCGGCCCAGAGCCCCCAACGCCATCAACGTGTCCTCCACCTCGTAGAGGGGAAGGCCCTCCGGAAGCGCGGGCAGTGGACGCCCGCGCCCCACCACCACGCCCGCCGCCCCCCCCTTCGCCGCCGCGTCCACGAAGGCATGGGCGTCGAAGCGCTCTCCGACGAGCGCCAGGAAGAGGCACCCCGGGGTGAGTGCCCGCGTGTCGGTGCAAACCGCAGCGAAGGCCTCCGGAGCCGGACCGCCGCGCCGGGTCGCCCCGGTCGCCTGCACCACCTCATCATCGTTGAATCGAGCGGGCATAAGGGTGTGGGGTGGTGCCCGCGCGGCAAAGGGCCGTGCCGCGCGGGGATGGCTGTCTCAGCCCGGGGTACGGTTGGCCAGCGCCTTCGCCGCGACCTGGCGGTCGTCGAAGTTGTGCTTCTCCGTGCCCACCTGCTGATACGTCTCGTGGCCCTTGCCGGCGATGAGGACGACGTCGTCCGCGCTCGCCAGGCCAATGGCCAGCTCAATCGCGGCGCGACGGTCCGCGTCCACGAGGTAGCCCTTCTCACCAGACTTGGCCTTGCCCGCGGAGATGCGGCGCAGGCCGCCCTTCTCCAGGCCCGGCGTCACCTCGGAGATGATGTCGTCCGGGTTCTCCGTGCGGGGGTTGTCGCTGGTGACGATGGCCAGGTCCGCGGCCTCCGCGGCCACCGTCCCCATCAGCGGCCGCTTGCCCTTGTCCCGGTCCCCACCGCAGCCGAAGACGGTGATGACGCGGCCCTTGGCCAGCGCGCGAGACGCCTCCAGCGCGCGCTTGAGCGCGTCATCGGTGTGCGCGTAGTCCACCAGCACCGCCGGCGCCCCGCCGGGGCCGTAGTTCTCCACGCGCTCCATGCGGCCGGCCACCGGCGTCATCCGCTCGATGCCCTCCTGCACGTCACGCCGGGCAAAGCCCGCGCCCAGGCCAATGCCCGCCGCCAGGAGGATGTTCTCCAGGTTGTGGGGCCCCAGCAGCTTGCTCTTGATGGGGATGTCCCCCGCGGGCGTCTTCAGCGTGCCCTTGATGCCCTGGAGCGTGAAGCTCACGTCGGCGGCGGAGACCTCCCCGTTGCCCAGGCGGCTGAACTTCCACGCCATGCGCTTCTGGCCGCGCAGCTCGTTGTAGATGCGGCTGGCGTAGGTGTCGTCGCCATTCACCACGGCCACGCCGGTCGCGGACAGGTTCTCGGCGAACAGCTTCCGCTTCGCCTGGAAGTAGTCCTCCATGTCCTTGTGGTAGTCAAGGTGGTCCCGGCTCAGGTTGGCGAAGCCGGCCGCCTTGAAGGTGAGCCCGTGCACGCGCTCCTGCGCGAGCGCGTGGCTGGACACCTCCATGATGACCGTCTCCACGCCCGCGTCGACCATCTCCCGGAAGATGCGATGCAGCTCCAGCGCATCCGGGGTGGTGTTGGCGCTCTCCACCGTCTTACCGGAGAACTTGTAGCCCAGCGTGCCAATGACACCCGTGGACGCATAGGCCGCCGTGCTCATCGCCTCCAGCAGGAAGCTCGTCGTCGTCTTCCCGTTCGTCCCGGTGATGCCCAGCAGCGTCAGCTGGTCGGCGGGACGACCGTAGAAGTTGGCGGCGATGAGGGCCAGGGCCTTGCGCGCGTTGCCCACCTTGAAGAAGGGCACCTGCGAAGAGGGCACCGGCTTCTCGGAGACCACCGCCACTGCGCCACGGGACACGGCCTCGCCAATGAATTGGGCCCCATCCTCCTTCGTGCCAGCAATGGCCACGAAGAGGTCCCCCGCTTTCACGCGCCGCGAGTCCTGCGTCACACCGGTGACGTCAACCGCGGAACGGCCGCCCGAGGTCTGCTCGGCACCACATCCTGCGAGGACATCCGTCAGCTTCATCTCTTCCCCTTCACACGTGTTGCAAACACGGGGCCTGGAGCGAGCGCGGCCTCATTGCCGCGTCGCGAGCTCCAGCGTCACCCGGGCCCCCTTCTCCACCAGCGAACCGGCGGCGGGGGTTTGAGAAACCACACGTCCACTGCCCATTACCTGTGGCTCCAGCGCCGCAGCGAGCAGCTTCACCACGGCCTCTCTTCCTACCTGCCCCTGGACGTCCGGCACACGCACCGTGCCGGGCTCCGGGGTCTCCGTCACCGCCTCCGCCAGCGCCGGGCTCACGGGCACGGCGGCCTTCACGGCCACCGGCTTCGCAGCGCCGGACACAGGGGACACGGCGGCCACGGCCACCTCGGGTGCCACCGTCCGGGACGGGGGCACGGCCAGGTGGGCCATGGCAGCAGTCGCAATTTCCTTGAAGGCAGGGGCAGCCACGAGCCCCCCGTATACGTCCGTCTTCGGTTCGTCCACTACGACAAGAATCACGGCACGCGGTGACTCGGCCGGCACCATGCCAGCGAAGGAGGCGATCCGCTTGTCCGAGTACCCTCGTGCCACCGGGTCCGCCTTCTGGGCGGTGCCCGTCTTGCCCGCCACCCGGTACTCCTCCATGGCGGCCCTGGGCGCGGTCCCTTCCTTGGTCACCACGCTTTCGAGCATGCCCACCACCTGCCGGGCCACCTTGGCCGAAACCACCCGGCGAATCTCCGTGGGGCGGTTTTCCAGCAGGACTACCCCGTCCGGGTCCACCACCTTCGACACGAGGTAGGGCCTCATCAGCACGCCATCGTTGGCCAGCGCACCATAGGCGGACGCCATCTGCACCACCGTGGCCGTCAGGCCCTGGCCGAAGGACTGGGTGGCCAGCGACACCTCCGCCTTCGGGAAGGGGATGACGCCACGCCCCTCGCCCGGCAACGCCAGCCCGGTGCGCTCGGCGAAGCCGAAGGCGTGGTAGCCCGCTACCATCTTTTCGCGTCCCAGTGCCTGGGCAATCTTCGACATGCAGATATTGGAGGACACCTGGAGGATGCCGCGTGGGGCCAGCCAACCGTAGGAATGGGTGTCGTTGATGGTATGGCGGCCCACCGGCCAGGCGCCGTTCTCACAGAAGAAGACGCTGTCGGGGGTAATCACCTTCTGCTCCAGCGCGGTGGCCACCACGAAGGGCTTCATGGTGGAGCCGGGCTCGAGGGTGTCCAGCGCGGCGCGGTTGCGCATGGTGTTGCGGGTGCTGGACTCGGGGGTGTTGGGGTTGAAGCGCGGGTGGTTGGCGATGGCCAGCAACTCCCCCGTCCTCGGGTCCAGCACCACCGCCATGCCGGCCACGGCCTTCGCGTCCTCCACCGCCTTGGCCAGCGCCTTCTCCGTCACGTACTGGAGGTGGCGGTCGACGGTCAGGGTGACGGCGGCGCCCTGGCGCTCCAGCGGGTCCAGCACGCCCTGCACCAGCAGCTTGCGCCCCTTGGCGTCGCGGAAGCCGGACATGCGGGAGTTCTGCCCGGACAGCTCGTCCTCGAAGGCCAGCTCCAGGCCCTCCAGGCCGCGCCCGTCCATGCCCACCATGCCCACCACGTGAGCGCCCAGCTCGCGCTGCGGGTAGAAGCGCTTGGGCTCCTTGGTAAAGCCGAAGCCCGGCAGGCCCAGCGCCTTCACCGCGGCCACCTCCTGCGGCTTCGCCTGGCGCTTCACCCACGCGAAGCGCTTGGCCCGGCCCAGGCGCGCGGCCATCTCATCCGCGTCCACCTTCAGGGCCCTCGCCAGGGCACGCGCGGCCTCGCGCACGTCCGGGAGCATGGAAGGGTCCACCCAGATGGAGTCCACCTCCACGCTCTGGGCCAGCGGCGTGCCGCGCCGGTCGAAGATGTCGCCCCGGCGAGCGGGAATCTCAATCTGGCGGACGTACTGGTCCTGCGCCAGGCCGCGCAGCTTCTCCTGCTCGAAGACCTGAAGCTGTACCGCGCGACCGAAGGCGACGCCCAGCAGCGTGAGGAAGAGACCGAACAGCAGCCGCACCCTCAACTTCAGCCACCTCGCGTTGGCCTCGGGAGGCCGCGTCGCCTTGAAGTCCCTCACCGCACCGCCCCCGCCGCGTCACGGCCTGCCACGCGCACGCCGGGCGCCGCGGCCCCGCTGGCGTCCGCCCGGGCATTGCCACGCAGGGGCTTGTCCGCGGCCAGCGACATCACCGCGCCGCCCTTGGGCATGGTCATGCCCAGCTGCTCGCGCGCCACGCGCTCCAGCCGCGTCGGGGCCTTGAGGGTGGCCAGCTCCAGCTTCAGCCGGTCGTTCTCCCGGGTGAGGGTGCGGCTCTCCGCCTCCGCACGCGACAGGCGGTAGCCCATGTCCACCACCAGCACACGGCTGGTGACGTGGAGAATGCCCACCGCCGTGAAGAGGGCGAAGAGGAGGACGGCCGGCAACAGGTGCAACAGCACGCCCGTCAGGGAGACAGAGCCACGCATCGAAGAAAACCGGGACGTCGTCGCCTTGCTCATCGGAGTTTCTCCACCACGCGCAGGTGCGCGCTGCGAGAGCGGGGGTTGGCCTCCACCTCTTCCTCCGAGGCGGCCACGGCCTTCTTCGTCACCAAAGCGAAAGCGCCCGAGTAGCCACAGGCGCACACCGGCAGCCCCGGTGGGCAGGTGCACCTGCCCACCAGGTCGCGGAACGCCTCCTTCACCTTCCGGTCCTCCAGGGAGTGGAAGGCGATGATGGCGGCGCGGCCGCCCACCTTGAGGAGCGCGGGAATGGCGGCGAGTAGCGCGTCCAGCGCCTCCAACTCCCCGTTGACCGCCATGCGCAGGGCCTGGAAGGTGCGGGTGGCCACGTGGATGCGGTGGGGCCACGCCTTGCGCGGCACCGCCCGCTTCACGGCCTCGGCGGCTTCCAGGGTGCGCGTGGGCAGCGAACGCTTCAGCTCGCGGGCGATGGGGCGCGAGAAGGGCTCCTCGCCGTACTCCTTGAGGATGTGGGCCAGCTCCCGCTCATCCATGGAGGCGATGAGCTCCGCCGCGGTGGGGCCCTCCGCGCCCATGCGCATGTCCAGCGGGCCTTCCTTCATGAAGGAGAAGCCCCGCTCGGCCACGTCGAGCTGCGGGGAGGAGACGCCCAGGTCCACCAGCACGCCATCCACCGGGAGCACGTCCGCGGCCACGCGGGGCAGGTCCGCGAAGTTGCCCTGACGGGGCTGGAAGCGCGGGTTGGCACCCATGCGCGAGGTGGCCGCGGCCAGCGCCACCGGGTCGCGGTCCACGCCCACCACGGTGGCGCCCCGCGCCAGGAGCGCCTCCGTGTGGCCACCGCCGCCCAGTGTGCCGTCGATGATCACCTTCCCCACTCCCGGTTGGAGCAAGTCCACTGCTTCCCGCAGGAGGACGGTCTGGTGCTGGAAGTCCAAGGCCTCCACGGGCCGTCAGACGAATGGAGCGCGCGCGAGCGCGAAGGCCGCCCGGGCGTCGTTCATGTGCGGGTAGATTTCGAAGGAGTCGTGCGCACCGGCCGCGCGGAAGATGGCGGCCAGGTACGGCGACAGGCCGGACAGCTTCAGGTCTCCGCCGGTGCGGCGGAAGGCCTCCGCACGGGCCATGAGCGGCTTGACGCCCCGGTAGTTCAGGTGCCCCACGTCCGCGAAGTCCAGCACCACCTGGCGCATGCCCCGCTGCAGCTTCCCGGTGAGCTCCTCGCAGAGCTGAAGCAGGTCCTGCTCGCTCAGCTCGCCCTCGAGCATGAGCGTCTCCACGCGCCCGGTGGCCACCGCCGCGCCCGCCCCTCGCCGCACCTCCAGAACCTGGTTCATACGCTTGCCACCCTCCCGGGACTTCTGCGTCCTGTCGACTTTCCGGCTACTGCTGGCGCAGCTCCGACAGCACCTTCATCACATCCGCGGAGGTCGCCTCCTGGCGGGCCTCCTCCTGCGCCTTCGCCCAGCCCTCGCGACTCCACAGCTCGATGACCTTCACCATCCCCGCCCACACCACGTCCTTCTCCAGTCCGGCGTAGGAGCGCAGCGACGGGGGGATGAGCAGGCGCCCCAGCTTGTCCAGCGGGCACTCCTGCGCGCTGGCCACGTACAGGCGCATCAGCGTCTTCACCCCCGGCTCCATCGGGTTGCGCCGGGCGAGCGACACCTCCAGCGCCTCCCACTCCCGCACCGGGTAGGCATGGAGGCACCGGTCCAGCGCCGTGGTGACGATGAGCCGCTCGTCGTAGGCGCCCACCAGCGTCTCCCGGAGCTTTGCCGGGAGGCTCGTCCGCCCTTTCGCGTCAATCTGATGCTCATAGACGCCTCGGAACACGCGGGACGCTCCACCTTTTGAGCCCGCTGCGGGATTGGCCTCCACTCCTTGCCACTTCTTGCCACTTCGGGCGGCATACATACGCGTCCCCCTGGGGGGGGTCAAGAAACCGCAACAGGTCGAAACAGCGGTTCGTTGGCGCCCGACATCCGGGTCGGGGTCAGGCGGGGGCTCGGCGCCCCCTTGCGGACGCCTTCAATCCGTGAAGACCGCCACACTTGGAAGGTCCGGTGGTTGCCGCGTGGCGGGGCCCTACCCAGGGAGATGGGATGACCTTGAGTTCCGCCCGGAGACAGGCGAAGAGTGGCGGCCGCGTGAACACGAATGTGCGATTGAAGGTGGCCTACAAGACTCCGCAGTCATTGCTGGGGGAATACACGCGCAGCGTCGGGCAGGGGGGCGTCACCCTGGAGACGCGCCGCGGCCTTCCGCTGGGGACTCGCTTCACTTTCGAGCTGCATGCGGGAGGCATGCCCAGGCCCGTGGAGGTGATGGGCGAGGTGGTGCAGGTGGAGCCGCGCGAGGCGCAGCGCTACCTGCTCACCGTGCGCTACGGCGTGAGTCAGGACCGCACCGGGCTGGACGCCATGCTCCAGCGCATCTTCTCTCCCCAGGAGCACCAAGGCCTGCGCCGCTTCCCGCGCCTGCCCCTGAACCTGCGTGCGGTCGAGCCGGCGCCCCTGTCCCCCCTCTTCCGCGTCCGGGACATTTCCAGGGGAGGCGTGGGGCTGCAGGTGCAGGCCCCGGCCCTGCCCCGCAGGGTGCACGTGGGCACGCCCTTCCTCCTGGAAATGAACCTCCAGGAGGGGCCGCTGATGCTGCATGGCGAGGTGGTGTGGACCTCGCCGGTGACCCAGCGCCACTCGGAGACGGTGCCGCCGGGCTTCGGCGCATCGTTTGGACGGCTCCGGCCGGAGATGCAGAAGCGCCTGGAGGCGCTGCTGGCCCTGACGTCCCTCCCACCCGCGCCATGGAAGGCGCGGGTCAGCTTCGGAATGGACGCGGTGGCGCGGATGCCGTGAGGTGAGGCCCGGGCTCCGTCGCATCCGGAGCCCGCCCCACCCTCACGCCGCTACTGCGCGCTGAACGAGTAGCCGCCCACGGACTCCAGCGCCGTCACCACCGTCTCGCGCAGCTCCGCAGGGTTGTACGGGGTGAAGACGTCCAGCGTGGCCAGCCGCTTCAGCTCCTGGTCGAGCGCGTCTCCCTGGAGCGTGCCGCACAGCGCGCGGCGCGTCCTGTCGTAGGCGCGGGGGATGGCATCCAGCGCGTATATCCGGGTCATCGCCACGCGCACCGGGTCCAGCTTCCCCTGGCTCGAGGACTGGCGCGTGCGCGTCACCATGGAGTCCAGTGCGAAGGCATCCATCACCACGTCCGACAGCGTGGCGAGCACCTCCTGGTGCTTCTCCAGGTCCGTGCCGAACGTCTCCGCGGCGATGCGCAGGCCCTGCAGGGCCAGGCGCTTGGCGGACTCGGCGGCCACCTCCTGCGGAGCCAGCGCGTCCTCGACGCGGGCGCGGGGCCTCTCGCCGCGGAGCAGCTCCTCCGCCACGTTGTCGGCCACGGCGAACAGCGGCAGGTCCCCCTTCACCGCGCGCTTGAGGAGGATGCCGGCGATGAGCATGCGGTTGATTTCGTTGGTGCCCTCGAAGATGCGGTTGATGCGCGCGTCGCGGTACGAGCGCTCCACCGGGTACTCCTCGATGTAGCCGGCGCCGCCGTGCAGTTGCAGGGCGTCATCCACGAGGCTGCCGAGCGACTCGGAGCCGTGCACCTTCATGATGGAGGACTCGATGGCGTACTCCTCCACGGCGGCGAGCAGGTGCGTCTCGTAGTCGGGGGCCGTCTTGTCGCGCTCAGCCAGGCGCGCGTCCACGAGGCCCACGGTGCGGTACGTCATGCTCTCCACCGCATAGATGAGCGAGGCCATGCGGGCCAGCTTCTCGCGCGACAGGGGGAACTTGAGGATGGCGGTGCCGAACTGCTTGCGCTCCTGCGTGAAGCGCAGCGCGCTCTGAAGCTGGAGCTTCATGGTCCCCAGCACGCCCGCGCCCAGCTTGAGGCGACCGTAGTTGAGGATGTTGAAGGCAATCTTGTGGCCCTTGCCGATTTCGCCGAGCTGGTTCTCCACCGGCACGAGCGCATCCTCGAAGTACAGAGGGCACGTGGACGAACCGCGGATGCCCATCTTGTGCTCCTCCGGACCCACGGTGAGCCCCGGAGTGTCCTTCTCCACGATGAAGCCGGTGAACTTGTCGCCGTCCACCTTGGCGAAGACGACGAACACATCCGCGAAGGCCGCGTTGGTGATGTAGAGCTTGGAGCCGTTGAGAATCCAGTGTTTGCCGTCCGGCGAGGCGACCGCCTTCGTCTTCGCGCCCAGCGCGTCGCTGCCGCTGCCCTGCTCCGTGAGTGCGTAGGCGGCCACCCACTCACCGGTGGCCAGCTTGGGGAGGTACTTCTGCTTCTGCGCCGCAGTGCCGAACCAGACGATGGGCAGCGTCCCGATGCCGACGTGGGCACCGAACGTCACGGACCAGGAGCCGTTGAGGCCCATGGCCTCGGCGAGTAGCAGGGAGGTCGTCTTGTCGAGGCCGGTGCCGCCGTAGGCCTCGGGGATGTCCACGCTCAGCAGCCCTAGCTCACCGGCCTGATGCAGGAGCTGGCGCAGCAGCGCGTGGTCCTTGGCCTCGATTCGCTCGGAGTTGGGGAGCACCTGCTCGAGGGAGAACTGGAGTGCCGTCTTGAAGAAGAGGCGCTGGTCCTCGGCGAAGGTCTCCGGCGTGCGGATGTGAGTGGCACCCACCTCCTGGAAGAGGAACGCGCCGCCGGTGGGAATTTCGTTGGAAGGGGCGGGCTCGAGTACGGCGACCATCAGCGACCTCCATGTCCACGGAGGGAACAGCCCCCCGCAAAGCGGGCAAGCTCCCGCCGGGGCAATCTAGGGGTACGGCGCAGCATGGAGGTAGTAGCAATCGCAGCAGGCCCTCAGCCGCCGTCCTTCGCCCCGCGTGGCGTGGGGAAGATGAAGCACAGCGTCTCGAAGAGCGGCTCACCCGGCGCGGTATACGAGGCGCCGAGCGCCCTGGCCGCTTGCGCCACCTCGGTGCCGAACGAGGGCACGAGGCAGAGGTCCTCGGATGTCTTGAAGCGCCCTTTCAACAGGCCGAGCCCCCGGCGCAGCGTGGCGAGGTCCTGCCGCCCGCCCCGCACCGGCACCGAGGGGCCATTCGCGTCGGGACCGGGCAGCTTGCCGACGCTGGTGGTCAGCTCGAAGCCATCCGAGCGCTGGATGATGCGCAGCTTGCCGGGCGCCACCTCCGCGAGCCACGTACGAAAGCCCTCCTCGTCGCGGAGCACCAGCGGGTAGGCCACTGGCGCATCCGGATGCTTCAGCCACACCGTCCTCGCCGAGTCCCGCAGCACCACCAGCAACTCGGATGCCTGCACCAGGTACGTGTCCGCGTCCGGCACCAGCAACACCTCGCGGCCCTGCACCCGCTCCGTCAGGCGCGCGGCGTCGGCGGGGCGCTCGGGCGCGAAGGACTCCGGCCCCAGCCGCACCTGCTCACCCGCCAGGTCCAGCCGGAGCGCCTCCTCCGGGAGCGGCTCGCCGTACACCGGCGCGGCCTCCACGGTGGGCACGGCCTCGTCCGGCATCGAGGTGCCCGCGTCCCTGGTGCGCCCCCCACTTCCCGACGCGAGCGACGGCAGTGGCTCTGGCTTCAAGGACTGGAGGGGCTCCGCGGGCTTCTCCTCGCGGCAGCCTGTGCCTGGTGCGAGGAAAAGCACGGCGGCGAAGATACGGGCATGAGAAGCCCCCCTCTGTCCACGGCTCCCGCTCATCACGGAGGTGTCTGCGCCACGGTGGCGGCCGGCAGGACGGCGGGCACGGGCGCGCTCCGCGGGGATGCGGCGGCCACACAGGAGGGGGCGGCCCGCCGGGCGCTCGCGGCATGCACGGCCGCGTCACCCGACTCCTTGAAGAGCACCCTGTCCATGAAGTGGCTCACCTCCTCGTTTTCCCCCGAGTCCCCCACCAGCACCACCGGCTGGGGAAACGGCTTGGGAGACAGCAGATTCACCTCGAAGTTGCCGTCATGCCCGCTCCTCACCGTCGCTAGCACGCCGTGGAAGGACACCTCCATACCCGCTCCATCCCAGTGGGCCGCTGTCGGCCACCGGACGTTGCACGAAAATGCCGTGCTGCCCCTGGCAAGCGCCTCTATCAACACCCGGCCTTGGAGGATTCTCACCAGCCTGACCGCAGGTCCCCCTGCGCGACGGTGGGTGTGGTGAGGAGTAGGCTCAGCCCCCAAGGGCAAAAGATCGATTTCAACGGAATTTTCCTTCAATAGCGTCGTGCATGCCCCATGATAGCCTGCCGCGTCTCTGCGGCGGCAGCGTGGAGGGCAGGTGCTACGGCCCGGTAAGACCGAAGGAGCCGGAACGAACGTGCAGCATCCTTCCGAAGGGCTCCATTTCGGTAAGTACAAGCTGCTCGAGCGCATTGCGACGGGCGGGATGGCGGAGATCTACCGCGCCAGGATGACCGCCGCGGCGGGCGTCACCAAGCCCGTGGTCATCAAGAAAATCCTCCCCGGCTATGCGGGCAACACCGCCTTCGTGTCCATGTTCGTCAACGAGGCGCGCATCGCCGCGGGGCTGAGCCACGGCAACATCGCGCAGGTCTTCGACTTCGGCGAGGTGGACGGGCAGTACTTCATCGCCATGGAGTTCGTGGACGGCCACCCGTTGTCGCGGGTGTTGCGGCGCGCGCGGGAAAAGGGGCTGTACACCCTGCCCCAGCCGCTGGCGCTGCTCATCGCGGTGGAGGTGCTGGAGGGGCTGTCATACGCGCACACCCGCCTGGACGAGCGCGGGCGGCCGCTCCACATCGTCCACCGCGATGTCAGCCCGCAGAACGTGCTCCTGGGGTACGAGGGCCAGGTGAAGCTGGTGGACTTCGGCATCGCCAAGGCCCGGCTGGCGGGCCGCGCCGAGGCGGAAGAGGGCGAGGTCATGGGCAAGTACGCCTACTTCGCTCCGGAGCAGGCCCGCGGCCGCGAACTCGACGCGCGCACGGACGTCTTCGCGGCGGGTGTCATCCTCTACGAGATGCTCTGCGGCCGGCTGCCCTTCGAGGGGAAGATGACGGACGTGCTGCGCAAGGTCGCCCTGGGCGACTTCCCGCGCCCGCGAGACCTCAACCCAGACCTCCCTCCTGCGCTGGAGCGCATCCTCCTCAAGGCCCTGGCGGTGGAGCGTGAGCAGCGATACCCCACCGCGGAGGCCTTCGCCGAGGCCCTCAACCGCCACCTGCGCACGGTCGCGCCAGACGTGTCCCCCAGGGCCCGGGCCCACTTCATGGGGTACCTCTTCGAGTCGGAGCTGGTGGAGGACGGCCGCCCGGTGCTGCTGCCCCGCGAGTTCCTGGCGCAGCTGACGCGGTGGACGCGGGGCCCGGCCGAGCGCCGTGCTCCCCGCGAGCGCCCCCACCTCCGCGAGGCGACGCCGCTGCCCGCCCTTTCGCGCGGCGAGCGCACCACGCAGCCCATCCCGGTGGTGTCGCCCTCCGCCGAGCCTTCTTCTTCCCAGGACGCGCGGGAGGAGCCCGGCCCCACCACCCAGCCCATTTCCCTGTCGCCTGCCCCGAGCGAGCCGGAGGCCCCGCAGCTTCGGGAGCCTCCAAGGGTGGCCGTTCCACCGTGGGGTAGCAGCCTGTCGCGCCGGGTGGTGGTGGGCGCCCCGGTGGCGGTGGTCCTGGTCGCCATGGCGGCGATGCTGACGATGGGCAACACCGGCACATTCTCCGTGGAGCTGAGTTCCACACCGCCGGGCGCCACCATCCGGGTGGATGGCCGCCCCCTGCCCTCGCGAACCCCCGCCCTCATCACCCACCTGCCTGCGGACGCAGAGCACCTGCTGGAGGTGCACGTGATGGGCATGGTGCCATGGAGCCAGACGGTGCGCGCCGAGCGGGGCACCACCCTGGCCGTCCACGCCCGGCTCCACCCGAGGACGGGCCCCGGGTCCTCGCCCCCGGGTGCGTTCGTGTCGAAGCCGCCTCGAGGCCCGCCCCCGCAGGAGGCCACCATGCCCGCCGGTCGGCTCACCCTGTCCGCGGTGGGACACGCCTTCCGCGTCCCCCTCCTGTCCACGGCGGTGGTGAAGCTGGACCCGACGCGCACCTATGCCGTGCGCGTGGAGGGCCGCCTGTCCACGGGCGGCCCCGCCACAGTGGAGCAGGCCGGCTACTACCTGGCGGGCACGGAGCGGCTTCCCGCCCACGAGTCCTTCGGCCTGGTGGGCCTCGAGGAGCGGCTCGTCCGCAACGCCTCCCTTCTCTATGTCTTCCTGCTGGACGCGCGCAGGGAGGACAACCACGGCGCCCTCCAGGTGCGGGTGCGCGAGCGCAACAGCGACGCCGTCACCACCGTGCGGCTCGACGCGCGTGAGCACGCCGTGAAGCTGTCCCGCGCTGACCGCTTCGTGCTGCGCCAGCTGGACCCGGACACCACCTACGAGGTGGTGGTGCGCGACAGCCCCGCGCCCGCGTTCACGCGGGGCTTCGAGGGGGGGCCGGTGGGGCGGGTGCTCGGCCTGTACGGCACGGGTGATGGCCCCGAGTCGTCCTCGGGCGTCCTGGAGCTGTTGGAGGTGGGGCAGCCCGTGCGCCTGCGCGGCGCCTCCTGGCTGCAGCTCGCCTTCCCCGATGACCACCTGGCCGACAACACGGGCACCCTGCTCCTGGAAGTCTCGCCCGTGTTGCCGCCTGGCGGCCCGCCCCCTCCCCGGGCTCCAGAGCGGCTCTTCGACGCGCCCTCGCCCTAGTCCGGCGCTACAGCCGTGCAGCGGCCTGTTGCCGAAAAATTGATGCCCCCAGGCCTGCCCCCTACCCTGGGCGCCCTGGAGGCATCACCATGAAGAAGCTGGTGGCAGTGCTCGTGTTCGGGGTGGCGCTGATGGGGACGGTTGGAGTGTCGGCGCGCGTGGATGCGCAGCCGGGGATGACAGAGCTGGAGCCGACGGAGGCTCAGGTGGAGGCGGCGCTGGACGCGCGGCAGAAGGAAGTGCTGGGCACCCTCCTGGAGGCCCAGGCGACGAATGCCCGGACGGCGGCACTTCACCGGTAAACTCATGGCGTCCGGCGCGGCTCGGTGCTAAGCCCGGGCCTCCGCTGACGTTTACCTCGCCCGTGAGGGGGACATGCCTGAAGGGTCCGCGTCATTCCAGCTCGCGGTCGGCGACCGGGTCGTCTATCCGAACCAGGGGGTCTGCCGCGTTTCCGCCATCGACGTGAAGGAGGTCGCCGGTCAGAAGCTCACCTTCGTCACGATGAAGCGCGAAGAAGACGGCGCCGTCGTCATGGTGCCACAAGGCAAGGTGGCCTCCATCGGCGTGCGCAAGGTCGCCACCGCCGAAGACGTGGAGACCATCTTCGAGTTCCTGCGCTCGGATAGCGACAAGGCAGACCTGGACTGGAAGCAGCGTGCCCGCACCAACCTGGACCGGATGACCCAGGGCGGCATCCTGGGACTGGCCGAGGTGGTGAAGGGCCTTCAGGTCCTGAGCGAGCTGCGCCCCTTGCCGACCAAGGAGCGTGAGCTTTACGACAACGCCCGGCACCTGCTCGTCATGGAGGTGGCCGCCGCGCTGGGCACCGCCGAGGTCAACGCCGAGGACTCCATCGACATCGTCCTCTTCCCCCCCGGCCGCGAGCGCCCCAAGCGAACTGCCGCCGAGTTCGCGCGCGACGACGAGGACCTGGGCCTCGACGGCGACCTGTTGGGGCTGGAAGGTGACCTGGACCTGCCGCCGGACGAGGAAGCGCCCGCCGAGCCCGCGGAGGAAGAGCCCTCCGACGAAGGCGAGGAGGGCGAGGCCGTCGAGGGCTCCGAGGATGCGGCCCCCAAGAAGCGCGGCCGCCCGCCGAAGGCCAAGACCGAGGCCACAGAGGGGGGCGAGGCGCCTGCTCCCAAGAAGCGCGGCCGTCCGCCCAAGCCCAAGCCGGAGGCCACCGCCGCCGCCGAGGGGGGCGAGGCGCCCGCGCCCAAGAAGCGCGGCCGTCCGCCCAAGCCCAAGCCGCCCGAGGTGGAGGGCGCCGCGCCGGCCGCGCCGAAGAAGCGTGGCCGTCCGCCCAAGGCGAAGCCGCCCGAGGGTGAGGACTGAACGAAGCAGTGGAACGACGGGCCTTCCAGGGCGGGTGCGCAGCGTCGCCCCGCCCGCCACGAAGGCCTTCCTGCCGAGGTGACGCACCGTGATTCGCGTCTGGACGCTGGACTCCTTCGACGACAAGCAGCTCGCGAAGTTCAACCGCACGCTCTACACGGCGTTCGGCGTGGGCAGCGAGCACTCCGGCACCGCCGAGGTGCCCGCGGGCATGTCCGAGCCGCTGGAGGCGGAGAAGCTCCTGGAGCAGGTGAAGGGCATTCGTTCCTACAAGGACGACAAGGTGCTGCTGCTCACCTCGCGCAAGCTGAAGGAGCGCGAGCTGCCCAGCGGCGTGGCCCCGACACCGGGCTTCGCACGGCACGGCAAGGACCGCGCCATTCTCAGCATCAGTCCGCACAAGGACCTGGAGACGGGATTCAAGCCCGTGTCCCGCCATGCGCTCCACCAGCTGGGACACCTCTGGGAGCTGCACCACTGCCTGGACCCGCGGTGCTCGATGTACCCGCCCTGGACGCCGTCGTTCCCCCAGGGCGAGCCCATCTTCTGCACCTTCTGCCGGGAAAAGAGCGAGCAGAAGATTCGCCTTGCGAAGTCCTAGCTTCAAGCAAGCGCTGCCCCTCGTGGAGCTGGGGGGCCTGGTGCTCGTCGCGCTCCTGAGTCTGCTCTTCCACCTGCGCCTTCCGGGGCGCCTTCCGAGCGAAGGCGACTACCGAGCGGTGGCGGAGCGGCTGAAAGCCGAGGCCCGCCCTGGCGACGCGGTGCTCCTCTTCCCGTGGTGGACGGAGCGCGCCCGCCTCTTCGTCCCTCCCGAGGTCCCGGTGTACGGCTACCTGGGCTCGGACCGGGACGACCTGGCCGCGCACCCGCGCATCTGGGTACTGGGGCAGCCGGAGCTGCCGCGCTCGGACGAGGACGCCTTCCTCGCGGCCTTCCAGCCCGAGCGCCGCGCGGTGGGCGCGCCCGTGCGCACGGGGCCGCTAGCGCTGGCGCTGTATGAGAATGGACGCCACCGGCCCCGGCGCTTCACGGCCACGGACGCGTACGCGCGGGCCCGCGTGTACGTGGAAGCCCCGGACGGCACGCGCCGCGACTGTCCCTTCGACGGGAAGGCGCACCGCTGCCCCGGCGCGAACTATCTCTACGTGGCGCCGGAGTGGCACGAAGTCCTCTACGAGCCGCGCCACTGCCTGTGGATGCACGCCCCCGGCGGAAAGCAGCGCCTGGTGGCGGAGTTCGACGGCATTCCCGGCGGCCTCGGCCTGCGCCTGGAGGGGGGCATCATCTGGGAGCACGCGCACCCACGGGACGCGCGGCTCACGACGACGTACCTGGGCGTGGACGACGCGCGCAGCGGCGTGCGGCTGGTGGAGGTGGCGGTGCCTCCGGGCCAGGAGGGCGTGCAGAAGGCGGAGGTGCGGCTGCCCGAGGGCGAGGCGCGCACGGTGAAGGTCTGGGTGCAGTCCGACAACGCGGACCGGCGGCAGGTGTGCCTGGACGTGCTCGCGGTGGAGCCACCGGTGGGGGTGCGGGAATGAGGGGCCGGGCGCCCACGCGGGACGAGAAGCTGCTGGCCTGGGGGTTGTGGGCGCTGGCCTTCGCCGTGCTGCTATTGACGGAGTCCGCGGTGGGCTTCACGCGCGACGAGAGCGTCTACTTCGCCGCGGCCGAGGGCTACGCAGACTGGTTCCGGCAGCTCTTCCAGTCGCCGTCACGGGCGCTGACGAACGCGTCCATCGTCCGGGCGTGGGACTACAACCACGAGCACCCCGTGCTGATGAAGACGCTGTTCGGGCTGAGCCACCTGCTCTTCCATGACGCACTGGAGTGGGTGCGCTCGGCCATGGCGTTCCGGATTCCGGCGTTCGCCTTCACCGCGCTGGTGCCGGCGCTGAGCTTCCTCTTCGGCAGCGCGCTGTACGGGCGCGCCTCGGGGTTGTTCGCCGCGCTCGCCTTCATGCTGGTGCCCCGGCAGTACTTCAACGGCGAGCTGGCGTGCTTCGATGTACCGGTGGCCGCGCTGTGGCTGCTCGTCGTGTACTGCTTCTGGCGCGCGCTGGAGGACGTGAAGTGGGGGCTCTGGTGCGGCGTGGCCCTCGGCCTGGCGATTGCCACCAAGCACAACGCGCTCTTCCTTCCCTTCATCCTGACGCCCTTCGCCCTGTGGCGCGCGTGGACGGCGAGCGAGGGCAAGCCCGAAGCCCGCATGTGGCTGGCACGCTTCGTGGGCCTGTTCGCCGCGGTGGCCGTCTTCTACGGGCTGCTGGTGTTGTCGCTGGGCGGGGGCGCGGGCTTCCAGCGAAAGTTCCTGCTCCTCAGCCCGCACACGCTCCTCTTCGTCGGGCTGGCGACGGGCGGAGCCTGGGTGCTGAAGGGCGTGGAGAAGGTGGACGCGCCGGTGACACGGGCGCTGGTGCCGGTGATGGCCATGGCGGTGCTGGGGCCGGTCATCTTCTATCTGCACTGGCCTTACCTCTGGCACGAGCCGGTGGAGCGCACGGCGTGGTACCTGGCCTTCCACGCGCGGCACGAGCACTACGCGTGGTTCTACCTGGGCGACATTCTGCGAGCCCCGCCCTTCCCCCTGTCCTACGTGGTGGTGAAGACGGCGCTCACGGTGCCCACCAGCCTCTTCGTGCCGATGGTGACGGGCTGGCTCGCGGTGCTGGGGCGCACGCTGCTGAGCCTGCCGAAGCAGACCCGGGCGTGGGTGAGCCTCCCGTCCGCGACGGAGGCGCTGGTGGCGGTCAATGCCGTCGCGTCGATCATCATCATCAGCCACCCGCAGGTGCCTCACTTCGGCGGAGTGAAGCACTGGCTGCCGTCCATGCCCTTCCTGGGCATCCTCGCGGGAGTGGCGGTGACGCGGGGCTGCCAGGCGCTGGTGGAGCGCTTGCGGGTGCACCGCCCCACCCTGCCCTTCGCGGGGGTGGCCGTGCCGGTGTTCGCGCTGCTGATGGCGCCAGCGCTTTTGGGCCTGGCGCGCGTGTTTCCGTACGGCACGGGCTTCTACTCGGAGCTGGCGGGAGGGCTGCCCGGCGCGGCCTCGCTCGGGATGCAGCGCCAGTTCTGGTCCAGCCACGTGACGGGCGTGCTGCCGTGGATCAACCAGCACGCCAGGCCCGCGGCGCGCCTGTACCTGCACGAGGTGACGGGCCACTCGTTCCTGCACTACCAGCAGAACGGCATGCTGCGGCAGGACCTGCAGATGGCGTGGAGCCCGGCCGAGGCGGACATCGCCGCGTACCAGTACCACCAGGAGTTCCGCGAGCACGAGATGAACATCTGGCAGGCGTTCGGCACGACAACGCCGGTCACCGGGCTCTACGTGGACGAGACACCGCACATCATCGTCTATCAGCGCCCGTGAGCCGTGAGCCCGCGGCCCTCGGCGGGGCCCGGCGGCACTGCGTATGCCATGCTCCGCGCATGTCGCGATCACACCTGGTGATTCTCCCGCCGCGGTGCTGGCTCCTGCTGGCGCTGCTCCTGCTGCCCCTGTCCGCCTCCGCCCAGCGCCGCGGCCGCGCCAACCCCGAGCAGCTGGATCCCGTCTGCCGCCGCAGCGAGGGCCCCTGCGTGAAGTTCCGCCTGGGCATCGTCGGTGGAGGCGTCGTCACCTCGGAGCGCATCGGGCCAGGCATTGGAGGCAAAGCGGGCCTCTCCCTGGTGCTGCTGCCCAGGCTGGAGCTGGGCATCCAGGCGCTGGCCATGGCGGACGTGCTCGGCGAAGGCCAGCCCTTCATCGGCGCGGGCGAAGGGCTGCTGCGCCTGGCCGTGCGGGCCTCGAAGGACAACCGCCTCTTCCTCGAGCTCTCCGGTGGCGCCGCCCTCTC
>DASQMW010000072.1:0-2931 GCA_035645295.1 Archangium sp.
GGTAGGTAAAGTAGCGGTAGGTGGATCGCCGTCCCTTGTACGTCTTGACCCTCGTGCCGGTCGCCACGACGGTGGCAACGGTGTCGACACCTCGCAATGAGGGAAGGGCGCGGATGGCGGTGAGGCCAAGCGTCAGCTCGAGCAAGACCAGGCTGAACATCAGCGCCCCCGTCCAGTTCTTGAATGAGCGGTAGCGGGCCGGGGTGCGACGGCCCTTTGAAATGCGGCCCATCAGGAAGCGCTGCCTTTGCCACTGCCGCTGGAATGGAGCAGGTCGAGGTGCTCGTTCATACGCCCATGGGACTACGCGCCGGCGGCCCATGACAAGCGCCCAGGCAGGCCCACGGCAGCCCTGAATGCACGTGGCAGCGCTCCTTCTAGTACTGGAGCGAGCCTGTTCGGGCGCCTTGCTGCGCGGGCGCGGTGAGAAACTCGAGCTCAGGCCTGGGGGCGCAGGGGCTCGTGCTGGGGCAGGGCGGCCGGCGGGGCAACGCGGTGGTCCGCGCCGATGGCCTCGCGCACCGAGCGGAAGCCGTCCCGGGCCAGCAGCGGCCCAAGGCCCTCGAGCAACCGGCGCACCATGCCCGGACCCTCGTAGATGAATCCTGTGTACACCTGCACCACCGAGGCTCCGGCCCGCAGCTTCTCGTACACGTCCTCGGCGGTGAAGACGCCGCCCACGCCGATGATGGGCAGTGCGCCTCCGCTGCGCGCATAGGCCCGGCGGATGACGGCGTTGGCCGACTCGCGCACGGGTACTCCGGACAGGCCGCCCGCCTCCTTCGCCACCGGGTGCTCGAAAGGCCGCGCGATGGTCGTGTTGGTGGCGATGAGCCCGGCCAGCCCGCACGCGCGCACCACGTCCACCACCTCGTCCACCGCCTCGGGCGTGAGATCCGGGGCAATCTTCAGGAAGAGGGGCTTGCCCGGGGATACCTGATCCAGCCGTGCCTTCACCGCCCGCAGGAGCGCGGTGAGTTGCTCGGGCTCCTGCAACTTCCGCAGGCCCGGGGTGTTGGGCGAGCTGGCGTTGATCACCACGTAGTCCCCGAGCGGGGCCAGTGTGTCCACGCACGCCACGTAGTCGTCCACGGCCTGCTCCAGCGGCGTGTCCTTGTTCTTGCCGATGTTCACGCCCACCGGAGCGGGGTGCCAGGTGCGCGCCCGGAGGTGAGCGGCGGCGTTTTCGGCCCCGTGGTTGTTGAAGCCCATCCGGTTGATGAGCGCGCGGTGCTCGGGGATGCGGAACAGGCGCGGCTTCGGGTTGCCCGGCTGGGGCCGAGGAGTGAGCGTGCCCACCTCCACGGCGGCGAAGCCGAGCGCCAGCAGCCCGTCCACGGCCTCGGCCTCCTTGTCGAGCCCCGCTGCGAGCGCCACGGGGTGGGCGAACTCCAGGCCCGCCACCTTCACCGAGGCGTCATAGGTGACGGAGCCGAGCGTCCGCGAGCGCATGCCGCGGCACGTCCCCGCGAGGTGCCCGAGCCAGCGCAGCAGGGTCATGCCCAGCCGGTGGGCGCGCTCGGCGGAGAAGAGGAAGAGGAGGGCGCGGGCAAGGCGGTACATGGGACTCACGTGGGAATGAAGGAGTACTGGCGCGCCCAGGCGAGCGTCTGATCCACCTGCTCGGCGGAGAGGAGGCCGTTCTTCTCGACGAGCTCCACCTCGCGGAGCATGTCCGTCTCCAGCAGGTAGGTGCCGTCGGTGTTGAGCGTGAACTTCACGCCCCGGTCCCAGAAGGTGCTCATGATGTGCTTGAGCTCGTCGAGGCCCTCCACGGCGCGGGTGTGGAGGTTCGAGGTGGGGCACAGCTCGAGCACCACATCGCGCTCGCGCAGCAGCTTCATGGCGGACTCATCGTAGGCGGCGCGGATGCCGTGGCCGATGCGGTGGGGCTTGAGCTTCTCCACCACGGCCATGACGCCCTCGGCGCCGGTGCCCTTCGTCTCTCCGGTGTGCACGGTGCACTTGAGGCCGGCCTTGCGCGCGCGGGCGAAGAGATCCTCGTACTGCCCCACCACGGCGGGCTCCAGCTCCAGCGCGTGCTTCTCCGTGCCAGCCAGGTCGATGCCGTACACGCCGCGGCTGCGGTACTTGATGGCCTTGTCCACGATGATGCTGTTGAGCCGGTGATCGAACTCGCGGGCCAGGCAGAAGATGAGACCGGCCTTCACGCCGTACTCGAGCATGGCCCGGTCCATGCCCCGCAGCGCCGCGTGGATGATGTGGTCCAGGTCCAGCTCCGAGTTGAGGTTGCGCTTCATGGGGTTGAAGCGCAGCTCGATCTGCGAGACGCGGCTGCCACGGTACTCCTTGCCGATGATCTCGTAGACGGAGCGCTCGACGGCCAGCGGCGAGCTCTGAATCTTCTCCGTATAGGTGTGGAGGATCTTCAGGTAGTCCTCGAGACTGCCCACCTTGCCGGGACGCGAGGTGATGAGCTCGACGAACTCGAAGTAGTCCTTGACGGGGAGCTTGAAGCCCTGCTGGTGCGCGAGGGACCAGAGGACGTGGGGAGCCACGGAGCTACCCACGTGGATGTGCAGATCGATGAGATCGCGTGCCATGGCGGCATGTATGCACAGAGCCGCCCGGCCGTCCAGCTACCGGCGGAGCAGCACGTAGACGGCGCCCGCGCCTCCGTCCTGAGGACGTGCGGTAGCGAACGCCAGCACCGTCTTGCCGATGCTCTTCTGGCTCAGCCACACCCGGATGCTCTGCTTGAGGACGGGGATCTGATCCTGGGAGTTCAGCCCGCGCCCGTGAACGATGAGCACGCAGCGCTTGTGAGCGCGGCGGCTTTCATTGAGGAAACGGTCCACGGCCCCCTTGGCCTCGGCCTGGGTCATGCCGTGCAGATCCAGGCGTCCCTGGAGGGAGAAGTCGCCCCGGCGCAGCGAGCGCAACAGGCGCGCGTCAACGCCCGGAGCGGCG
>DASQMW010000073.1:0-15114 GCA_035645295.1 Archangium sp.
TTTCCGGTGGCAATGTCGGAGGGGTCCCACCCGTTCCCATCCCGAACACGGAAGTTAAGCCCTCCAGAGCCGATGGTACTCCGCGGGAAACCGCGCGGGAGAGTAGGTCGCTGCCGGATTTTTTTTGAAGGCCCCGAGTCCACACACACGTGTGGACTCGGGGCCTTCGCCTTTGTGGGCTACCGCGCGCCTGCTCATGCCCGCGCAGCGCGAAGCCCCGCGTTCAGCCCCTGCACCGTTGGCATTGTCTCGAGTCCTTGCCTTCGTTGGGGCAAGCGCGGCAACCCGGGCAGATGAACCCCTTGCTCTGCTCTCCCCAGCAAGGACTGGCCAGGACGTCCCGTCCGAAGAACCGGTCCAACCAGCCAGGTCCGCGCTGGAGCGTCTCGAGCCGCCCGCCGGAGGCCCAGAGGAACGGGATTCGCTCTCCACAGCTTCCACAAGACTCGACGCCCCATCGGGCCTCGCAGCCGGGACATTGGATGCGGTAACAGTCCGCCCCGAGGCGCTGGAGGTCCTGCGCCTCGCGTGGGCATACCGGACAGCACAGGAGTTGCTCGAAGAAGCGTGTACCTTCGGCGAGCACCCGCGTGAGCTCCTCCACCTCCTGGCGAGAGGGCGGGCCGGAGCGTCCTGTCCCCGCGGGCAGTGATAGCCCTTGAAGGAACTCCCGCCACGTCCGCTCCTCCGCTCTCGGTGCTCGTACCATGCGCAGGACTCCTTCGCCCTCGCGTTCCAGGTACCTCCGCGCGTGTTCCGACAGGGGGTCGAGCAGGGCTCGTGGCCCGGGGATGCGCGGAGCGTAGCGCTGCAGCAGTGAGCCCGTGAGCCACCACCGAAGCGCTCGTGCCACGCGTTCCTCACTTCCGAGATCCGCAGCGGAAATGGGAAGGAGGCCGTACGCATCCGGCTCGCTCCGCCCCCGCTCGAAGCCGAGCCGGTTGAGCTGGTGCTGCTGCGCCGGGCTGATGCGCTCGTCCTCCCCCTGTCCCAAGTAGAGCAGGACGAGCTGCTCTCCTCCCGGAGCGCCCGAGGCGTTGGGTCTGCTCGATGCTCGCCGCATGGACTTCCGCGTGGAAGGAGCACCTGCCGCTGCCGGGGGGCCGGCCAGGTCGATCAGGCGCGCAATGGCTTCCGGGCTGCCTTGAGTCCCGGGAGAGGCCGGCATGGAGACGAAGCGCAGCCAGGTGTTGTTTCCATGCTCTCGCAGCACCCAGTCTCCCCCTTGCTGCCACTCGAACTCCAGAATGCGTCCGTTGTCCGCGCTCAATCGAAGGGGTGGGCGTCCGCGACGCGGCACCTCCCCGTCCCGTGGGACAAAGCCGAAGTCCTTCAGCGCGCGGCAGGTGAGAAGCACGCCGAAAGCCTCGAAGGCCACGTGGAACTCGCGCTGGCGCTCGAGCTGCTCCGTCGGACTGAGCTTCCGGTCCTGGGCAGCCCGCTCCCTGCGCCTCCACAGCCGCGCCACCTCCCGATAGTGGGGATCATTCAACAGGATGTTCGTTCGCCGCAGCGTGCCCGGCACCTGCGCTCGGACGGGAATGGCGCCGTAGAGGCGGGAATCCCGGAGCCCCAGCAGCTCCCGGCGCAGCTGCTCGAGCGTGTCGAGCGTCTCCTGGGCGATGCGCGAGCCCTGCTCGGCGTCCTCAAGCTGACGCCCCCAGAGCCGGAAGAGCCGCTGTTGCCGCCAATGCGTCCCCTCCGCCCGCGTGGACAGCTCCTGGAGCGCCCTGTCATACAGGCGCCAGACCTCGCGCACCTCCGCGATGCGCCGGCTCACGTCCCGCAGCAGGTGATCCACCAGCCTGACGGCCACGCGGTTCTCGTAGATGTCCCACAGATCCTCGGTGACGGTGGCCAGCAGGCGCTTGGGACGCACGCCCCGCACCGTGCGGACCTCCCAGTCCTCCGAGTGGGCCGCGAGGTAACTCGTCGCCTGGCTGGGAATGCGGCGGGCCCGTGCCGTCGGGACCCGCTCCTGCTCCGAGTGCAGGTGCAGACGCGGGCGCTTGCACACGTGCTTGAGCGGGCCGAGACCTCGCTCGATATCCCTCTCCAACCGCTGCAGCCGCGCACGTTCATCGAGATTGCGCATCACCGGGGATACCTGCGTGAGCCCGTCCCAGGCCGAGGGCTGCTCGAGGTGGTTCGTGAGCTCCTTGCCAATGTCGAGGATGCGCGCGATGTCCCGCTCGCTCGGGAGAAGCGCGGGATCGAATCGCCCCACGCGCCGGGTCTCGTCGTCCTGAACGCTCCACCCCTGCCGCCCGTCTGGCAGCAGGTAGTCCAAGGTCCGGGCGGGCTCCCGGTTGTGCCAGACGTCACCGGACGCCTCCAGCACCCATTGGCCAGGCACGGCCAACGAGGTGATGGATTCCCGCTCCGCCCCGAGGATGCGATCTCTGAAGACAAAGCTCATGCCGCGTCCGCCCCTTCCTCATCCAACTCCCGCGGCTGGCGACGCTCGTCCTTGATGAGCTTCAGGGATTGGGATTGATCCGGATCCAGGCGGCCCAGGCTCTTGAAGGCCTTGCTCACCGTTTCCTCCAGGGCGTCCAGGTCCTCCTGCTGGGTCTCATGGCGCCCGCGGATCTTCCGCAGAAGCTTGGTCGCGATGAGGTGATCGGCGGCCTCCACCTCCGAGCCACCGCTGGCCAGCACCACGGGCACGAAGTCCGCTATTTGCCGCTCCAACCGGTTGCCCCAACCCACCTGGAAGTGCGCGTCCAACACCGGAGACAGGTGCTGATCCAGCACTTTGGCCACCGTCTTCGCGCCCGCCTCATACTTCTGCCGGGCCTCCTCGAAAGCGCGCAACAGGGACTTGTATGACACCGGGGAGCGCTCGGGCCGACGCTCGGCCTGGAAGGCCTGCCGATGGCGGGGCAGCTCCATCACGTGCGCGCGATCGTACGTCTTGTCCGCGAACTCGACCGTCGTCTCGTCATGGTTGGCGGTGCCGATGAACCACACGTTGCTCGGGATCGCCAGGGTGTACTGGTCCCGGAAGAGCTGGGGCGGTTTCTGGGTGGGCTCCGTCACCAGCCGCAGCTCCCGCTTCGACTCGGGCTGCTCAAGCTGGGCGAGCAGGTTGGCGAAATACTGCTCGGGCCGTGACAGGTTCATCTCGTCCAGGACGATCAGACAGAGCCGATCCCTGAACGCGGGGGTCTGGGCCCGGTAGATCGCCCGGAGGAAGTCGCTCTCGTAATGGCGCCCCTCGAAGGCGTTGAAGTAGCCCAGCAGATCGTCCCGGTCGCGCCAACCCGCCTGCACCTCGATGAGCGTGAAGTTTCCCCCCACGGCGCGGGCGAACTCCCGCGGCAGGCTCGTCTTGCCCGTACCGCTGATGCCCTGGAGCAGGTGCAGTCGGCTCATGGCGAGCCCCGCCACGAAAGCCCGCACATCCCGCTCGGAGTAGTACAACTCCTGCTTCGTCTGCGGGTTGTACGCCAGCCGGTGCCTCAAATCCTTACAGAATTCATCCAGCCTGGGCACGCTCTCCTCGACCTCCACCTCCCGCTGAAGGCCGGCGTCCTCATCCATTTCGGCACACCGGGGGAAGGCGGGCTGGGATTTGGCCCGCTGGATGAGCTCGCCCACCTTGCGCTCGTATTCCTCGAGCGCGCTGCCCAGTGCCTTGTTGTAGGTCTCGGCCGCCTCCTTCTGCCGCTTGAGCGACTCGAGCTCCGAGACGGCGATGGCGTGGTTGCCCAGGCGGGCCTTCAGCTCGGAGTTTTCCCTCCGCAGCCGAGCCAGCTCCAACTCCCGCTGCTCATGCTCGGCGTCCAACTGCCGCAGGCGTTGCTTCTCCTGCTCGCTGGGCCGCGTCGCCAGCTCCTGCTCCAGCTTCCGTCGCTGCTCCTCCAGGCTCCGGAGCTGCTCCAGCACCTCGCGCGGGCTGCGCTGCTCGAACAGGCGGTTCGCCTCCTCCACCTTGCGCAGCTCTGCCTGCAGGTGGTTGCGATCCCGGCGCGTGTCCTCGAGCAGCAGCCGGGTAGTCTCCAGATCCGCTTGCAGCGACTCCACCCGCGCCGCGGCCTTCTGCTCCACCCGCTTCTCCAGCAGCCGCTTCCCATCCTCCAGGAGTTCCTCGTCGGCTCGCAGTTGGATGCGCTCCTCGCGCAGCTTCTGGCGCTGTTTCTCCTGGGTGGCCTCGCGCGACTCCAGCTCCTCGCGCCAGGCCTCCAATGACTTGTGGACGCGCTGGCGCTCCTGCTCCAGCACCTGTTCGGCCTGGCGCCGCCGCTCGGCCAGCTCTGTCGCGAGCTGCTCACGGGCCTGGCGCGCCTCCCCCTCCAGCCGTTGCCTCAGGGTCTCCACGTCCTTGACCCAGCCGGCGTGCACCTCCGAGAGCTTCGCGGGCAGGGCTTGCAGCTCGGCCTCGAGCTCGGTCTTGCGCTGCCGCAGCTCGGCAAGCGCGGAGGCCTGCTGGACGACGAAGCCCGCCCGGGCGTTCTCTTCCCGCCCGGTCAGCTGGAGCTCCTGGTCCTGCAATTCCTTTCGCCGGGCGAGCAGCTCGCGGCGCTCCGCTCCCAGCGCGTCCGCCTCCGCCTTCTGCCTCGCGGCTTCGTCCCGAGCGAGCCGCTCCTGCTCCTTCTTCTGCTCCTCGAGCTCCTTGCGCCGTGCCTCGAGCTGCCGCTCCCGCTCGTCGAGCCGGCTCCGCTCCTCCTCGAACTTCCTGCGTGCGGCATCGGCCTTGCGCTCCTCGTCCTGGGCGCGCTTGAGCTGCGCCTCCCAGAGGCGGCGGGCCAGGTCCGCTTCGTTCCAGGCCGCCTTGAGATCCACGGTCTCTGGAGGCGGGGACGCGGGGAGCCCGGCGGCGACGCTTCGCTCCTCCTCGGTCGCGGTACGGCCGGCCTCGGTGACGGCGCTGACAATCTTGGAAATGAAGGAGCGATTCTGCTCCCCGGAGGGCTCGGGCGTCTGGCCAGCGGGAGCGGTCTGCGCCGGAGGCGTGTCAGCGCGCTGCGGTGCGTACTTCTTGTTGTTTTTCTTGCTCATGGGATGGAGAAATCTCGTTCACGGATAGCGGCCGTGGAGCGCCTCCACGGCTTCGTAGACAGTCGAAATCACGGTGAGCAGTTGCTCCGCGGTGAGCGGGGGTGCGGGGCGGCGTCTGGCATGTGCGGCACTCGTGTCGCGGGCGGTCGCCAACGCATCGAGCCGCTCGAGCAGTTCGGGCGTGGTGCGGGCCGCCGCATGCAGCGGGTGGGTGCCATCGATGCTGGCGGTCAGCAGCGCCGCCAGCAGGTGGGGCCGCAGCGACTGTCCCCCCTCGCGGGCGGCCCAGACCACCTTCCGCTCGTCCACCCGGGCGAGCGAGCGGGGCAGGGGCGTCTTGAATCCCAGGTTGAAGGCGATCCGCTCGAAGAGCAGCGCGTTTGACTCCCGGTCTCCGGTGAGCTTCCGCCAACACTCGCGAGGCGGGTGGCGCTCGCGCAGTAGCATCAGCAGGTGCTCGACGCCCTTCTGTGCCTCCACCAGGACGCCCTCCAACTTCCAGGGAGGGCAGCGCTCCCGCAGGGTGAGAACCTCACCGTGCGCGCTCTCCATGCGGACCAGTGCCTCCAACAGGGACGGGTGCCGCATGGCGAGCCCGAGTCGCTCCTGCACTCGGAAGCGGGCCTCCCGCTCGAGAAGGGCCATCGAGCTCGCCAGTCCTTCCTCCGCGTCGTCCACGGCCTCTCCGTAGAGCTTGCGCACCTCGCCCACCAGTGATGGTTCCGTGCGCAGCCGCTGCTCGAGGGTGGAGCGGAGCCGGGGACTGGCCCCAAACCCGAAAGGATCGCACACGTGCCATTGGCTCCCCCGCTCGCTCTCGGCGGGGAGATAGAGATAGGTGACCAGGAAGACGGCGCGCGGCGCGGTTTCGATCAGAGCGGTCCTGTCGATCAACGGCGCGTAGGAGGGTGAACCCAGAGAGAGTTCCTCCTGGGCGGACGGCTCCAGCGTGTTGCGGCGCGCGCGCCGGCTCTGTTGCACGCTGGCCTGGAGGATGTGCTCGGGTCTGGGCGTGACGGGAGCGAGGCCCGCTTCCGGAAACACCAGGTGCGCGTACTCCGTGCTCGGGCTGCCCCGGGTCCCCCAGAGCAGGCGGGGATACCCCTTGGACTTGTCTGGGTACTCCACCGCCTGCGGCTCCTCGCTCATCACCATCCGCGGCCAGAGCTCGCGCGTCCAGGGATCCTGGAAGACATACCCGGACACCACTTCCCGGCCATCGAACGTGTCCTCCTCCAGCATCTCCCGCCCCCCCGGTGTGGGTTGGCCTTCCAGCGAGAGCGCCCCCAACTCCTGGAGCTCGCGCAGCAAATGGGCGGCGAACTGCTCGGCGATGGCGAGTCGTGCGCCCACCTCGGTGGCCCGGTGGATGCCCGCCTGGCAGAGCCCCAGCACCGCGCGCTGGAGGATGTTGAGCGTGCGCTCGCGCGGGCGGGGCGCCAACACACGGAACATCCAGGCTGGCCACAGCAGGAAGCGGCGACGCCCGGGGCGCACGTGGGCCCTCGGCCCGTAGCAGAGGATGGGCGTCTGGGGACTAAAGGCAGCGGCCATGGCTTCCCTCGCACAGCTCGCGGAAGGCGACCAACCCCCGCAGCTCCCGCGCCGCATGCGGCCCCTTCAGCATCTCGGGATCCCCCACGACGATGAGCAGCCGCCGCTGACGGCTCATCGCCACGCACAGCCGGTTCTCCAGCATCAGGTGCCCGTACTTGCGGCGCAACGCGAGGCCCTCCCCCTCGGGCAGGTCGTTGCTGCGCACCATGGACAGCAGGACGACGTCGAATTCCTTGCCCTGGAAGGCATCCACCGTGTCGACCCGCACCCGCTCGACGATGCGTCCGCGGGAGTCTCGCGTCTCCTGGTAGTCCGCAAGCAGCTCGTGGCCGCCCTGCTCTCGCTCGCGTGCCATGCCCTCCTGCACCAGCGCCCGCCACAGTTCATCGCGCTGGTCCGCGTAGAAGGTGATGACACCGAAGCTCAGCGCGTGGTTGGCATCGGCCAGGCGCTTGAGCTCGCGTGCCACCCGGCGCGCCTCCACGGGACGTGACTTGCTCCGGCCTCCACGCTCGGGGCCCTGGTCCCTCGGCACGGAGATGAAGGCGGCCACGGCGTCTCCGTAGCCGCGCAGCCCGTGGGTGAACTCCTCCGCCGGCCGCCCGGATTGGAGGCGGGGATCCTCATGGTGCTCGTAGAAGACGCGGCTGACGAAGTCTCCCAGCACCGGGTGCATCCGGTACTGGGTGTCGAGTGTCACCACCCGGGGAAAGCCATCCAGGCGCGTGCGCTCCCGGAGCGAGTAGAAGAGCCGCTCGAACAGGCTCTTCTTCAGGGCCTCGCGGGCCTGCGTGGAGACGGACTCCTCGAGCTGGCGCTCCACGTCCGGCTCCAGCATGTGCGGCAGTTGCCGATGGTCTCCCACGAGCACGATGCGCCGGCGGCCCAGGGCCAGGGGGATGAAGAGATCGAGCGGGTTGGCGCGGGCGGCCTCGTCGACGACGACGGAGTCGAAGACGAGCTGCTCCTCCTTGAGCGCCGCCATGCCCGTGCTGGCGGACTGCTGGCAGGTCGAGGCGAGTACCACGGTGTAGTGGCCCAGCGTGTCCCGGACGCCGTCGGGGTCATGGTAGAGGTCGTCGAGGAACCCGGCGATGACGCTCTCGGCGCCCTGGTGGGTGCCGGCGACGGTGCGCCGTGCGGCCTCGAGGGCTTCCTTGAGGAGCTCGTCCGTCTCCGCGTCCGTGGCGGGGAGGGCCGCGGGGCGCGCGTCCGGGGCGAGCCGCTGCAGCAGCGTCTCGCGGAGCCGGGACAGCTCCGGCAGGAAGGGGGGCGCCACCTCCTGCGTCCACGAGGCCGCGCGGGTGAGCAGGTCGCGTTCCGCCGCCTCCTCCAGGGCGCGCTCCGTCAACAGGCGCAACACCTTGGCGGCCTTGAGTGCCCCATCATCCAGGAAGGAGGCGGCTTCCACCCGGAGGCCGCGGATGGCCTGCAGCAGGTATTCCCGTTCCCCGGCGTCTTCGCTCTCGGAGTGCGACGTGCCGCGAGCCAGCCGGGCGGCGCGCAGGCGCAACCTGTCCAGGAGGGGACCCGGGAGGAGCTCCCGTCCCAGGTCCGCCACCTGGCGGAGCACGCCCGCCGTCCGCTCCACCGTCCCGGGCTGTGCCAGGTGCGCGGTGACGAGCAACCGGATGCGCTTGAGCGTGGCGCTGCCGGGCTCCTGGACGAGTGAGGACTCCAGGGCCTCGATGCGCTCCTTGCGCCATGTCTCCACGTTGTCCAGGCCTTCGGCCCGGCCGCGCCGACGCCCCTGCTTCACGGCGGGCAGGCCGAACACCACCGTGCGCGCGGCGGCATTCTCCACCGCTTCGTGCTGGAAGCTGGTGAGCAGCACCGAGCCGGACAGGGACTCCGGCTCGTTCGACGTCTGCGCCAGCCTCTCCATGAGCGCGGCGATGACACTCGTCTTGCCGGTGCCTGGAGGCCCCTGGATGAGCGCGATGTCGGGCGTGTTGAGCGCCACGTGGAGCGCCCGCTCCTGGCTGGGGGTGGGCTCGCCGCCGAGCCGGTTCCGGGCCTCGGGGGACAAGGCGGGGAGTTGCCGGAAGTGCGTGGTGCGCACGGGCTGGCCCTCCAGCAGCAGGCCGAGCTGGGGCATGGGGCAGGTTGCCTCGCGAATCCGGGCGGCGGCCTGCTCCCTGCGCTCCAGCGCCCGCATGCTGCCGCGCGTGGACAGGAAGAGGTAGCCCTTGGCGGGAGGGGTGGTCTCCTCATCGTCCGCGAAGCCGGGGCTCAGTTCCACGCTGGGCCGGTGTGGGTCGGGGTCCACCACCATGGTGCCGCTGAAGGGCCTGGGCCCGCGGCCGCGCTCCTCCTCCTCGTCCTGCGCGTCCGGCTCGCGCTCCTGCTCCAGCAGATGGCGGGGAAGGGCGTCGCCTGCTTCCAACTCTTCGCTCTCCTGGAGCTCGCGCAGCCGCTGCATCCGCTCGGGGAGCTGAGCGTCCTCGCGGCGCAGGTGGAAGCGCCAGGAGCCATCCCCCGTCTCCTCCACCCGCTCGTAGCGTACCCAGCCCAGCCGCGCCGCCTTCTCCCGGACATGGCGGAGTTCGAGCGCGTTGTACTCCCGCCACATGGCCAGGTAGCTGCTGCCGCTCTGGACGATGACCTCCAGTTGGTTGCGAGCGCTTCCCTGGAACTCCGCGGCCAGGGTGGCATCGCAGAAGCGGAAGGCGGCCTCGGCGAGGGCGAGGGGACGCTGCTCGCCCTCCTTGCGTCCCTGGCGCGCGAAGACCAGCCGCTCGACCCGGAGCTGCTCGCCCCGCCGCCGCACGTCCACCGCGAGGCCCCGGCCGTGGAGCCGGAAGGCCGTGTCCTGCTGGCCGGGCCGGGGCGAGGAGGAGAGCAGGGCGCGGCGTGTGCCCGAGTCCTCCCGGGGGGGCAGCAGCACCTCCTCCTCGAGCCAGGCGGCGATGTCCTTCACGCTCTCGTTGCGCTTGCCGAAGCGCCGGCGCGCATCCTCCAGCACGCGCTCGTCCACCCCGAGGTCGAAGGGGCCCGGGAGCTGGAAGTGCCGGAGGAACTCGTGCACCTGGAGGCAGGCGTGCTCCGCTTCGCCCCGGCGCGGTTGGCGCGCCACGACCCAGGCCAGGCGGGGCAGGTTGCGCTCGAGGACGCCCCGCAGCGCGAGCACGTCCGGAGCACCGCGGCCCGCCACGCGCAGCGGTACGCCCGCCGCTTCCAGGTACACGTCGCCGCTGCGCTCTTCCAGGAAGAGCGTCACCTCGGAGCCCATGGCCAGCTGCGCCGGCAGGCGGCCCTCGAGGGGGGCCACGTGGAAGACGGTGAGTGCCCCCTGGGACAGGTCGCTGAGCTTCATGGCCGGGCCTCCGGGAAGGGCTCGAACTGGGCGGTGCGGTGGGGGGAGTCCAGGGGCCCGAAGTGCAGCAGCCAGTCGAAGGGCATGGCGCGGCGGCGATCGCCTATCTCCACCGGCTGGCCGCCATCCGGCGCGGTGACGATGCAGCTGCCTTCCAGACAGCGGACCGACAAGCGCTTGCCGTCGCTCGTCAGCTCCACGCGGGGCCGTTGCCCCGCGCTGCCCGTGTCTCCCTCGGTGAGGCGGGCGGTGAGCACCTGGGGCTTCGCCTGGGGGAGCGTGCACACGGCGACGTGGGGCCCCATGAGCTTGGGCGCCTGGCTCCGGGAAGGCTCCCACCGCCGGAACTTCATCAGCACGAAGGCGGCCCGGGGCGTGTCGCAGAAGGGGCAGCGCTCCCGGTTGAGGTAGAAGCCGCCCGTGCAGCCCGTGCATTCCAGGGTCAGCGCGGCCGCGTCGTGCAGGGCCTCGGCCCACCGCGCCGCGCTCGGCCTGCTCGAGGGCGTGCCCAGGCCCGGACCCAGGGCCTCGTGGCTCAGCTGGCGCAGCAGGGTGGTGAGCACCAGCTCTCGCGGAAGGCCCCGCGAGGCCGGGTTGCGGCGATCCTCGGGATGATCCACCCAGGGGAACGCCTCGTCCCCGGCCAGGGCCCGCTCCTGCAGCTCGGGCTCGCCCTCCTCCACGGCGTCCCCGAGCAGCGGGTGTAGCAGGCTCAGCGTCTGGAAGACGAGCACCGCGAGGGCATGGGCATCGGTGAGGGTGTTGACGGCGCCATGGCCGCGAACGAGCTCGGGCGCTCCATAGCCGGGCGTGTAGAAGGCGGGAGCGCCCGGGCTGCTGGCGGCGTGGAGGTTGTCGGCGTCGATGAGCCACAGCTCCGTGTGGCGCACGTCCTCGGAGACGAAGGTGTTGCGGGGGGAGGGGTCCGCGTACACCAGCCCCATGCCATGCAACCGGGCCAGGAGCTCGGCGAGCCGGGCGAGCAGCTGCAACCGCCGCCGAAGACCGCCGCCCTGGAGGTACCACTCGGCGACGTGGGCCCCGGAGGGAGGCGTCATCAGCCGCTGGAGCGGCACCATCCCCGTGATGAGCTCCATCACATACCCGAGCACGGGAGGCTGGAGCATCTCCAGCGGGCGGGCCACGGGCAGCGTGGAGAGGGGGAGGAGTTTCACCTGGAGGAGTTGCCGGCGCAGTTGCTCCCGGCGCGTGGCGGAGCGGTCCGCGAAGAGCTTCACCGCGAGCCGGCCACCGGCGACCTCGCGGACGGCGCCCTGCCCGCCAGTGCCCAGCAGGCCGCCCAGCCGGTACCGGGCGCCGCGCGCGTCGACGACCTCCTTCAAATCCTCGAGCAGTTCATCCATGTCGGCTCATTCCTCCGGGAGGGAAGGGGACCTGTCCGAGGCGCCCCACCCGCGCGGTCCTCACACCAGGCTGTCCAGGTCCGTGGGAGTCGCGGGAGTCACGACGTTGGGGTTGGCGGCGCGCGAGCGGCGCGTCACGGTCTGGGTGACGAAGCGGAAGAACTTGCGGATTTCCCGAGCCTCGTCGCCGCGGAAGACGCGCTGGCCCCCTCCAGCCACGAAGGCCTGGAGCACTTCGTTCTCGGCCTCGGCGCCGATGGCCAGGGCCATGCGCTCGGCCTTCGAGGCCCGCTCGGACGTCAGCAGTCGCTCGAGGGCGGGCTTCCACTCGTCCGTGGGGATGCCATCCGAGACGAGCACGAGGGTGGGGCGGTAGGCCCGGCCGGGCAGGCGGGTGCGATCCTCGACGAGCTCCCGCGCCTGCTCGAAGGCTGCCCCCATGGGCGTCCTGCCATCGGCGGGCATGTCCTGCCATTGCGCCTGGGCCGCCGGGGTGAGGGGCAGGTGCAGCCGGGCGCCGTCCCGGCCGAAGGTGATGATGGCCACGTGAATCTGCGCCTGGACGTCTTCCTCGTCCGAGAAGGAGGCGAGCATGTCCTTCACCGCCGCGTTCAACGCTTGAATCTTCCCTCCCTCCGCCATGCTTCCACTGATGTCCGCGAGGACGATGACGGGCAGGGGGCGGGGAGAGGAGACAGTGAATTCCTTGAGGGAGACCATGGGAGTGTGCTCCTGGAGGGAGAGGCCATTTCAGGTGTTGCGGGGGCGGCGGGGAGAGCGGACGGGGCGGGCGCGCCCCCGGCCGAGGGCGGGGCGCAGGCCGCGGAAGTCCCGGTTGCGGTAGGCGGTGAGGATGGTGCCCGCCGACGTGCAGACGACCTGGACACCCTCGTAGCGAGACAAGTCCACCCCCTCTTGGGCGAAGCGTCGCACCTCGCGGCGGCCAATGGCAAAGATTTGCGCGCCGCGAGTCCAGACGATGCGGCCGAACGCGAGCGTCAGCTCCAGGGCCTCCTCGGAGAGGCCGCGCAGGCGCATCTGTTCGCGGGCGTGGCGGGTCAGTGCGGCGGGGGCGGAGGACTTCAGGATGGGGGGCGCGGCGGTCGTTGGCATGTGGGGCTCCTCGTGGCGTGGGTGGCCAGATGCGAGGAACCCAGAGCGAAGCCGATGCCAGCGAACCCGTCGGCCGCCCGCCCGCCGTTTGGGCTGGAGATTCGAGGAGTTGCGGGGAGGAGGGCGAGGCGGGGCGGAGCGGGCCTAGCGGCGGGCGGAATTCTTTTTCCGGCGCGCGGAAACAGAGTCAGGCGGGGCGGAGGCCTTCTTCCAGTTGCGCAGGGTGCGGTCGGTGATGCCGGTGTAGAGGGAGGACTCGGGGATGCCCCGGGCCGCGGCGAGGCGGCCGATCTCCCGCGCCAGGTAGGACTGGAAGGCCATGCCGATGTGCTGCAGCGGCAGGGGCTCATGGGCAGGGAGCACGGTATCGAGCGGCTCGTTGCGAGCGAAGGCGGCGGCCAGGGCGCGCTCGAGGCTTCGGGGGGCGGAGACCGGGGCGGTGAGGCTGGTGAGGGCCAGCTCGACGCACTCGGCGGGAGCGCGGTGGCACTCCGGGTCACCCAGCTCGGCGACGAGGCGGTAGGCCAGCCGCAGCAGGTCCCGGAGGTTGCCGGGGAGGGGGTGCTCGCGCAGGTGGTGGAGGATGCGCTCCCGCTCGGAGGGAGGAATCGCGGCGGGTGGCTGTTCCAACTCGGCGCGTTCCAGGGCCTTGCCGTAGAGGGAGTCCCACAACCAGGGAAGCTCCTCGGGGATCTCCCGGAGGGCGGGCATTCGCAGCACCAGGGGGCTGATGCGGTCGAGGAAGTCCGCATCCAGCTTCTCCTGCAGCACCTCCTCGGGGAGGTTGGTGGCGGTGATGAGGCGGAAGTCGCTTGTGCGAGGCGGCTCCGAGTCCCGGCCGAGCGGGGTGTATTGGCGCTCCTCGAGCGCGCGGATGAGCAGGCGTTGGACGTCCCGGGAGATGTCGCCGACCTCGTCCAGGAACAAGGTGTCTCCGTGGGCGACGGAGAGCAGGCCCTCCTTGTCGCTCGTGGCCCCCGTGAAGGAGCCCGCCTTGTGGCCGAAGAGCTCCGACTTGATGGTGTCACCGCTGAACTGGCCGCAAGCGGCCGAGGGCCAGCGGTGATCGAGCGCCTCGCGGCGGAAGGGGCTGTGGCTGCGCAGCCAGGAGGCGAGGGTCGTCTTGCCGGTGCCCCGCTCGCCGAGGATGAGGACGGGGACCTTGAGCCGGGCGTAGCGGCGGGCCTCGTCGAAGAGCGCCTTGAGCCTGGAGGAACGGAAGCGAGACGGTTCCCAGATGGCGGTGGTTTCCGGGGAGGACTGCTGCCCGGGCCTGGAGGCGCGATAGACCTTGTAGAAGCTTTCGATGCCGAGCGAGACCTCGACGACGGCGGCGCGGTTGCCACGCTCGTGCTTGCGGTAGGACTTCACGACCTTGAAGGGCTGCTCGATAAAGCCGCACTCGGCCAGCAGCACCCAGAGGGTCTGCATCGCGGGGGTGCCCGGGCTGATGTGGATGAGCAATTCGCGGCCCTTGAACTCCTGTCGGATGCGAGGGAGCTGGTCGCGGAGGAAGTCGAAGAGGGTCTGGTGATTCGTGGGATCATCGCTCACCCACGTGCGCTGCTGGACCCGGATGCGGGGCTCACGCTTCGCGATCTCCCGCTTCGTGGCGTCGAAGACGGGACGATCTCCCGAGGCGGCGTACGAGGGGGGTGGGACGCGATAGAGCAGGACGACGTCCTCGACCCGGCCCTTGAAGGGAGAGGAGTCATCGAACAGCAGCGTCAGCGTAGGTCCGGGCTGGGGCTGCGCCGTGGAAGAAGCTGCCTTCTCCCCGGGAGGCAACGCGTCGAACGGATCATTCTTCTTGGCGACCCATGAGAGCAGGACGGGGGAGGAGGATTTCATGGAGAGAGGCGAGCGTCCCATGGTGGGGGAGGGCTCTCAACAGGCCAGGCCGCCCTACCCGGCGGTAAGACGAGGTCTGGGATGGACGCGCCGGCCTGACAGGACTCCAGTGGAGAGGCAGCTGCGCGACGGGGGGCCGGAAAATTTGCCCCGTGCTTTGGGCCTGGGCCGGGACGCACTGGGAGCGGCAGCACAGGCGCTCGTTCCGGCGGTTGCCCCTCGAGTGAATCAGCGTGACGAGGAGGCTCGGAGCGGGGTTTGCCGCTGTGGGGCTGAAGAGAGGAGTGACGGACAGCCTGCTGCCCTGTACGCGATGTGGCGGGAGCGGGAAGAGGGAGTCGAAGAAGCGTGTTGACTCCCAACGCGGTGGTGGTAGAAGCCGCGCCCCTCGAACGGGAAGGCGAAACCGCAACGGCGGTGGGAACTCCTAATCGGGTTGAAAGAAGGAATAGGGAGTCGGCAGGACGGAGTTGACTCTCAACGCGGTGGTGATAGAAGCCGCGCCCCTCGACAAGGCGGAAGTCGCAACGGCGACGAAGCCAGGTCAGGGGGAAGAAGAGGGTCGACGAAGGCGGTTGACTCCCAACGCGGCGGTGGTAGAAGCCGCGCCCCTCGGACGGAAAGGCGACGTCGCACTGGCGACGAAGGCCCCGGACGAAAGAAGTGAAAGACGAAATACGAAGTCGGCGAGCGAAGTTGACTCCCAACGCGGTGGTGGTAGAAGCCGCCTCCCCTCGAAACGGCGAAAGCCGCAGTGAGGTGGAAGAAAGAGTCGACGAAGCGAGTTGACAAGGGAGGCGGAAGCGAAGTAGGTTCCGCGCCCCGCTCGACTGGAAGAAACAAAGCGCCACGGCGCGGTGTTGACTCCAGACGAGACGAAGCGGTGGAAAGCAGCGGCAACGGCCGCTT
>DASQMW010000074.1:0-2584 GCA_035645295.1 Archangium sp.
GCTGCAAGCGGTCCTGCTGCTGAGCCTGGGGGGGATCGGCTGCGATCTGCTCCCAGGGGGTGATGACGAGAAGGACACCCGGGCCCCGACGAATGTCCGGGTGACGGGGGGCGTGACCGCGGGAGAGAGCGTCAGGGGCCAGCGGACGTTGCAGGCCACCGCCGAGGACGATTCCGGCAAGGTGTCCAGGGTCGAGTTCTCCGTCTCCGGCAAATCCGTCTGCATGGATGCGACGGCCAAGAACTCCGGAGAGACCTTCTCGTGCACCTGGGACTCCTCCACGGAAGCCCAGGGGAGTTACCAACTCACCGCCAAGGCGTTCGATGCGGCGGGCAACGCCACCACGTCCGAGCCCATCTCCTTCACCATCCCCGTCCCCAACAAGGCCCCCACCATCACCCAGGTGACCGCCACGCCGACCTCCATCAACGAGGGGACGAGCACCAGCCTCTCGGTGACCGCCAGCGATCCGGACGGGGATCCGCTCACCTACTCCTGGACGCAGATCCCGGCCACTCCGGCGGGGGCCTTTGGCACCGAGACCGGGGCGGCCCGCACGTGGACGGCGCCCGTTCTCTCGAGTGACACGACCTTCGCCCTGCAGGTGACGGTCTCGGATGACAAGGGAGGCTCGGCCCAGGCCACGGTGGACGTGACGGTGGCCAACGTCATCGTCCCCAACCGCGCGCCCACCGTGGACGCCGCCATCACCGTCGCCTCCACCTCGGTGCTCGCTGGTGACACCCTCAACCTCTCCATCGGCGCCAGCGATCCGGATGGGGATACGCTCACCTACTCCTGGACCACGAGCGTGGCGGGCCAGGGGACCTTCACGAACCCGGCGGCCTCCGCCGCGCAGTGGCGCTCGTCCGACGTCGGCGCGGCCACGCCCTTCACCCTGTCGGTCACCGTGTCCGATGGGACCGACTCCGTCACGCGCTCGGTGGAGGTGCAGGTCAACGTCCCCCAGTACGCCCGGGACATCCAACCCCTCTGGAACTCGCTGTGCACGAGCTGCCACATCAGCGCCGGCCGTGGAGGATTGAACCTGGCGCCGGGCAGCTCCCACGCCTCCCTCGTCAACACCCCCGCGGCTGGCGCTCCCTGCGGCGGCAAGGGGTACACGCGCGTGGTGCCGGGCAACCCGGAGGCGTCCCTGCTGGTGAGCAAGCTCAACCCCACCCCCGTCTGCGGCATCCGGATGCCGCAGTTCAATGAGTCCTACTTCGACAACAACCCCGGGGAGCTCACCCGCATCCGCTCCTGGATCCTCGCGGGCGCCCCCAACAACTGACGGCGGCCAGAACGGTCTCCACTTCCGGAGCGGGAGCGCGCTACGCTCGCTCCCCTCCGGAGGGCAGAGAGGCATGCGTCGTTTCGAGTTCGTCGAGGGCTCCTCGAAGAAGTTCTGGGAGATCGAGCTCCAGGGCACGGAGTTCACCGTGCGCTGGGGACGCATCGGCACCAACGGGCAGATCCAGCAGAAGTCCTTCGCCAACACCGCGAAGGCCCAGGCCGAGCACGACAAGCTCGTCGCCGAGAAGCAGAAGAAGGGCTATTCGGAGGTGGAGGGCGGCACCCCGGCTCCTCCCGCCGCTCCGGAGCCCGCCTCCGTCCCCGAGGAAGCCCCCGCGCCCGCGCCCGCCCCCGCTCCGGTAGCACCGGCGCTCGCCAACGCCTGGCAGCCCATCGTCTGGAGCGAATCCCTCGTGCGGCGTGTGCACCCGCGGCACGGAGGACTCCCGGTTCCGGTCCGCCCCCTCACCTCCACGAAGAAGGCCTGGGCCTCGGCCGTCGAGGCCTTCGTGAAGTACACCGGCCAGTTCAAGCCCAAGGCGGGCGATTTCGCCGCGCAGACGGCGGCCGTCGCGGCGCGGCTGCGAGGCACCGAGCCGTCCATCGGGACGCCCGAGGAAGACGCCGTCCTCCTGGCCTTCGTGCAGCACAAGGGGAGCTACAACGACAAGTCACCCAACGTCGATCCCGCCGTCGACCTGCTGTTCGCCCTGGGAGGGCCCGTCCATGCGACGCGGGCCGTGCTGCTGTCGCTGGCGATCCACCTCGAGGGCTCGGTCCCAGCCCTGGTGGCTCGCCGTGGCCCGAGTACGGAGTGGTACAACACCCTGCACAGAGGGGAGCTGTTCGGTCTGCCCCGGCTGCGTGCCCTGCTCGCCACCCAGACCGATGATGCGGGCTACGCGGCCGCCCGCGATGCCGCCGCGGCCCTCCAGGAGCAGGCCACCGCCGAGCAGCGTGCTGGCGCGGCCTTCCTCTTCCCCACGGAGAAGGCCTGGGTGCGCGCGGAGGCCGAGGCCTACGACAAACAGCCGGAACAGCAGGCGGATCTCTTCCTCTGCTCGCTCTCGGACCGCGCCACCCTCGGGCTCGTGACGCCCCACCTCCAGGGCATGTACCTGCTCGGCGGCTACCATCCCCGGGACTACCTGCCCTCGGCGCTCGAGGGCCTGGGCGTGGATGCACTCGAGCTCCTGCGGGGCATGGCCACCCAGCCGTACTCCAACGCCGAGAGCCGGCGGGGCTGGGCGGAGCTCGTCTCCGTCATCAACTCCGACGAGGCGATGAC
>DASQMW010000075.1:0-65493 GCA_035645295.1 Archangium sp.
CCCGGCCGCGCGCTGCACGAACTTGTCCAACAGTTGGACAAGTTTCTGAAGACCGAGCCCGGCAGGGGCACCCGTCCCGCCCGAACTCCACCGGAGGGTGGGGGCCCTTGTGTAAAGGAACTTCTGGTCACCTACTTAGAAGAGCGCGTGCTCAGCGAGGAGCACCGCGAGTCCCAGCACGAAGCTGATGAGCGTGATGGGGAGCCCCACGCGCAGGTAGCCGAGGAAGCTGATCTCGGCCTTGCCGCGCGCGGCCTCGAAGACGATGAGGTTGGCCACACTGCCCACCAGCGTGAGGTTGCCGGCCAGGGTGGAGCCGAGCGCCAGCACGTGCCAGCCCAGCACGGGATCATGCAGTGTGGGCACCCAGGCACGCGCCAGCATGACGAAGGGCACGTTGCTGAAGAGGTTGGAGGCCACGAGCGTGAGCCCGGCGAAACCGAGCGTCTCGCGCCAGGGCGGCCCGGACATGAAGGGCGAGAAGACGCGGTAGATGTCATCCGCCCAGCCGGCCTTGTTGACGCCGTAGACGACCACGAAGAGACAGGCGAAGAAGAGCAGCAGGACGTAGTCCACGCGCTCGATGGCCTGACGGGGCGGGGCGCGGCGGGAGAGCGTCATCACCACCGCGGCGCCGGCCAGGGCGCTCCAGCTCATGGGCAGGCCGATGAAGAAGGCGGCCACCACGCCCACGAGCGTGACGAGCGTGAGCCCGAGCAGCGGCCGGTCCACGGGCGGCGGAGGCGGGTGCGTGTCGAAGCGCTCGTGCGAGAGCTGCTTGCGGAAGACGAAGAGGAGCCCCGCGACGACCACGCCGGTGGAGAGCACGGCCGGCAGCGCCATGTAGGCCACGAATTGCGCATAGGGCAGCCCGGAGGCGCCCTGGATGAGCATGTTCTGGGGGTTGCCGGTGAAGGTGGCCACCGAGCCCGCGTTGGAGGCCATGCACACGGCCAGCAGGTACGGGATGGGAGGCAGGCGCGCCTCCTCGACGACCACCAGCACCAGCGGGGTGAGCATCAGACAGATGGTGTCGTTGACGAGGAAGGCGGAGAGGAAGGCGCTGGTGCAGGCCACGGCGACGAGCAGCAGCCGGGGCGTATGGGCCTTGCGCAACGCCCAGGCACCGGCCGCGCGGAAGAAGGCGGCCTGCGAGAGGTAGTCCGCGATCAGCATCATCCCCAGCAGGAGCACGAGCGTGTCCATGTCCACGGCGTGCCGGTCGGGGTCTGAGCTGTAGTTGAAGACCTCGGAGGGGGCGACGACACCGGCCACCACCATGAGGACGGCGCCCACGAGCGCGCCTCCCGGGCGATCCAGCTTGGGGAAGGGGAGGCGGATGCCGGCGATGAAGACGTAGGTGAACAGGAAGATCGCGAGGGCCAAGGCGGGCGGACAGTAACCGAAAGCCTTCTGCTAGGCTGCGCCGGACTTTCTCGGAGGGGCAGGGGCATGGCAGGCACCGACCGCCACGACGGACCGGTGGAGATCGACGGAAGCGAGGGCGAGGGAGGAGGGCAGATCCTCCGCTCGGCGCTGTCGCTGTCGCTCATCACCGGGAGGCCCTTCCACATGAAGCACGTGAGGGCCAACCGCCAGCCGCCGGGATTGAGGCCGCAGCACCTTGCCTGCGTGCGGGGCGCGGAGGCCATCAGCGGGGGCCGGAGCGAGGGCGCGGAGGTGGGGGCCTCGGAGTTGCACTTCGAGCCAGGGCCGGTGAAGCCGGGCAACTACGTGCTGGAGGTGGGGACGGCGGGCAGCACGCCGCTGCTCTTCCAGTGCCTCTTCTACCCGCTGGCGCTGGCGGGGGGCGGCTCGCTCACCCTGCGCGGGGGGACGCACCTGCCGCACAGCCCCAGCTACCACTACGTGGTGGGTGTATGGCTGCCGGTGGCGAAGGCGTACGGGATGAATGTCTCGCTGCGCCTGGTGCACGCGGGCTTCTACCCGCAGGGGGCGGGAGAGTTCATCGCCGAGGTGGAGCCGGTGCGCGATCCGCCGAGCCGGGTGGAGCTGCCGGCGCGCGGGACACTGCGGGACATCGCGGTGGGCTCGTTCGTGGGCGGGCTGCCCTTCGGCATCGCGGAGCGGCAGTCCAAGGAGGCGGTGGCGGCGTTGCGCGAGCGGGGCATCTACAGCCACGCGGAGAACCGGCCGCTGCCGGTGACGCACTCGGTGGGGACGGTGACGTTCATCCTGGCGCAGTTCGAGCACACGATCGCCGGCTTCACGGCGCTGGGGAAGCGGGGACGTCCGGCGGAGGACGTGGGGCGCGAGGCGGCGGACGAGGTGGCGCGCTTCATGGAGAGCGGGGGCGCGCTGGACGAGCACCTCGGGGATCAGATCCTCCTGCCCGCGGCGCTGCTGGCGGCGGGGAAGCTGGGCCCCTCGTCTCCGGGGACGACACGCTACACGACGGCGCGGGTGACGGAGCACCTCACCACGCACGCGTGGCTCATCGAGCACTTCCTGCCGGTGCGGGTGACGGTGGAGCCGGGAGGCGCGGTCGAGGTCGCTCCGGCCTGATTGCCGTCTGTCTCCCGAGGCCCGGCGGCATGCCCCGGCGGGTGGGGCTGTCCTCTTTTGACTTTCCTCCACCCCCTGGGGAATCGTCCGGGCGTCCCGCTCCTCCTGCCGCGGGGCATCGAACGAAGGCACTCCCTCATGCGCATCGCCCACTCCCGTTGGAGCCACGCACTCGTCGCCGGGCTGCTGCTGGCTGGCTGCAAGTCGAGCAAGGACAAGGAGCCCACGCCGCCGGCCCAGGCCACCGTGACTCCCGCCGCTCCGAAGCCCGCCGCCCCGGCCCCCGTGCCCACTCCGGCGCCCGTCACCGATGCCACGCTCTCGTTCGTGGAAGACTCCCGCGACGGCAAGTGCCGCTGGGAGCAGCAGACGCCTCCAGGCGAGCCGAGGACCGTCTTCACTGTCTCCGCCCAGTGCAGTGGCGTGAAGCTCGCCTGGAGCGCGGACGGCAAGGAAGGGCTGATTCATGTCGCGGCGCAGGACGAGAACGGGCAGCCGGGAACCTGGCGGGTGGATCTCGCGACCGGCAAGGGGACCCCGCTGCCGCTCCCCTCCCTGGGGACGCTCGGGGCGCTCGGCTTCGATTCGCAGGGGCACCCCCTGGCGCTCATGGAGGATGTCATTTCGTTGGAGGATCTCCTTCCCGCCCACCTGAAGCTGGTCAAGACCAGCGAGGGAGAGAATGAAACGAAGGAAATCCTCTTCGAGGGGAAGCGCTACCCGATGGCCCAGGATGGGCTTCCGGGCCTGGCGCACGCCTTCCGCCTGGAGGGCGGTGCGTGGAAGCGCATCGAGACGAAGGACACCTCCTACGGGTGGGACTACGCGGCGGACGTCCGCGCCCTCGACGCGTACGACGCGATGGGGCCCACCCCCGAGAAGCTGGAGGCCGCGGCCCGCGAGGCCCTCGAGCCGGTGGCCGAGGACGCCCCCGAGCTCGCGCAGCTCAATGCGGTGCAGCAGACGTCGGACACCGGAAACTGGAAGCAGCTCGAGACCCTGGGTGGCCCGCTGTACGCCTGGGAGAGCCAGGACGGCGAGTTCCCCGTCCTCTCGATGCCCGTGCGCGTGAAGGGCGCGAAGGGCCTCGTCGAGCCGGAAGGGTTGGATCTGCGCGAGGCCATCTCGGTGTCCACGCGGGGTGAGTGGGTGCTCTTCCGCGGACAAGGCTCCGAAGACGAGAACGTGGCGCGGCTGTGGAACGTGAAGACGAACAAGCTCGTCACCTCGCGGATCGCCAACACATGGGTCACCTTCTGGCCCAAGCCCTCCGGCCTGGCCGCGAGCACCCCGGTCCCGGTGGCCGGCCCGACCCCTCCGTGAGAAAATCCACCCGATGAGCGCTGCCCTCGACGTCGTCCTGGAAGCCGGAAATATCACCGACGCACGCGCGGACGTGGTGCTGCTCAAGCACGCCCAGAGCTTCTACGGCGCGGATCGCGCCGTGGCCCTGCGGCTCGAGTACGCGGGCATCCCGATGGATCGGTTCTCGGTGCCCATCGGAGATCATGTCTTCATCGAGACACGAGGGGCCATCGGCTCGCCCCTGGCCCTCTTCCTCGGGACCGTGAAGCTGGGGAAGTTCGGCTACCACGAGATCCGCCAGTTCGCGGCCCGGGCGCTCAAGGCGCTCGAGTCGCGCTCGGACATCCGCCACATCGCCTGCACGGTGCACGGCCCCAACTACGGCCTGGATGAGGACGAGGCGGCGCTCGCGCTCGCCGGAGGCCTCGTCGAGGCCTTCACGCGGGGCGCCGGGCCACAGGGCCTGGAGCGCATCACCATGGTGGAGCTGGATTCGCGGCGCGCGGAGCGGCTGCGCGGGGCCCTGGAGCGGGGACTGGGGAAGAGCCCGGGGGTGGAGCCCCTGCCGAGCGGTTGGGGCTTCCGCGTCAAGCGCATGAGCCAGCACGTCCAGGCGCCGCCCATGGCCACGGCCGGGGCGCAGTCGCTGGCCAAGCCCCACGCCTTCGTCGCCATGCCCTTCGCGCCGGAGATGGAGGATGTCTACCACTACGGCATCCTGGGCCCGGTGAAGGGCGCGGGCCTCCTGTGCGAGCGCGTGGATCAGGCCGTGTTCGAGGGCGCCATCATCCAGCGAATCAAGGAGCGCATCGACACGGCGAAGGTCGTCATCGCGGACCTCTCCATGGCCAACCCGAACGTGTACCTGGAGGTCGGCTACGCGTGGGGCAAGGGGCGGCCGACCATCCTGCTCGTCCGCGACCTCAAGGAGCTCAAGTTCGACGTCGCGGCCTACCGCTGCCTCGTGTACCGCAACATCCGCGATCTGGAGAACCAGCTCTCGCGCGAGCTGCAGCATCTGGGCTGAGCACTCCGGGCGCCCCTACTTCGCTTCCGGCTCCGGGGACTTTGGCCGGAAGAGGGGGCAGCGGAGCACCGGCTGGGGCGCGTACTTCTGCGGCAGCAGCGGGCAGAGGATGAACGTGGACGTCTTCGTCCGCACGTACTTCGGCGGTGCCGCGCAGCGGTGGCAGAGGCTCGTCGGGAAGGGCAGGGGGGACGGCGGAGTCTCATCCATGTTCCCCCTACCCACGCCCGTCCCGCGAGCGGATGTCAAGCGCGAGCATCAGGGGCACACCTCCTGACGCCCGCCGGGCCGACGCCCTTCCTCAGGGCATGCTGGCGTTGAGACAGGCGGGCTGCCCACCGGTGAGGAAGTAGTTGTTCGTGCGCAGCAGCAGGTGCCCGTTGTCGGTGGAGGGGTTCGTCTGGGCCTGCTCACCCGCGCCGAAGATCATGCCGATGCCGTGGGCTGCGGCCACCTCCTGCGGATGGTCGAAGAAGTAGTCCAGACGGTTGTCCTTCCAGTGCTGGTCGTAGCCGGGCATCGACATGTTGCCCACGGGGATCTGCCACCAGAGGTTGGGCCGGCCCATGCGCTCCGAGAGCGCCTTGGCGAACCGGAAGGCCTGGCGGAAGTGGGGGAGCGTGGTGTTGGTCTTGTCCCACCAGCTGTTCCGTCCCAGGCGCACCTGGTAGTACTGGGCATCGCGGTCACTCGTCTCCACCACGACGAAGTCCCCCGCGGCGCCACCACACTCCGAGAGGAAGTCGGCCACCTTGCGAGCCTCGGCCTCCACGTCGAGCGCGGGATTCGTGTTCATCATGGCGTCGATCTTCGTGGCCCACGCCGAGGCATGCAGGCCCACCTTGGCGTTGGGGGCGTACTTGCGGACCATGGCAATCATGCAGCGGCCCATGCCGGCGATGGTGTTCTCCACGTTCGCGCAGTCCGTGGGATTGGCCGAGGCCACCGCCGCCGGAATCATGTGAGGATTCGTGTTCACCTGCTGCGCGTAAGCCCAGAAGTCTGGCTCGATGTGAAGCAATGCGGTGGAAGTCCCAATCTGCTTCAACACGAAACGCCAGTCATTGTAGTAGCGCTGCATCAGGGAGACGTTCTGCGCCGCCGCCACCTCCTGCGCGCCCTCCGCCACCCGGCTGGTGTGGAGCATCTGATAATAGGTGATCATGGGGATCTGCCCCAGATTGATGGTCTGCTGGAAGTAGTCGCGCAGGTACTGCCCCGGGGGGAGCTGATCCCACTGCCAGCAGCCCCACCACCCGCAGCCATTGGGATTCCAGTTGGAGCAGGACTGCCCGGCGGCGGAGCAGCTCGAGCTGCACGAGTTGCAGGGCGCCACGCTGTCGAACAGGCCTCCCGCGAGGTAGATGTAGCGGAGATCGAACGGAGCCAGCCCGGCCACGGCGCTGTCCGTCTGTCCACCGACGAGCACGTGGTCCTTTCCGAGGGACTCGAGCAGAGGCTGGCCGAGGCAACTCGTGGGCGGGGGCGTGCCGGCGTCTGGAGTGCCCGTGCCCGCATCCGGAGTGCCGGCGTCCGAGCCGGTGCCCGCATCAGGGCCGCCCGTGCCGGCGTCTGGAGTGCCCGTGCCCGCGTCCGGAGTACCGGCGTCTACCGGACACTTCTTGCAGATGCTTCCACCACCACCGCGGGAGGCCGCCTCGGCTTCGGGGGGGGCTCCGCTCAAGGTGTAGAAAAACAACAACCCGGGGACCAACAGCAACAACCAACGAGCGCTGGAGCGCATGAGGTACCTCGCGAATTCGGGTCTGGAATCTCTGACATGAAAAAAGACTCACGATCCACGAGGGCGGCCACGATCAATTCCTTTTCTCCATTCTATTTGATGATAGGAATTGCGATGCCGATATAAGTTTTCGGGGGAATACGAGAAATTCCGGCGCTGGTGAAGGTTTTCAAGGCGAGTCCTCGCGCGCGCGCACCTTGGACTCCCTCGGACCTACTCCCAGCCAGGACGAAGCTTGTTCGCTTTTGAGTGCATCCCTCGCCTGAGTAGATGCCCGTCCACCTGCCGAGCAGCCAGGAGATGTGCTGGTGCACAGCCATGGCTCTGGGGCGCCTGCTTGCGTGACCCGAGGCCTGCGTTACCTCCGATCAATGACCGACGTCTCCCATGTCCATGCGTCAACGCGCGACTACACGCTGCCCGAGGGTTGCCCCTCCTGTGGTGCGGACCTGCCGGTGCGCGTCTCCGCGGCCGGTACCCACGGCGTCTGCAAGCACTGCGGGTGGTTTGGCCGTCCGCTCCTCACGGTGACCCACCAGGGCCTGCGCATCTCCTACGAGGGCGCGAAGGCCTGACCCGCCTGAAGGGCTGCGGGAGGGGCGGGCAGCCATCGGCGCTCTCCGCTGTCGTGAATCTCTCCCGCGCCCCCGTGCTCCAAAGTCCAAAGAACAGAAAGGAGGGGCAAAGAGCGCTGGGAGCGCCCATGAGCATGCAGTCGAGCCTGGGTTCCGAGTCCGATTCCTTCTTGAGGAGGCTGCTTCAGGAGAGCAGCCCCCCACGAATGCCCTTCCCAGGGGAGCAGCTGGGAGGACGGGAGGGGCACCGCTTCAAGGTGCTCGAGAAGCTGGGCCAAGGAGGTATGGGACAGGTCTTCCGGGCCTGGGACGCGGAGCTCCTGCGCGAGGTGGCGCTCAAGTTTCTCCTGCCTCAACCGGGGTTGGCCGAGGCCGCGCTTCGGGAGGCCCGGGTGATCGCTCACCTGGATCACGAGAACATCGTCCGCATCTTCGATGTCGGCGAGTGGCGCGGCGCCCCCGGTGAGCGCCAGGTTCCCTTCCTGGTCACGGAGTATCTGCGGGGGGAATCGCTCGCCTCGCTGCTGCGGCGGGAGCGGCTTGGCCTGCGGCGCACCTTCGAAATCCTGGACGCCATCACCACGGGTCTGGCCCATGCCCACCAGCGCCACATCGTCCACAGGGATCTCAAGCCGGGCAATGTCTTCCTCACCGGACAGGGGACGGTGAAGCTGCTCGACTTCGGGCTGGCCCACCTCACCGTCTCGAATTCCTCCTATGCACCCGAGCTGCCGGCCGGAGGCACGCCAGCCTACATGGCACCAGAGCAATGGCATGACGCACGGCAGGACGCGCGCACCGATGTCTGGGCCGTGGGGGTCCTGCTCTACGAGATGCTCACCGGGCGGCTGCCCTTCCCGAGCGCGACCTTCGAGGAGCTGCGGGAGCAGGTGACGTCCGCCCAAGCCGTTCCCCCGGTGCGGGCGCACTGTCCGGAGCTACCCCGGGAGGTGGAGTCCCTCCTGTCCAATGCCCTGGCCAAGGATCCGGCGCGGCGCTTTCCCTCCGCGTTGGAACTCCGGCAGGAGCTGAGGGAGCTCGTGGTGCACCTCGGCCTCGACCCGGTGGCTCCGCGTTCCTCCGAGCCCCAGCGCCGGCAGGTGACGCTGTTGTGTTGTCAGCTCACGGGCCTCGTGGACTCCGGCAAGCCGCTCGACCCGGAGGACATGGATGAATGGGAGGCGGCCTTCCACCAGGGTTGCTCGGACGTCATCCAGCAACACGGTGGCTCCGATGCCTTCCACCTGGCGCAAGAGGTGATGGCCTGTTTCGGTCATTCCCAGGCCCGTGAGGATGACGCGGAGCGCGCGGTCCGGGCGGGGCTCCTCCTGGCCGGGAGCCTCCCGGAGAACCTCCGGCGGAGGATGCCGGGCGGGCCCCAGCCGGGGCTGGCCGTGAAGGTGGGCATCCACACGGACCTGATGTCCCTGGACGTGCGCGCGCCGGCCGCGTCGGGCCCGGCCCTGACCCTCCTGGGTGAGGTCCCCAAGGTGGCTGCCTGGCTCGCGAAGCAGGCCGGGCCCGGCGAAACGCTCCTCGGGGACACGACCGGGCGGATCGTGCGGGGAGCCTTCGAACTGGAGCCCCTCGGTCCCCGTTCCTTCGAGGGCTTGTCGGGAACCACGGCGCTGGAGGTCCACCGCGCACGCAGGGAGAGACAGACCGTGGTCCGGTTCGATCGGGCGCTCGCCGCTGGGGACATCTCCCCGCTGGTGGGGCGGGACCGCGAGTTGCAATGGCTGCTCGACAAGTGGGAGCAGGCCCAGCAGGGGCAGGGGGCGTTCGTCCTGCTCCACGGCGAGGCCGGTATTGGCAAGTCCCGCCTCATCCGGGAGCTGATCGAGAAGGTGTCCCAGCAATCAGCGGTCCTGCTCCAATTCCAGTGCTGGTCTCAGCTCTTCACCTCGGCCCTCCAGCCTGTCGTCCAGGTCCTCCAGCGCCTGTTCCAGCTCTCCGGGACGGACACTCCCCAGCAGCACCTGAAGGAGCTGGAGGAACGGCTGGGCGCGCTCGGGTTGTCTTCGGAGGACGTGCATGTCCTCGGGCTGCTGCTCTCGCTGCCTGTCGCCGAGGACTCGGCCGTCCGCCTCTTCACGCCCGAGCGGCGCAAGGAGAAGACCTTCGCGGCCCTGGTGGCCCTGTTCCAGCGCACGACGCTGGTGCGGCCCGTGCTCGTCACCATCGAGGATTTGCATTGGGCCAACTCCACCCAGGTGGAGTTCCTGAGCTTCCTCCTGGAGCGCATCGAGGGGGCCCGGGTCCTCGTCGTCCTCAGCGCCCGCCCCGAGTTCCAGGTGGGCTGGCCCCGGCGCCCCCCGCTCCACGTGCTCCAGGTGGAGCGCCTGCCAGCGGAGTCCGCGGCGATCCTGGTGACGGAGGTCGCTCGCGGCCAGCGCCTGCCCGGGGAGACCCTTCAACAGCTGGTGAGCAGGACGGACGGCATCCCGCTCTTCATCGAGGAGCTGACGCGGATGGTGCTCGAGGGGACTCCGGCCGGGTCCACCCGGGACGGAGGGCTTCCGCGGTCCATTCCTGTCACCCTGCGCGAGCTGTTGCTGGCGCGGCTGGACACCCTGGCTCCACGCCAGAAGGCGCTGCTGCAGCTGTGCGCGGTGATGGGGCGCGACTTCACCCATGCGCTGCTCGCGGCGCTCGCGGACCTCGACGAGGAGTCGCTGAGGCGCGGGCTCGCGGGGCTGAGGGAGGCGGGACTGCTCCAGGAGCGGGAGGGGACGAGTGAGCCCAGCTACCAGTTCCGGCACGCGCTCCTCCAGGAGGCGGCCTATCAATCCCTGTCACGGAACCTGCGGCGGCGGAAACATCGGCGCATTGCCCAGGTGTTGACGGAGCGTTTCCCCGAGGCCGTCCAGTCCAAGCCCGAGGTGCTCGCGCACCACCACACGGAAGCCGGAGAGAGCGAGTCGGCCATCCAGTACTGGGCGCTGGCCGGACACCTCGCCCGGATGCGCGCGGCCCCCGTGGAAGCGGTGCGCTACCTCACCCAGGCGTTGACGCTGCTGCGCGGCCTTCCAGAGGACCCTCGGCGCCTCGTCGAGGAGCTGCAGTTGGTAGGCACTCTGGGCAGCCCCCTGGCCCAGCTTCAGGGCTTCCGTTCACCGGAGGTGGAGCGGACCTACGGCCGGACCCGGGAGCTGCTTCTCCAGGTAGGTGAGGCCCTGCCCACGCTGGAGCCGTCCTACTGGGAGGTTTGTGCCTACCACCTGGCGCGCGCGGAGCTCCCCCCGCTCCAGGAGCTGGTCAAGCAGCTGGTGCGCCGGGGCAAACGCCAGCATGACGGGGAGATGCGTGCCCTGGGCTACCGGATGATGGCCACCGTCTTCCTCTGCCGGGGACAGGTGCGGACCGCCGCGGAGTACAGCGAACGCGCGGAGGCGTGTGCGGGATTGGACCTCGGGCAGCTGGCGGTACGGCAGGCGATTGCTCCGCGGCTGATCGCCCTGGCCTACACTCCCGTCATCTACTCGGTCCTCGGACAGCCCGAGCAGGCCCGGCGCTACAGCCAGCGGGTCATCGAGCTCGCCGGGCACCTCGGCCACCCCCACACCACAGCCTTCGGGCTCACCTGTGTGGCGATGGCCTGCCAGTTCCGCGGGGAGGTCCAGGAAGCCTTGACGTGGGCGGACAAGGTCATCGCCCTCTGCGGCGAGCGCAACGATTGGGCCTGGCAGCTCTGGTCGATGTTCATCAGGGCCTGGGCCCTCTCCGAGCTCGGTCAACCGCTGCAGGGGCTCGTGCTCATGCGGCAGCTGGCCGAGCGGTGGCGGGCCCGGGGGATCAGCGCAGGAGTGTCCTACAACCTCAGCATGCTCGCGGGGCTCTACCTGAAGCTGGGGCGGATGGAGGAGGGACTGGCGACGGTGCGTGAGGCGCTGGCCGTGGTGAAGTCCACGGGCGAGCGCCTCTGCGAAGCCGAGCTGCACCGTCTCCAGGGAGAGTTCCTGCGCGCGGACGGAAGGGAGCGGGAAGCACGCTCCCGGTTCAGTGCCGCCCTGGCGCTCGCCCACAGACAGGGGGCTGGCCTCTTCGAAGAGCGCGCGGCGGCGAGCCTGGCGGAGCCCGGCTAGGCACTCCGGAGCGCTCCTCCCGCCTCCAGCCCGGCATGGTGGCGCGCGGTGAACAGCAGCGCGAGCGCACTCAGGCCATGCCAGGCCGCGTGTCCTTGCAGCCAGTGATTGTGTGGGTCGCACCACGCCCCCGTCACGTCCGCCACCGCGCATGCCGCCGCCGCGGCCATCAGCCCCACCGCCAGCCAGAAATCCCGGTACGACTCGCGCGGGCCGGCTCTCCGGGAGAGGTGCACCTCGGTCCCGACGATCAGCAGCACCGCCCCCAGCACCACGAGCTGGTAGGGGACCTGGGCGAGCCTCATCACCGGCACGAGCAGGGTGCACCCCACCGTCAGCCCGGTGTGTACCGCGCCCACCCGCTCGCGCGGCAACCAGCCCACGCGGTGGATGTTCAGCGCCAGCAGCAGGAAGGCGAGCACGTACATGCCCACGAAGTCCAGGAGCTGGGTGGCGAAGTTGTTCGTCGCGTGGAAGGCGAAGGAGAATGCCCCCACGAGCAGCGTCGTCCACGCGAAGCGCCCCATGGCGCGGCTGCCCGTCGCCCGCCACCGCCACGCACACCACAGCGCCACCGCCAGGTAGGCCAGGTTGGACCAGGCATTCGCGGGCTCGTTCACCCAGGCGCACACCGTGGCCTCGCACCACTTCACGTTCGGCTCGCCCCAGGCCACTCGCATGTCCCACCAGGGGCAACCCGGCTGGAAGAGTTTTTCGGGTGCTGCCATGCCGTTCATGGCCCCGAGCCTAGTCCTCGACAGAGGCAGAAAGAGCACGGATATCGCGCCTACATGTTACCACATGTTCGCACCCAAGGGGTCGATATGTCATGCCTACATTAGCGGCTTTTGTATGGACAAATCAATGAAATACATCCAAATAGCATGATGATATGTATTTGATTGAGATGGCTTGGTATTTGCCTTGCATTTGAGATTGCTTTTCTTTCATTGCGTGTCATTGCGCGCGCCCGTGTTTGATTTGTGATTTGTTTGTTAATGCATACATAAAATCAAATGCGTGTGTCTTTTATTTAAAGTCAGACTTCAATTGGCGTGGCGTGACAGTCATTGCATCGTATATCCTTGCATTGCATGGGACTCGACGAGTTCGCGGGACACATCGACCAGTTGCTGGGCGCTTCCGCCGAGACGGGGGAGCGCACCTTGCTCGTCGTCGCACGCGAGCAGCCCGTCAGCCGCCTGGGGCTGGCGCTCGAACCGTGGGAGGGGCTCGCGGAGTGGGCGCGCTCGGAGCGGCTCGAGGCGCTCTTCCTCCATCGTCACTGGCGGCTCGACACGGCGGCATTGCCTCCGGGACTCGGCGTGGTGGCCAATCACGCGCCGTTCGACGAGCGGCTCGGGCTCGGGTTCAACCGCCACCTGGCGCGAGTGCTGGGGCTCGAGTCCCTGGAGCCGCTCGGCGAGCGCGCCGGGCAGCCGCTCGGCATGGTGGGAAGCCTGGCGCCCCTGACTTCCCGCGAGTTCGTGCAACGGCTCGAGCAACACTTTGGCGCGGTGGAGGACGTGGTGCCCGGGACCGCGGAGCGGGTGGAGCGCATCGCAGTGGTGCGGGCGATGAACGATGCGCTCGTGCGTGAGGCGGCCGGGCTCGGAGCCACCGCCTATGTGACCGGCCAACTGCGCGTCCCGGCCCAGCGGGCCCTCGTGGATACCGGGATGTGCGCCATCGCTATCGGGCACGCACGCTCGGAGCGTTGGGGCCTCGGGCTCCTGGAGCGGCTCCTGCGCGAGCGGTGGCCCGCCCTCCACATCCTCGTGGCCCCACCACGGGACTGAGAGGGTTCAATCCAAGGGATGGCTGGCGCCGCGCAGGGCCTCGTCCACGAGCCAGGAGGGCACCGCCAGCGCTCCGGCCACCTGCCGCAGCTCCAGGAAACCCAGGTTGTCCACGACTCCGTCCGGGGCCGTCAGCAGGGTGAGGTGCTGCACCAGCCGGGCCCGCTCGGACACGGTCGCCCTCTCCTGGAGCATCTGCTCCAGCACGGGCGGGAGCTTTCTCGTCGACAGGGCCAGTTGCAGCAGCTCGGAATGCTCGGACTTCTCGATGTAGGTGGGATCCAGCTCCCGGAGGTCCCACGCCAACAGGGTGTCGGCATCCTCGTCCGACAGTCCTTCCTCGCTCGCGTAGTGGCCCGCGCTCTTCAGGAAGGTCCTCGTCTTGGAGAACGCCGCGAGGGCACGCACCCGCCACGGGCTGAAGGCCTGGGAGCGGAAACAACCGAGTGCCTCATCGTCCTCGCTGCGCCGCTCGCGGGCCGACGGATCGGACAGGAGCGCGTCCACATGGCGCGTCGCCGCCTGCAGCTCGGACTTCACCGAGCCGGAGGTCCATCCGCTCACCCAGGCGAGCAGGGCGCTCGCGGAGGCTTCCAGCTCCCTGGCGCACAGCAATCCCGCGCGGTCGGCGCTGGCCTCGGCCGCCCGGTTCCACCGGTACAGCCCGAGGGCCGTGGCGGGGGAGACGAGCCTTCCGGACTCGTCCCAGGCGAGCGCCGTGGCCGGCAGGGGGAGGGTGAAATGCTCGAAGGCGAGGTGCCCGAGCTGGTGCCCGAGGATGAAGCGCAGCGGGGCCTCCTGGAACACCTCCAGGAGCCGGGAGGACAGGACGATGGCGGGCGTGTCCGGCGGGGCATACACCGCGGCGGCCCGGATCATGGGATCGGGGTTGATGAACACGTCCACGGGCCCTTCGTGGCCCAGGATCTCCTTGCAGGAGGCCAGTGCATCCAGGACGCGCGGGGCCACCGCGCGCGTCAGCTTGAAGGCGTTCGAGAGCAGCTGCCTCCGCCTCGCGACGGCGCCGAACCCACCCGGCATCCCGTCCACGTGCCGCAGCGCCCGCTGGGTGTCCTCGCCGGCGAGGAGTTCGTCGCGCAAGCGGCGCTCGAGCGCGGACTGGAAGATGCTCGGATTCACATGCGCCATCGTGGGGAAGGCCTCCTGCCGCCAGCGTACCTCAACCTCGCCGCGCGGCGAGCCGTTCGGAAGGGGGTCTGGACGTATCACCGGGGACCAGGGAGCATGGGGCACCATGCAACTCCAAAGTGTCCTGACCCGTCTCGTGGGGCTTGTCCTCCTCGCGCTCACGCTCCAGGCCTGCCCGTTCCCGGATGAACCGGCTCCCCCGACTCCGCCGGCTTGCGGGCCGTCGAACTGTGATGGCTGCTGCCGCGTGGACGGCCGGTGCATGGCGGGCACGGCCCTCACCATCTGCGGCCGGGGAGGGGAGCAGTGTCAAAGCTGCTCCGGGACCGGAGTGTGCGGCTCCGGCGTGTGCGCGGCTCCGCCGGACGCCGGGCTCAAGCCGGATGGAGGCGCACCGGACGCGGGCATCCCACCAGACGCGGGGACACTTCCGGATGCCGGAAGTCCACCCGACGCGGGGACACTTCCAGACGCGGGGGAGCCAGATGGGGGCAGTGGGGACTCAGGGGTGGTGGACGCGGGGGGACCCTCGGGCGCCGGGTGCTCGGCCCCCATCCCGCTCAAGGTGGTGGATGGTGGAGCCTTCGTGGTGGGCGATACCTCCGGTCACGAGGATCTCGGCGCGGGCCCGTGCGGTGGAGCCGGCGGCGGGGATGTGGTGTACGAGCTCCAGCTTCCCCCCCGGAGCGGCAACATGGTGGTCACCGTCGAGCCACTCTCGAGCGGCGGGCTCCAGCCCGTCGTCTACATGAACACGCTGTGCGACACGCCCAAGTACTGCGTCGCGGCGGGGACGGAGCGGGCGACGGCCACCCTGGTGAGCCCTACTCCGACGGGCGGGAAGTACTACCTCTGGGTGGATGGGGCCCCGGGCAGCGCCGGGCCGTACTCGCTCCGTGTCGCGTCCTTCAAGGATCTGGGCGAGTCCTGCGGTGCTCCCATGGATCTGCCGTTCGGCGCGGGCGAGGCGAACATCTCCGTGTCGGAAACGAGCTGGGTGCATGACACGCGTGGCAGTTGTGAGGCGTGGACGAACAGCGGCGATCACGTGTACCGCCTGACGGTGGATCGCCCGCAGAACCTGGAGGTGCACACCTCGGCGAGGTTCTTCCTGGGCAACACGTACCTGCGCAGCGTCTGCGGCGGCGGTGAGCTCGCGTGCACCAGCGGCGGCGAGCTCCGGCGCCAGCAGCTCCCCCCCGGGACGTACTACCTCTGGCGGGACACGCCCGGGGATGCCTACGACCTGTACGCGCACCTCTCGGATCCCCTCCCGGGCGACTCGTGCTCGACGGCCAGGCCGCTCGTCTTCCCGGACGGAGAGGAGGGGGGGGCCGTGACGGAGCGTGCCACCACGGTGGGCATGTTCGATGACGATCTCTCGGGGTGCGGCACCGTGGGCGCGCACGATCTCGTCTACACCTTTACCACCTCGAAAACCCTCGACTTCCGGGCCAGCGCGGCCGACCACTGGTTGACGCTCCGGAGCGCCACCTGCTCGGGGACGCAGCTCGCGTGCGGCACGGACAACCTCGCCGTGGGCGCCCTGCCGCCCGGGACGTATTACCTCTGGCTCGACAACCGCTCCTCCACCGGCAACCCCTTCACCCTCTCGGCGAGCCTGACACCGGCCTCCCCGGGCGATACGTGTGCCAGCCCCGAGCCGCTCGTGTTCTCCGGCGGCGCGCTCGGCGGTGATGCCGAGGCGCGGGGCACCCTGTCCACCCGCTTCCACAACTCGAGCGGGAGCTGCGGTGGCGCGGGCAACGATCATGTCTACTCGTTCACCACGTCTACACCGCTGAACTTCCGCGCCTCCTCGAGCGCCGGCTACGTGTACCTGCGCTCCGGGGATTGTTCGTCGGGCACGGAGCTGGCCTGCGGCTACTACTCCGAGATCGAAGCCACCGGGCTGGCCGCCGGGACGTACCACCTGTGGGTGGATTCGACCTCGGGCGGAACCTCGAGCTACACGCTGAGGGCCGCGTTGACGCCGCCGCTCTGCCAGGCTCCGATCCCGCTCGTCTTCAAGAGTGGAGACGATGGCGGGACGGCCCTGGTGGCGGCCACCTCTGGCGATACCTCCAGCGCGTTCTCCACGACGCAGGGCTCGTGTGGCGGGAGCGGCGGGCGGGACGTGGTCTACTCCTTCGAGCTCACGGAGCCCCGGCGGCTCGACGCCACGGTCACCTCCAACGTGTCGGGCTTCCGGCCGGCGCTGTACCTGCGCGCGAGCTGCGACGCGGACGAGTTGGCCTGCGTGGTGGCCCCGCCGGTGAGTGACGACGCGGTGCTCTCCACCGGTCCGCTGCCGCCCGGGAAGTACTACCTCTGGGTGGATGGGTTCACCGGCTCGGCAGGCTCCTACTCCTTGACCGCGACGCTGAACTGACGCGGACCGCTCTCCGAGGCACACTTCATGGCCCCTTCCGATGCGGTCCCCGGGACCCTCGCGTTCTCTACGCCGCTCGTGTGCCAGCAGCTCTGGAACGGGGACCACCAGGTGTTCCCCGTGGCCGCGCCGGCCCTGACGAGCCATGCCCCCACGCTCGAGGCCTGTCTGGGCGAGCAGCGCCTGTTCCTCGAGGAGCACCTGTCCAGGGTGGAGCCCGAGGAGCTCGCCCGCTTCTCCTTCCCCGAGCAGGTGCGGCTGGAGATGCTGGAGATCCTCGCGCCCCGCGCCGATCTGCCCAAGCGCCTCGTCAAGCCCGTCACCGTCGAGCTGGCCACCATCGTGGTACCGCTCCCGGAGGAGACGTGGGTCTTCGTCCCGGCGATCGATCACACCGTCTACGTGGGCAAGAACCAGGACGTCCGGGAGACGGTGCGCGCGGACGTGGAGCGGCTGCTCGCCGCACGGGAGCCGGCCGCCCATGAGTACCTGCGGCTGCTGCCTCCGAAGTCCGTGACGCTCGAGACCGTCCAGCTCGCGCTCCGGCGCCAGGACGCGAGCGACAAGGCCCGGCAGGCGAAGAAGAAGCTGGAGGAGAAGCTCAAGCGCGAGCAGGCGCACCAGGTGCTCCTCTCCGTCTCCACGCCGCTGCACGATCGCGACGAGGCCCGGCATGGGCCGCCCCTCATCGCCCGGGACACCGAGCTCGCGCTGCTGTCGGGCCTGCTCGGCGGAGAGAAGCGGCAGGGCGTGCTGCTCGTGGGCCCGGAGCTCGTGGGCAAGACGGAGCTGCTCCACGCCTGGCTCCGCGCCGAGCGGAAGGCCGGACGCGAGCGGCGGGTGTACGCGACGAGCGGCTCACGGTTGATCGCCGGCATGTCCGGCTTCGGCCAGTGGCAGGAGCGCGTGCTGCGGGTGATGCGCGCGGCGCAGGACCTCGACGCCGTCTTGTATTTCGAGAACCTCGGTGAGCTGCTCGCGCAGCACTCCACGGGGCACGTCGACATCCCCGGCGCGATGAAGCCTTTCCTGGAGGAGGGCCGGGTACGGTTCCTCGGAGAGCTCACCCCGGAGTCGTTGGACCTGCTCGAGAACCGGCACCCGGGCCTCTTCGCGGTGCTCGGACGCGTGCGCCTGGAGCCGCTGGGGACCCGGCAGACGCGCGAGGCGCTCCGGACCCGGGCGGCGTGGCAGCGGCAGGCGGAGCCCTCCCGGTCCTCGCTGGCCGAGGACGCGGTGGATCCGCTCGTGGACCTGGCCGAGCGCTACCTGCCGAGCCGCGCGCTGCCCGGCAAGGCGATCCGCCTGTACGAGGAGATGCGCGTGGGCCTGCAACAGGAGCGCACGGACACGGGACAGGTGCCCATGCTCACCCGCGAGCGCGTGTACTCGCTCTTCAGCCTCAAGACCGGCGTCCCCGAGTTCCTGCTGCGCGAGGATCGCGCGCTGCTCGCCGCGGAGGTCGAGGCGTCCTTCCGCCGCCAGCTCGTCGGCCAGGAGACCGCGGTGCGCCGCGTCGTGGAGACGCTGTGCATGGTGAAGGCGGGGCTCCAGCCCCAGGGCAAGCCGCTGGCCACCTTCCTCTTCGTGGGCCCCACTGGCGTTGGGAAGACGGAGCTCGCGCGGCTGCTCGCCACGTTCCTCTTCGGCTCGCCGGAGCGGATGTTCCGCTTCGACATGAGCGAGTTCATGGACAGTTGGGCCGCCGAGCGGCTCATCCGGGGCAACAGCCAGGGCGAGGGGCTGCTCACGCGCCGTGTCCGCCAGCAGCCCTTCTGCGTGCTCCTGCTCGACGAGATCGAGAAAGCCCACCCGGCTGTGTTCGATCTGCTCCTGCAGGTCTGTGGGGAAGGGCGGCTCACGGATGCGCGGGGGCAGACGGCCTGGTTCCACAACGCCATCATCATCATGACGAGCAACCTCGGGGTGGCGCACCGCCGCTCCCCGCTGGGCATCGGCGCCACCTCGGTGGACGACACCTCGTACTACCTGCGCGAGGTGCACCGTCACTTCCGGCCCGAGTTCGTCAACCGCATCGACCAACTCATTCCCTTCCACGCGCTCACCTCCGAGCAGGCGGCGGAGGTGGCCCGGCTCGGCGTGGAGCGGCTGCGGCAGCGGCGCGGTCTGTTCCAGCGGGGCGTCTCGCTCTTCGTGCCTCCCGAGATCACCACCGCGCTCGCCACCTCCGGCTACCAGGAGGCCTATGGCGCCCGGGCCATGCGCAGGCACCTGGACCAGCAGCTCGTCGTCCCCATTGCCCGCGCGCTCTCCGCGGCCGGGCCCGACGCCCAGGGCGGACGCGTGGTGATCGCTTCCCGTCCCGATGGGATCGCGGTGGAGCTGACCAAGGGTAGCCCGAAGACGGCGCGCAACCAGCTCGACCTCGTGCGCGACATGCAGGCGCAGCGGCGGGTCATCGACACGCTCTTCCGGATGGATGCCGTGGAGCATGTCGGGGAGCGGATCCACTTCCTGGTGGCCCAGCTCACCCAGGGCGACCAGAAGAAGCTGCGAGGGCCCGAAGCCGCTTCGCTGGGACAGCTCCAGCACGAGCACAGCCGGCTCGATGCGCTCTGGAGCGAGGCCTGGCGGTTGCGCTCGGCGCTCCTGGCCGCCGAGGAGCTGGCGTTGATGGCGCTCTTCGAGCAGCAGGATGCCACCCCCTTCGTGGACGATGCCCTGCAGCAGATGAAGGCCATCCGCCAGTTGATGCCGTCCGTGCTGCTCGCGCTCCAGCCCCGGCGGGATCAGATCACCCTCATCCTCCAGGAGGCCGGGGAGACGCGCGGCCTCGAGCGCTGGCTGCTCTCTCTGATCGAGGATGCGCCCCGGCGAGGCTGGACGGTCGAAGGCCGCCTCTCGGTTACGCACAAGGGCAGCGAGCGCAAGCGCAAATGGGACGACAAGCTCCTCAACGCGGAGCAGCTTCGGAAGGAGCTCACCGCGCCCTCACGGGCCTTCCGGGAGGTGCTGCTGTTGGTCAACGGGACGAACGCGGGGGCCTTCCTGGCGCTCGAGGCCGGGTTTCATCGCTACCCGCCCACGGAGAAGGACGAGCTGGTCCAGATCGAGGTCAGGCCCGTGGCGATGTCCACCCAGTTGTTCCAGAAGGAGCTGGATCTGCCGGCCATCGCCCCTCCGGCGCAACGGGCGGGCAAGGAGTTCCGGGAGCTCCGGCTGATGCCCGCCGTCCGTGAGTACCTCCCCAGTGGTGAGCTCCTGCTGTGCGATGGCGCGCGCAAGCTTCCGCTCGACGCCTGGGAGCACTTCCAGTCGCTCGAACGGCTCCTGCTCGAACACATCCTCCTGCTCGAACACGCTGGAAATTTCGATCCCGAGAGTGGCCCCTCCTTCGTGCTCGACGTGATCAGGGGGCCGGCACGATGAACCTCACCATTGGCGTCTACCAGAGCCGGGATTCCTCCGGGGGCTACCGGTGGACCACGCTCGCGCTCGGCCCCCATACCCGCAGCCGCGAGGGCCGGAGCACCGTCAAGCTTCAGCAGAAGCTGGTGGAGGATCTCCGGAGCATCATCGGCGAGCTGCCCGTCCGGGACCTGTCGTACTTCCAACTCCCCCGAGGCCTCCGCCTGGAGCGGGTGCAGCTGGAGCTCGACTTCAAGCGCGTGCGCGCCGGAACCGAGACGCCACGGCTGTCTGGCCTCTTTCCGCTCATCCTCGAACCGCGCTGGCGCACGCGCGATGAGCTCATGACCATTGCCTACCACCCGTCGCGCCAGCACGAGTGGTTCCCGGTCGATACCGGCGCCAGCCTGGAGGATCAGGCAAAGGTCTTCTTCACCCGCGCCTGGGCCGCGTTGGAGTCGCACGAGCACGACGACCTGCGATCCAACCGCAAGGACACCCTCAAGGCACTCGCGTTCATGGCCCGGCCGAAGTCGCTGCTCGACGAACTCGGCAAGAAGAAGGGGCCCTGGGACGATCTGGAGGTCGAGGACCGGCCGGACCGGAATGGCAACAAGAAGAAGCAGAAGAAGTCAGGCGGCGGCACCCAGGTGCTGCACAAGCTGGGGACGAACCTCACCCTCCAGGCCGCCGAGGGCACGCTCGACGCCGGCATGCCGCGCAGTCCCTATCGCGAGCAGCTCCAGCTCCTGCTCGGAGGCGAGCGGCGCACACCGGTGCTGCTCGTCGGTCCTCCCGGCTGCGGCAAGCGGACCCTGCTCAAGCGCTTCGTGGCCGAGCAGCTCGAAGCCGAGGGCTTCCAGACACACCGCAACCTGGACAAGGTGACCGAGGTCTGGTCGATCGCCGGCAAGCGGATCATCGCCGGCATGAGCTACGTCGGCGATTGGGAGCAGCGCTGCCTCAAGGTACTCGAGGACACGAGGGGAGGGCGGCGCATCCTCTTCGTCGAGGATCTGCATGCCTTCGGCCGCATTGGCCGCTCGCGGGAGAGTGACAGCAACCTCGCGCTCTTCTTCCAGGGGGCGATCTCCCGAGGGGAGCTCACGCTCGCTGGCACGGTGACGCCCGAGCAGCTCCAGCGGCTCGAGACCGACGCCCCGTCCTTCGCCGCGCTCTTCACCCAGGTGCACGTGCGCTCCACCAGCACGGACGAGACGCTCCGCATGCTGCTGCACGAAGCGCGCGAGCTGGAGTCCAAGCACCGCATCGCCTGGTCACCTCCGCTCTTCCCGGTCCTGCTGGAACAGGCCAGTTCACTCTTCGCCGGAGCCGCGCTGCCGGGCAAGGCGCTCGATCTGCTGCGCGAGCTGGCCACGGAGCAGGGGAGCCCGGGCAAGGAGATCGACATCGGCGGGCTTTTCGCGCACCTGTCGCGCAGGACGGGCCTGCCGGACTTCCTCCTGCGCCCCCAGGAGCGGCTGGTCCCGGAGGAGGTCCACGAGGCCCTGTCTCGCAAGGTGATGGGACAGCCGGAGGCCGTCCAGGCCGCGTGCGATCTCGTCACGCGCATCCACGCCGGGCTCACCGACCCCCGGCGTCCCTATGGCGTCTATCTGTTCACCGGCCCCACGGGCACCGGAAAGACGGAGCTCGCCCGTGCGCTGGCCAGCTACCTGTATGGCGATGCGTCGCGTCTGATCCGGCTCGACATGGGCGAGTTCCAGACGCCGGATGCCGTCGCGCGGCTCACGGGCGATGCCTGGCAACCCGAGGGCCGGCTGACACGCCTCATCCGCGAGCAGCCCTTCTCCCTCGTGCTGCTCGATGAGATCGAGAAGGCCCACCCCTCGCTGCTCAACCTGCTGCTGCAGACGTTCGACGAGGGCCGGCTGACGGACGCCTCGGGCGAGACGGCGGACTTCACCCATACCGTCATCGTGATGACGAGCAACCTCGGGGCCCGGCGCAAGCCCCCGGTGGGCATCGGGGAGCCGGATGTGCGCTCCCTGGAGCTGGATGCGGACCGGGCCGTGCGCGAGTTCTTCCCGCCCGAGCTCTTCAACCGCATCGATCGCATCGTGCACTTCGGACCGCTTTCGCGGGAGGTGGGCGAGAAGGTCGTCGAGAAGGAGCTGGCGCGGCTGCTGTCCCGGCAGGGGCTCGTCTCTCGCAACATCTTCGTGGCCGCCGACGAGGCGGTGAAGCGGCGCATCGTCGAGGAGGCTTTCGATCCACACCTGGGTGCGCGGCCGCTGAAGCGCTACCTGGAGGAGAAGGTCGGTCAGGTCCTCTCCGAGTCCATCATCCGAGGGCCGCAGGCCTTCATGCGGCTGTTCCAGCTCTACAGCCGGGAGGGCCGCTTCGAGGTGCAGGCCGATGCGCTGATCCCCCGGGAGCCGGTACCCCATGGTTTCGCGCTGGAGCCACTCCTGGCGCTCCCCATCGCCCGGCTGCGCGAGAAGATGCTCGAGCTGCGCGAGGTGGTGCAGGGGATGCGCGAGAGCGAGGCCCTCGGCGCGCTGTCCGAGCAGGTCCGGTTCCACCTGGAGCGCCTGAAGGCGGGAGAGCACGAGCACGCCGAGTCGCTCTTCACGCTCGATGCGATGCGGATGTACCTGGAGGCGTTCGCGGCACAGCTGGAGTCCCTTGCCCGCGCCCCCGAGGAAGCGGAACGGGAGATGATCGAGGCCGAGCGTTTCGGAGTGGAGCGGATTGGCGCCGACCGCTGGTCTCCGGGGACGCGCATCCGGCTCTTCTCCCGCCGCGCCTTCGAGCCGGTGAAGGTCGTCTCCCGCGAGCAGATGCTCGATGCGCTGTCGGAGGTCTACTTCCTGCAACGCATCCTCCGCGGGCTCTCCAGCCCCGACCAGCACGTGGTCATGTTGGAGCTGCTCCCGCTCGGCCAGTGGCGGCAGGGTGCGTCCTCCGGCTCCCTGCTCGCCCGGTGGCTCTGCTCGGCCTACGCCCACTCGCGAGGGGAGCTCGAGTCCTTCGCCGCGCACCTGCCCGGTGGGGCCGTGGTGTCCGGCGGCCCCCGGCAGCTCCGGGAGTTCCTGCACCTGTCCATGCAGGAGCCGGTGCACGTGGCGATCAAGCTGGTGGGCCCAGGTGTGCGGCCCTTCTTCGAGGGAGAGGCCGGACTGCACGTCTGGCAGTCGTCGGGCCGGCTCCCGGAGATCGTCAAGGTCCGCGTCCACGAGGCGGACGCGCCAGCGCCCTCGGAGCTGCTCGCGATGCACGGCGTGAAGCTCCAGGCCTTCCACAAGGCGCGCCAGGAGGGCGTGAGTCCGCTGCCAGAGGATCCCGAGTCGGCGGTCCCCGTCGTCCGCGCCTACCGCTTCGAGCCGCCCTCCCGCCCGGGGGCGGTGTCGGTGATGGAGCTCGACGACTACCTGCTGACCCATAGCGGCAGCCACCGCGTGAGGACTCCCGCCGAGGCCCTGCCGGCCCTGTGGCGGCTGCGGATGAGCGAGCGGGTGACTCCATGAGCGAGAAGAGCCTTCGCGTCTACTTCACGACCCACCACGATGGCCGGCTCACCGGGCAGCTCCTGCCCGTCTGGGACAGCTTCTTCGATGATCCACCGCCCTCGGCCTACGGCAACAGCGAGGCGGAGATCTACGCGCTGCTCGAGACCCGCATCCGGATGATGCTGCTCGAGGCTCCCGCCGCGCTCGAACGCTTCCTCTGGGAGGAGACGCTGGAGGCGCGGACGATCACCGTGGAGATCCACCCGCAGACGGTGCACAAGAAGCGGCCGGTGATCGCCAAGGCGCTGGTCCCGCTGAAGCTCACGTACGTCTACGGGAAGCTGGAGAGCGGTGCCTGGCGCGTGAGGGTGCCGCGCTTCGGCTGGTCGTTCGTCATCGAGGATCTGTCCATCGCGCGCGAGGTGTTGCAGAACGCGCTCACCACCGCGCTGCTCGGCGAGAAGCCCAAGGGCCTCTACGACTTCCGCCACGAGGGCGCGGAGTACGTGAGCAATTGGGACCTGGGCTGGTTGCAGCGGGACAGCAAGCGCGGCCCGGGCGAGGAGCGTCCGCCAGAGGTGCTCGAGCAGATCAGCGAGGAGCTGACCTCGCGCGCCCTGGGCGGGAGACAGCCGGCCCTGGTGTACGACGCCGAGTCGATGCGCTCCTGGCTCGCCTACGCCCAGCGTCAGCCACCCCAGTCCCTGCTGCTCGTCGGCGGCCCGGGCTCCGGCAAGACGAGCCAGGTGCTGAGGCTCGCGCGGTTGATCGCCGAGCTGCGGCGCGAGGACAAGAAGGCGGACCTGCCGAGAATCTGGCGCACCAGCGCCGAGCGCATCGTCGCCGGCATGGTGTACCTGGGCATGTGGCAGGAGCGCTGCCTGAAGATCGTCGACGCGCTCTCGTACGAGAACGACTACCTCTACGTGGACCGGCTCACGTCCATCCTCGCGCCCCAGCCGGACGGCTCGTCCATTGGAGATCTGCTGCTCCCCGCGGCGATGAGCGGGGAGATCTCCCTCATCGCCGAGTGCACCGAGGCCGAACTCGAGCGCTGCCAGCGGCGCTTCCCGGAGTCGCTGCGGCCCTTCCGCATCGTCCGCATCGAGCCTCCTCCGGCCTCGCAGGTACCGGAGCTCATGCTGCGCTACCAGGCGGCGAAGCGCAGCCGCGTGAGCATCCACGCCCTGGGGCTGCGGCAGCTCGTCGGGCACCTGGAGACGTTCCAGCGCGACAGCCTGTTCCCGGGCAAGGCCTTCCGTTTCCTCGACTGGCTGGAGCAGCAGGGGGAGCGAGGCAAGGCCCGGACGCTCTATCCGCGCGACGTCTCCGAGGCCTACGCGCGTTATACGGGGCTGCCGCTCCAGCTCATCAGTGACGAGGTTCCCGCCGAGCAGACCACGCTCGCGGGGCAGTTGAGGCAGGGCGTCATCGGCCAGGATCGCGCCTGCGAGCTGGCGGCGGGCGTGCTGGCGCGGTTCAAGGCGGGACTCAACGATCCGGAGAAGCCGGTGGGCACGCTGCTCTTCGCCGGGCCCACGGGCGTGGGGAAGACGGAGCTGTCCAAGCAGCTCTCGCGCACGCTCTTCGGCAACGAGGACCGGATGATCCGGCTCGACATGTCCGAGTACATGCTGCCCGGCTCGGCCCAGCGGCTGATGGAGGTGGGCCCCGGCATCACCAGCCTCGCCGAGCGGGTGCGGCAACAGCCGATGTCGCTCGTGCTTTTCGATGAGATCGAGAAGGCACACCCCGAGGTGTTCGATCTGCTGCTCGGCATCCTGGGGGAGGGGAGGCTCACGGACAGCCTCGGGCGGCTGGTGGACTTCCGGATGGCGGTGGTCTGCATGACGAGCAACCTCGGCGTCGAGCAGTCGGAGCCCACGGGTTTCGGGGCCGAGCGCGGCTCGGAGGACTTCATGCGCGCCATCCGCCAGGCCTTCCGTCCGGAGCTGTTCAACCGCATCGACCACGTCATCCCGTTCCGCCGCCTGTCGGAGGCGGACGTGCTGCGGATCGTGGACCTGGAGCTGGAGAAGGCGGCCTCCCGGGCGGGACTGTTGAGGCGCCGGCTGCGGCTGGTGGTGGAACCGGATGCACGGGCCTGGCTGGCCCGTCACGGATACGACCCGAAGCTCGGGGCCCGGCCGTTGAAGCGGCTCATCGAGGCGAAGGTGATGGCGCCCATCGCCGTGAAGCTCTCGGCCGAGGCGGGACTGGAGGGCGCGATGCTTCCAGTTGTCGTGGCCGGAACAGAAGCCGAGCGGATGCTGCGTCCGGAGTACCGCGCCCTCACCACGGTGCTCGGAGATTGAAGCGAAGGAAATTCACCCAAACGTGTAGCTCAGCATCCCCCCCCCACACCCATGATCGCCACCGCACTCCTCGTCCTCCTCGCCGCGACGCCGTCCGGCACCGGTACCCTCCGCGCTTCCCTCCAGGAGCGCATCGCCCAGGTGAAAGGCGCCTCCGTGGCCGTTGCCTACCAGCACCTCGGCAATCCCAAGGACTCGCTCTTCCTGGAGCCCGATCGCTCCTTTCATGCGGCCAGCACCATGAAGGTGCCGGTGATGATCGAGTTCTTCCGCCAGGTGGATGCCGGCAAGCTGTCCGTGGGCCAGGAGCTGACCCTGGTCAATCAGTTCGCCTCCATCGTGGATGGCTCGCCGTATGCACTGGGTGTGGAGGACGACGAGGACGCTTCCCTCTATGAGCGGCTCGGCAAGCCGGTACCGGCGCGCGAGCTCGTGGAGCGGATGATCACCCGCTCGAGCAACCTGGCCACCAACACCGTCATTGCCCTCGTGGACGCGAAGCGCGTCACCAAGACGCTGCGCTCGCTGGGGGCCCGCCAGATGACCGTGCTGCGCGGCGTGGAGGATGGCAAGGCGTACCAGAAGGGCCTCAACAACACCGCGACGGCGCGGGACCTCGCCACCCTGATGACCGCCATCGAGCAGGGGAAGGCGGCGTCACCTGCCTCGACGCAGGCCATGCGCTCCATCCTCCTGGCCCAGGAGCTGAACCTGGAGATCCCCGCGGGGCTTCCGCCGGGCACGCCAGTGGCGCACAAGACAGGGCAGATCTCCGGCGTCCTCCACGACGCCGCCATCGTCTACCCGTCCGGCCGTCCTCCCTACGTCCTCGTGGTGCTCACCAGCGGCATCCCGGACGAGAAGGTGGCCCGCGCGCTCATCGCGGACCTCTCCCGGCAGGTCCACGCGCACGCGACGCGGTGACTTTACCTGGGTCAAAAGCGCTGACGGGGATCGTGCCAGACGAAGAAGGGGTTGCCCTCGAGGTCCCAGAGTCCCCGCCGTCCTGCCCGTGATACGTTCCGGGACGCCGTGACCGAACGTCCTTCCATCCTGGTGGTCGATGATGATCCGCATCTGCGCGAGGTAGTGGGCTTCGCCCTCTCGCAGGCGGGCTTCCACGTCGAGCAGGCCTCCAACGGACGCGCCGGCCTGGAGCAGGTGCGCCGCTCCGTGCCCGCGCTCATCGTCCTGGACATCATGATGCCCGAGATGGATGGGCTCGAGATGTGCCGCGAGGTGCGCCGCGCCCATGAGGTTCCCATCGTGTTCCTCTCCTCGCGGGACGACGAGGTGGACCGGATCCTCGGGCTGGAGCTGGGCGGCGATGACTACCTCGCCAAGCCCTTCAGCCCGCGCGAGCTGGTGGCGCGCATCAAGGCCGTGCTCCGGCGGGCCCGTGCCACCGCGAGCCCCGCGGCCCCCGCTCCCTCGCCCTCCCAGGTGCTACAGCGCGGGCCCCTGCGGATGGACCTGGACCTGTGGCGCGCGTACTGGAACGGCCAGGAGGTGGTGCTGACCGTCACCGAGTTCCACCTGCTCTCCGCGCTCCTGCGAGCGCCCGGCAAGGCCTTCACCCGCGACGAGCTGATGACGCGCGTCTACGAGGACGTGGTGGTGAGTGACCGTACCATCGACAGCCACGTGCGGCACATCCGGCAGAAGTTCGCCTCGGCCGGAGGCGAAGTCATCCAGACGGTGCATGGCCTTGGCTATCGGCTCGCGCTCCCCTGACCGCCAGCGCGCCCGCCCGCGCCTGTGGATGGTCTTCGCCGCGGTGGGTCTGGGTGCCCTGATCATCGCGCTGCTCGGCCTGGCGTTCGTCCGCGTCTACGACAACCAGCTCATCCGCCAGACGGAGACCGAGCTCATCGCCCAGGGCGCCGTCGTCACCGCCCTCTACGGCGAGCTGCTGCGCGAGCAGGTCGGGACGGAGGACTACGGCCTGACCCGGCTCTCGTCCTGGCCCTTCGCTTCGCCCGCGGACTCGAACCTGCAACCCATCCTTCCATCGCTCCGGGCCTCGGACGAGGCGCTGCCTGCGGTGGAGGATCCCCCCGTCTCCGCCATCCCCGCTGAGCCGCGCGCGCGGGAGGCCGGCATGCGGCTCTCTCCGCTGCTCGTCCAGGTGCGGCGCTCCACCCTGGCCGGCATCCGCGTGGTGGATGCCCAGGGCGTGGTGGTGGCCAGCAGCTCCATGGGTCTCGGCACCACGCTGCTGGCCCGGCAGGAGGTCCAGCGCGCCCTCCGGGGTGAGCCCCAGAGCGTCCTGCGCCGGCGCCTCGCCGATCCCGAGGACGCACCACTCGCCTCGCTGAGCCGCGACACCGGGGTGCGGGTGACGGTGGTGCTGCCGGTGCTCGTGGGGGAGCGGGTCTGGGGCGCGGTGCTGCTCTCCCGCACGCCCATGACGTTCGCCAAGGCTCTCTACGCGGACCGGTGGAACCTCACGGCCACCGGGCTGGTGCTGCTGGGCGTGGTGGGGTTGATGTCGCTGGCCGCGGCGGCCCTGGTGGTCCGCCCGGTGAGGGCCCTGGTGCGGCAGACGCGGGCCATCGCCGCCAGCGCTCCCGAGGGCTTCGAGCCGGTGGCTCGCCCGGTGGTGGAGGAGCTCGCCGAGCTCTCCGAGTCCCTGGCCGGCATGGCCACGGCGCTGAGGGATCGCAACCAGTACATCCGCTCCTTCGCGGCCAACGTGTCGCACGAGTTCAAGACGCCGCTGGCCTCCATCCAGGGCGCGGTGGAGCTGCTGCGCGACAGCGCCGACGGCATGTCCCCCGAGCAGCGCGAGCGCTTCCTCGCCAACATCGACGCGGATGCCCGGCGGCTCACCCGGCTGGTGCAGCGGCTGCTGGAGCTCGCCCGCGCGGACTCGCTGGTGGCCCGTCCCTCGCGGACGGAGGTGGCCCCGTTGCTGGCGGCCCTGGCGGAGCGGGGCCGGGCCCAGGGGCTGGCCGTGGAGGTGGGGGCGGTGCCCGCGGGGTTCATCCTGGGCCTGCCCGCCGAGGTGCTGGAGGACATCGTCTGGCAGCTCATCACCAACGCCTCGCAACACGGAGGCGAGGGCGTGCGCGTGCGGCTGGAGGCCAACGCGGCGGGTGAGGGGAGGGGACGGGTGGTGGTGCGCGACGATGGGAAGGGCATCTCCGAATCCAACCGGGCCCGCGTCTTCGACGCCTTCTTCACCACGGCGCGCGAGCGGGGAGGCACGGGGCTCGGCTTGACGATCGCCCAGTCGATGCTGCGGGCCTTCGGGGCCAACCTGGAGCTGTTGCCCCCGGAGCAACGGGGAGCGGCCTTCGCGGTGGTGGCGGCGGCGGATCCCCGCTTGTGGACGGGCCCCTCCTCGGGCTAGACCCACCTCCGCCCGAGGTGGTCCCATGCTGGTCTGCGTCCGTGACGCAGCAGGTGGGGTGCCTGCGTGCCAAGGGGGCCTGACCCATGGGTCTGGGCACAGCAAGGAAGCAACACCATGTTGAAGAACGAAAGACTCGTTTTCGATCAGACCGTCGAGGGGCTTTTCGTCCGGGCGCTCGGTAGCAAGATCACGCCCGCGCTCAAGCTACAGCTCAAGCAGGCGGGGTTGGACCTGGACAAGCGGCTGATGCCGGCCTACCCGGTGGATGTCTGGGAGCAGTGCCTGCGCCTGGCGGCGAGGTCGTTGCACCCGGGGAAGCCGGAAGCGGACGCGTTCCGGATGCTCGGCGAGCGGCACATCGAGGGGTACAGCGAGACGATGCTGGGCCGCGCCCTCTTCGGCGTGTTCCGGCTGCTGAACCGCAAGCGAAGGCTGGCGCGCGTGCGGCAGAACTTCCGCGCGGGCAACAACTACCAGGAAGCCCTCATCACCGATGTGGCGCCCAACGTGGTGGACATGTGGTTGAACGAGCGCGGCATGCTGCGCCACTTCAAGCACGGCATCGTCGTGGGCACGGGCCGCTGCGCGGGGGACCTCGATGCCACCGTGGAACTGCGCCACTTTGATGATGAGGGCGTAACCTTCCGCATCAGCTGGCCGGAGGAGAAGCGCTGAAGCGATGTGCTGTGGGCGAGTCTTGCCTGGCCGCGCTGGCTCTGCGAGGGTGCACGTATAGGGGGGTGACGGTATGCCGACGAGCGAGCAAGCCAACCTGCCGCGCTGGAAGAAGCAGGCGGGATTCTTCGAGATCTGGTTCCTCTGTGTCCTCGACCCGGGCGGCGAGCGTGCGTGGTGGCTGCGCTACACGCTCTTCACCCCGGCGCCGGGCGCCCCCGGTGAGCCTCGGGCCACGCTGTGGGCGGCGGCCTTCGACGGCGCGTCGCCCACCGGGCCCGCGGTGGCGGTGAAGGCCATCCACCCCATCTCCGCCTTCGACGCCGGGACGCCGGGCCGCTTCGGCATCCGCATCGGCGACGCGGAGCTGGCGCCGGGCAAGTGCCATGGCAGTGTTGCCTCGGGCGGACACTCCATCGCGTGGGATCTGCGCTACACCCCCGAGTCCGGCGAGGCCGTCCGGCGCACGCCGCGGGGCGTCGGGATGCTGCCGCTGGTCACGCACGTCAACCACGCCCACGATGACATCACCTTCAGCGGGACCGTCACCGTGGACGGCAAGCAGTTCGAGGTGCGCGGGGCTCCGGGTCTGCAGAAGCACCTGTGGGGCCATCGGCGCATCGAGGAGCTGACCTGGCTGTACTGCCCGACCTTCCGCGAGGATCCGGAGGCCCGCCTGGAGGCGCTCACCGTGCGCCAGAGGCGCAATCGGGGCCCGCGCCTCACGCCCATCTACCTGCGCACCTCGCAGGCGAAGCACAACTTCCATGAGGTGCCCGGCCTGTTGTTCACCAAGATGGAGGCGCCTCGCCCTGGCGAGCTGCTCTTCCAGGCGACCTCGGCCACCGTGTCCGTGAAGGGGCGCGCCTGGTGCGACCCGCGGACGCTGGTGGGTTACGCGTACAGGGACCCGAAGGGCTGGGACGTGCACGTGGCCCAGAGCGACGTAGCCAACTGCGAGCTGGAGTTCTTCTCGCGCTCGCACCCCTACGCGGCCTGGAAGCCGGACGGGAAGAAGCTCACCTCCGCTGTCGGCGCCCTGGAGTTCCACGGCCACGAGCGGATCGACGGCGTGCGCTACATCGAGTGGGACGGCACCGTGCTGCCGGAGCTGGCGGCTCCCCTCAAGGCGGCGGAGGGCAAGTGATGCTGACGCTGGCGCCGCGTGCCGTCCCGGCCTCCCTGACGGCGCTGGACCCGGGCCAGGGGCGCACCCAGCCGCTGGCGCTGTCCCCGAAGCAGGTGCACGCGCTCGGCCTCACCTACGCGGCCCACATCAACGAGACGGGCAGCGACGCGGGAGGTCCGGCCGTCTTCGCCAAAAACGCCGCTTCGCTGCTGGAGCAGGGGGACTCGGTGGAGAGCCCCTCGCGCGACGCGATGCTGGCGGCGGTGGCGAGGCTGGATGCGGCGCTCTCCTCGCGGGTGGCTTCGCGCTTCCCGGAGCTGCCGCCCCTGCTGGACTACGAGGTGGAGCTGGGCCTGGTGCTGCTGGAGGACGTGCGCGCGGACGCGCTGGAGCGTCCGGACTTCGCGCCTCTGGTGGGCTATTTCCTCGCCAATGACGTGACGGCGCGCACGGTGCAGGTGCTGGGCGAGGGCCGGCCGGATCGGATGACCTTCTGGGGCGCCGCCAAGAGCTTCCCGGGCTTCCTCGTGGCCGGGCCCCTCCTGTGGGTGCCGGACGCGCCCCAGGCCGGGGCGTGCCTGGACGTGACGCTCACCCTCACGGTGAATGGCGAGGTCCGCCAGCGGGGCCGGACGATGGATCTCATCGCCTCGCCGCGCGAGCTGCTGCGGCTGGCCGTGCGCGCGGTGCCCTCGGGGGTGCTGGAGAAGGGGGACGCCGTCCTCACGGGCACGCCCGCGGGAGTCGCCTTCACGGTGCCCGCGTGGAAGCGCAAGCTGGCGGCGCTGCTGCCGGGCCCCACCGCGAGGCTGTCCGCCGCGCTGCGCACCCACGCCACCAACCCGCGCATGCTGAAGGCCGGGGACGTGGTGGAGATGGACGGCGGCGTGCTGGGCCGCCGCCGCATCACCATCACCGGCTGATCAGGCCTGGGCCTCCAGCGCCTGGAGGATCACCGGGTAGGTCTCTCGCGACGCGGTGCTGCCCATGAAGGTGTCCAGGTGCCCGTACCCCTCGAGCACCTTGCGCTGGTAGAGCCCGGCCCCGTTGGCCTCCCGCAGCCACTCGTACGTCAGCTCCGAGGAGGTGGGCAGGTACGTCTGGTTGTGGTCGCCCGCCACGAAGGTGATGGGCAGCTTCAGGTGTTTGGGGTCCAGGTAGTCGGGCGGCTTCGCGCTGCCGTAGCGCCGGAGGTTCTCCTCCTTGCCGTAGTCGTAGCGCACCGCGTGCCCCGCCCGGGCCATCTGCGCCAGGTGGCGGAACGTCTGCATGTTGCAGCGGCCGAACTGCTCGTGCAGCCGCTCGTGCGTCTGGGTGTTGATCTTCGCGTGCCGGTACAGGCGCCCGTACAGGAAGGACAGCCGGTGGCACACCGTGCTGCCGCACTCCCGGTACACCAGGTCCACCATCTTGCCGAAGGCGGCCTGGAGCCTCGGGTTCTGGGTGCCCTCGTCCGGGGACATGAAGTCCACCGCCACGTCCAGCAGGTCCGGCAGCCGCATCCGGGATTTGAGCAACGTGGAGCGCGGCACGCGGTGGTGCAGCGCCACCTGCGAGGCCACCACGCCGCGCACGTCCTTCAGGTGCCCCGCCGCCAGCGCCATGAAGAACATCACCGAGCCGGCGCAGTGCACCACCGCCTGCACGCTGTCCGCCTGCGTCACCTCGCGCACCTTGCGCACGGCGGCGGGCATGTCGTGCTCGGCGGCCTCGTCCAGGGAGAACTGGCGCAGCGGCATCTGGGTGCTGGCGCGCCAGTCCACCAGCCACGTGTCGTAGCCGTTGCGCACCAGGTACTGTACGAAGTTCTCCGAGATGGTGGGCAGCTTGAACATGCCGCTCCACACCCCGGCGCCGTGCACCAGCAACACCGGCCCCTTCGTGCCGCCCTGGTAGCGGGTGAGCCGCAGCGGGATGCCGTCTCCCGCGTTCACCTCGTGCCGCTCGGCGACCGGTAGCGTGTCCATGATCCTCATGGCCCTCTCCTCGTTCACGGGGACGGCCCCTGCGGGCCGCCCGGTTTGTCTCAGAAGCTGCGCGCCGCGGCCTCGGCGATGCGCTCGGACACCGCGCTGATCGTCATCACCGGATGGAAGCCGATGGAGCTGGGAATCACCGAGCCGTCCGCCACGTAGAGGCCGGGGTACTGGAACACCTCGCCCTCGGTGGACACCACGCCGCGCTCGGGGGACTCGGCCAGGTGCGCTCCGCCCAGCGAGTGCACCGTGAGGGGCTTCTTGAAGAGCTGCCAGGTGACGAGCGGCGCGTAGGTGCCGCCGTACTGCGAGGCCAGCTCCTGCATGGCCTTGCCCATCCGATCGATGAGCGCCTTGTTCTCCGCGGCGTAGTTCCACTCGATGTCCAGCTTGCCGTCCTTCAGCCCCATGCGCCCGTTGGCGTTGTCCCGGCCGATGCCGAAGAGGTTCGTCGTGCGCCCCGGGTCCGCCGAGGTGCGGGCCGGCTTGCTGAGCAGCCCCTTGCGGAAGGCCAGGTCGAGCGCCGGTCCCAGCAGGGGCCACAGCGGCGCGCCAATCCCCTGGAAGGGAGAGCCGATATTCGGCTGCCCCAGGCCCGTCAGGACCTCCATGACGGGCTTGTTGAAGGTGGGCGCCGCCATGGTGAAGGAGGGCTCGGCGTCGAAGAAGCGCATCACCGTGGAGACGTCCGGCCCCTTCCAGGGCTCCAGGTCCTCCCGGCTGTTGAACACCGAGCCCAGGAAGTCACCGTTGCCCGAGTAGCCATGGCCCAGCCGCGCGCTCAGCCTGGGCAGGGTGCGCGTCTTGTCGCGGCTGCGCAGGAGGATCTCCACCGTGCCCAGCGTTCCGGCGGACAGCACCACGCGGGCGCCCTCCACGAAGCGCTTCTGCCCGGTGGCCAGGTCCTGGAAGTGCACCCGGTAGCCGCCGCCCGGCGCCGGCTCCACGTGGGACACCTGCATGCGCGGCCACACCGTGGTCCCGAGCGCCTCGGCCCGGGCCAGGTACGTCTGATCCATCGTCTGCTTGGCGCCGTACTGGCAGCCGAACTCGCACTCCGCGCACAGCTGGCACGGCTTGCGGCCCGGTCCGGGCGACTCCGTCCACGCCACGGCCTCGGGCGGATCGAACACCTCCCGGCCCATGCGCGCGGCGGCGGCGCGCAGCACGTTGCGCTTGCGCAGGGAGATCGACTCGGGCATCGGCGTCAGCTTCAGCTCGCTGGCCACCTTGTCGTAGTAGGGCTCCAGCGCGGCGCGGGTGTAGCTCCTGGGCCAGCGCGGATCCTCGAAGACGACGGCGTCCGGCCGCACGTGGATGTTGGCATAGACGAGCGAGCCGCCGCCCACGCCGCTGGCCACCGCCGTACCGATGCCGGAGAGGAAACGCAGATCGTACAGGCCCTGGGCCTGCTCGCGCGAGGAGTGGCGCCAGAGCAGCTCGTTCGTGCGCGTCACGTCCCGGGGGAATTGCCCGGGGGAGTAGCGCCGGCCGCGCTCGAGCACGGCCACCGACTTGCCAGCCTGCGCCAGCCTCAGGGCGGAGATGGAGCCTCCGAAGCCGGAGCCCACCACCACCACGTCATACCGGTTCGCCATCGCAGCCATGTGTCTCTCCTATTTTTCCAAGCGCGGGCGCACGAAGACGTCCCACAGCGTGCCCATGAACATGGAGCCGAAACGCCAGTACGCGTCCGCCTTCGCCTGCGCTGAAGTGGTACCGAGCACCTCGAAGGTGGTGAGCTGCTCGGCGAAGTCTTTCTTGTTCAGACGGATGATGCCGCTGGACACCACCGGCCCGTGTTTGTCCTTGCCCTGGCGGATGACGGTGTAGAGCGTAGCGGTCGCCCCCCACACGTCGAAGTCGCCGCGGTCCTTCACTTCCTTGTACCCGTCGAGCAGGTAGGGCTGGCCGTCCTTGCCGATGAAGGGCAGCAGGTAGATCATCCGCCGCTCGTAGAAGCTGTCGGTGTCCACGAAGAGGTTGAAGACGCCGCTCTCCACCTTGGCGCCCTCGGGCGGCGTGAGGCCAGCGACGTGGACGACGCCCTGCGCGATGCCACCGTGGGCCGGCTCGGCGAGGAAGCGATCCAGGTTGGCCAGGGTGATGGTGACGGTGAACTCCGCGACGGTGTTGGCGAGCTGTCCCGCCTTCTCCGCGCCCACGAAGTCCTCGGCGGGCGTGTGGCCCTGCGCGTGGAAGCCCGTCATCCGCTCGGTGAAGCGCATGCCCACCACCGGGCTGGGCGAGGCCACCGTGCCTCCCACCGGAATCGTCACCTTGCCCACCACGTCCTCGCGGGGAGTCGCGAGGGCCCGCTCCGGCGCCTTCCAGTCCGGGTTGCCGAGGAAGCCGCGGATGGCCTTCTCCACGTTGCGCTCGGCCACGGCGGCGATGGTGGACGCGGGGTTGACGCCGGTGCTGGAGGGCAGGGCGGCGCCGTCGAGCACGTACAGCCCGGGGTAGCCGTGTACCTCACCGTCCGGCCTGGTGACGCCGTAGGCCTCGTCCTCGGCCATGACGCAGCCGCCCAGGTTGTGCACGGACACGGGGACGTGGAGCCGCTCCCACATCGGGTTGTAGGCCACCTGCGCGCCCAGGGCCTTCGCGATGTCCTGGCAGAGCTGCTCCTGCGTGCGGTACAGCGGCAGGTTGGAGGGCACGTCCCACTTCGCCTGCAGCTCGCGCGTGAGGGGCACCAGCTCCAGCCGCCCGTTGGCCTTGTCCCGGCCCATGGCCAGGAACACCGACTGGAAGCGTCCGCGCTCGGCGTCTATCGACGACATCTCCTTGGAGCGCTGGCGGAACACCTTCACCAGCTCCTGCTGCATCAGATCCACCGGAATCCGGGCCAGGCTCTGGGCCGGGTTGAACACCTGCATGAGCCCCGCCACCTGTGCCGGGTGTCCCCCCTCCTGGAAGAGGAACCACCGCTTGCCTGGGCCCTGGCCCTCGTCCACCACGATGCTGGTGGTGATGGTGGGGCCCACGGCGGGATCCCACGGCTCGCGCGTGTCGAAGGCGAAGGCGAGCAGATCCCCGTTGGCCGAGTAGCGGTAGCCCAGCGTGTCACTGAGCTCGGGCAACGTGCCCAGGTCGTCCCGGCAGCGCAGCAGCAGCTCGGTGGTGTTCACCGCGCCCGCGCACAGGAAGACGCGCCTCGCGTCCACCGTGCGCTCCACTTCGTCCGCGGCATGGTCCCGATAGGTGACGCGGTAGCCCGGCGAGAGTGGCTCGATGTTGATGGCCTCGGCCTGGGTGGTCACCTCGGCGCCGCGCTGCTCGGCGACGGCCAGGTAGTTGAGATCCAGCGTGTTCTTCGCCCGGACATTGCAGCCGAGGTCGCACTCGCCGCAGTAGTTGCAGCCCTCCTGCTCCACGCCGAACTTGTTGGGCATCGGCTCGCCGGCCGGAGTGAAGCGCACGGCCAGGTCCGGGTGGAAGAACTGTCCCTCGCGCCCGAGCTTCTGTGCCACCTCGCGCATGCGCTTCGTCTTGGTGGGCAGGCCCCGCGCGGACGCGGTGATGGGCTGCACGTCCAGCATGTACGCGACCAGGTCGTAGTACGGGTCCAACATCGTCCGGCCGTAGCCCTCGGGCCAGCCGTTGACGAAGGTCTCCGCGGGCGGGCGCAGGTGCACGTTGGCGTAGATGAGCGAGCCACCGCCGTAACCGGCCGACTGCACGACGCTCATGCCCGACAGGAGCTTCACATCGAGCAGGCCCTGCTTGTTCCTCCACAGCCAGCCGTTGAGCGGATTGTCCCAGTCGCGCGGAAAGCCGCCCTTGGGGTAGCGCCGGCCGCGCTCCAGCACGCGCACCGACAGGCCGGCCTGCGCCAGACGGCAGGCGGCCACCGCACCCCCAAAGCCGGTGCCGATGACCAGGGCATCGTACGTCTCGGTCATGTCTACCCCCCTGTGGAGCCGGCTCTCCCTCTGGAGAGTCTGGGTGGATGTCGGGGCTCCCGAAGCGTTGGGACTTTAACACAGCGCGGCGCATTCGTGTGCGGCGACCAAGGCCTCTCTACCCAACAGGTCCCCTATTCCTGGGGCTACTCCCGGGCAGGGCAACGCCGCGAACCACCGCTGAGGTCAGCCAGGCGAGTAGAGTGACGCGCTGGGGAACCATTTTCCATGGCATACGACGGGCCATGGACACGCCGGCCGATATCTCCCACCTGCCGCTGCCTCCCGGCGGCTCGGGACTCCCGCTCCTGGGCGAGACGCTCGCCTTCATCCAGAACAGCGCGAAGTTCCTCGCGGATCGCCGCCGCCTCCATGGGGACGTCTTCCGCTCCCACGTGCTGGGCGATCCCATCGTCTTCCTGCTCGGCCCCGAGGCCGTCCGGTGGACCTTCGCCGGCGAGAACAAGTACCTGCGCAACCGCTGGCACTCGAGCGCCCGGAAGCTGCTGGGCAAGCAGTCCGTCGCCATGCTCAACGGCAGCGCCCACCTGGAGCGCCGGCGCCTGCTCGCTCCGCACTTCACCTACGCCGCCATGCGCCACTTCGTGCCGCGCATCGAGGCCCTCGTGCACCGGCACTGCGAGCAGTGGCTCTCGGGCACGCAGCCCTTCAAGGCCGTCGACGCCGTGCGCGCCCTCGTGTTCGAGGTGGCCATCGTCCTCATGATGGGCGAGAGCCGGGTGGACCCGGCCTACATGAGCCGCCTCTTCAAGCAATGGGTGGCGGGCCTCTTCGCCGCCGTGCCGTTGGAGATCCCCTTCACGGCCTTCAGCCGGGGCGTCGCCGCCGAGAAGGAGATGCGCGCGTACCTCGGCTCGCTGGTGGCCGAGCGCGAGACGTTGGCCACGCAGCCCCCCGACACCCTCGGCTCACTGCTTTCGGCGCGGGACGAGCACGGCCGGCCGCTGCCTCGCGAGACCATCCTCGACGAGCTCGAGCTCCTGCTCTTCGCCGGCCATGACACCACGGTGACGGCTACCTCCAACCTGATGATGCTCCTGGCGCAGTACCCGGAGGTGCTGGAGCAGTGCCGGAAGGAGCAGCGGGAGGTGGCGGGGCAGGGCCCCCTGTCGCTGGAGGCACTCCGGGCCATGCCCTACCTGCACCAGGTCATTCAGGAAGTGATGCGCCTCATTCCGCCCATTGGAGGTGCCTTCCGGGTGACGACGCAGGACGTGGCCTACGGCGGCTACCGCATCCCCCAGGGGTGGCAGGTGTCGCTGAGCATCCGCGGCGCGCACAAGGGCGCCTCCTGGACGTCCCCCGAGCGGTTCGATCCGGATCGCATGGGCCCCGAGCGCTGCGAGCAGAATTCGCAGGGCGTCTACATCCCCTTCGGCGGTGGACCGCGGGTGTGTGTCGGGCAGCACTTCGCCATGGTGGAGATGGCCGTGGTCGCCGCCCTGCTGCTGCGCGGCTATCAGTGGGAGCTCGTCCCCGGACAGGACCTGAGCCTGATGACCTTCCCGATTCCCCTCCCACGCGATGGCCTCCTCGTGCGCTTCTCGCGGCGGTGAGCTCCGGGCAGGGGTCCGCGAAAATTACCCCTCTCCCTTCGGGAGAGGGACGGGGTGAGGGTGCCAGAGCCCCGGGTTGAACCCCGTGTCGACACTGAAGGCCACGGGTTGGAAGAATGGACCCGGAGAGGGAGCCTCGGGCCCCTTCGGTCACCGGAAGTAGCTCTGGGAGATGTCCACCGAGTAGCCCAGTTCCAGCGTGGGCGCGGAGGCCGCCACGAGGTACTGGCGGAAGTGGATCACCTTGCCGGGCAGCGGTGTCTGCGTCTCCAGCCCACCGTCCGCGCCCGTCTCCTCGTACTGCTCCATGCTGCCGCCCTCGCGCCGGTAGTTGAAGACGGCCGGGAAGTGCGCCCGCGCCCGCACCGTGGCCACGGGCCAGGACACCCGGGGCAGTGCGAGCTTCAACCGGCCCGACAGGTGGAAGACGCCCAGGTCCCTGGCCAGCACCACCTCCAGTGAGGCCTCCGTCTCCCCGAACCGCGCCGGGGCCACCTTCAGCTTCAGCCGGCCGTCCTTCTCCGCGGGCACCAGGGGCACGGAGTCGAGCAGCACCCGCTCGAGCCGGTGGCCCTCGGGAAGCTCCAGCTCGAGCTCCTGCTCGCGATCCAGCCGCAGTGCGTAGCGCACGCGCACCGAGGCCTTCCCCTCCAGCGTGGACACCCAGGAGGCGTGGGCCTCGGGGATGCTCGGCTCCAGCGGCGGACGCACCACGTGACGGGCCACCCTGGGCGCGACGGCCGTGCGCCAGCCGATCCGCAGCACGCCCTGCCGGGGGTACACATCGGCATCCTCGCTCCCGGAAGCGAGCGGCTCGGTCACCGTGAAGGCCGAGGCATCCGCCTCCAGCCGGAGCGGCACCGGCGTGACCTGGGGCCCGAAGCGCAGCTGCACCTGGCGATCCGCGCCGCTGCCCGGGGGCCGGAGCGCGAGACTGACGTCGAAGCTGTAACGGCCGGGCTCGCGCGTCACCAGGCTGAGATGGTCCTCCAGCGCACCCACCGTGGCGGCCTCCAGCGAGGGGAGCGACGTGAGGTACGTGTCCGCGTCGAGCCGCAGCAGCCGCACCTGCGTCCAGCGCCCGCTGGCGAGCACCTCCACCTCGAAGTGCGCGTCCACCAGCAGCGCGTCCGCGGTGAGGCGTCCCTTGAGCTGGCTCTTCACCACCAGGGCGTCCGTGGGGGGCGCGAGCGGTGCCTGCTCCGGGCGCTTCGCGTACAGCGGGAGCAGCTCCTCGAGGGGAATGGTCGCGGAGCCCGAGACCGGAGGTGCGAAAGGGGAGCTCGCCGAAGCGGTCAGCAGCAATCCGAGTACGAGAGAAGAGGTCCACATGGTTCACCTCACTTCCTGGGTGACGAGGGCGTGCGGCGGCTCACCGCCGGGTGGGAGATCCGAGAGCAGGGCCCGCACACTCGCGCGGGTGGAGAGGGCCATCAGGCCGAGCAGCGCCGCGAGGATCTCCAGGGTGTAGATGAGGCCGGTGTAGCCCTGGAGGATGACTGCGGTGGTGGGCACCACGAGGGTGGCCGCCCAGGTGCCCGCCAGGTGGGAGGTCCGCTCCTGGGGGAAGAGGCGCTTCACGTAGAGGACCACCGCCGCGCCGAGCCCCAGGGTGGCCAGGGCATAGGCCACGTAGAAGTTCATGAAGGCCGCGAGGTAGGCGAGCAACACGAAGAAGAAGCCGTAGGCGGCGGCCAGCAGGTACGACTCGTAGAAGGCGAGCGGCCTGCGGTGGCGGATGCTGAAGGCGGCCAGCAGGGCCATGAGGGCGAGGAAGGGCACCCAGGCGCGGCCCGCCATGGTGGAGACGACGATGTCGTACGCCTCCACCGAGGGCAGGATGACGCCGAGGTTCACCCCCGACTCGAGCGACTGGAAGGCCCAGTCGAGCGCCACCGTGCCGCGCCCGGTCTCCACCTGGGTGGCCGAGAGGACCTGGGGCGGATAGTCGAAGTTCTCGCCGCCCTCGACGGCGAGGTGCAGCCGCACGTCACGGGCCGGCAGGGCGGGATCCAGCTTGTAGATGAAGGAGTCGAGGCCCCGGGCGCGGTAGCGGATGGAGAAGGTACTGGTGGCCCCCTGGGAGATGCGGCCCGTCCAGACGAGCCGGTTGCCGGACTCGCCGAGATCCAGGTCCGACTCGGCGCCATTGACGAGGAACTGGAGCTCCGAGAGGAGCACCTGGGACTTGTCCACCTCGATGGGGAAGATGAAGGCCACGTCGATGTCGTGGCCCTCGCGGTTGACGACGGCGTAGTCGGCCGAGAGGGTGAAGTCGAAGCCGGAGAAGTAGCGCAGGCCCCGCTTGCGGTAGTTCATCCGCGACTGCACCTGCACGTGCTGCTTGTCGAAGGGCAGGGGCTTGAGCTCGGTGAAGATGGTGCCGCTCTGCACGTAGCGCAGCGAGGGCGCTGGCTGGACGACGGGGGCGCCCCAGCGATCCTCCACGTCCCGGGCCAGCTCCGAGCTGGCGAAGTCCGTCCGGTCCGCCACCTGGCTGGCGATGACCGCCGTGGCGAAGACGACGATGAAGAGGCTGCCAAAGACGTGGTGGCGGACGAGCCACCCGAACGCCCGCCGGACCGGCGAGTCCGCCGGCGGACGCGGTGGCGTGGGCGTAGGCGTGGGAAGAAGGGTGTCTGGGCTCATGGGCCCAGAGTGGGGCAGGGGGGTGCAACCCGAATGGAGGCCCCGTGCACCTCCCGGGGAATGTTCGTGCAGAAATTGTGGAGGGGCCGGTCCCGGGTGCTGCGGAGGACCGGCCCCAGCCCACTACGGCATGGTGAAGAGGCAGCGGGTGACCGGGACGATGATGTCCGCGAGCACGTAGAGGTAGTACGTCTTCCCGCTCGTCAGCGAGCCGGGCCGGCCGGACGCCGGGAAGCGCTGCGACAAGCCGGAGGGGACGACTCCGTACCGCACCGTGCCGCTCGTGACGGGGGTTCCGTCCACCGGAACGTCGATGCGCCAGAGCGTGCCCTCGGGCAGATCGAGGTTCGGCGGCACCGTCGGCGACGTGGCGTCCGCCTCGAGCACGTACACGTAACGTGCCTTGCCGCCCCTCCAGGAGAGCGTCCCGTCCGCGGCGACGCCCTCTCCATTCTCGCAGAGCGTGGGCCGGTAGAAGCGCTGCGCATCCAGTGGACCCGCCCCATACGTCTGGTCGGCGAAGTCCTCACGCTTGTAGCCCCGGTGGAAGAGCTCGGTCTCGAAGAAGCTCAGCATCCGCGCCGGATCCGTCGTGACGAAGATGGAGTCGTGCGGGTTCTCGGGCGCGGCCCGCGAGAAGCCGTTGTTCTGCTCGCGAGGGTACGCGCCGAAGCCCACCGTGTTGATCCACCCGGCGCCCATGGCCAGGCCCCTCGGGTGGAAGGAGTTGATGAAGTTGCCCGGCGACTCGACGTACCAGTTCGACGGACCCTGGGGCGCACGCGTCGAGTGGCAGCAGACACAGGCCGTCGACTCGATCTGGGACCTCACCCAGTTCACCTCCGCGACGTACGCCGGATCCCGCAGGCGCGCATCCTCCCGCTCCGCGTTCGGCGCGGGCGGCACCGGATAGTACGGGCGCTGGGTGCGCACGCGATCGCAGCTCGCGTAGTCCATGAAGCCGCGGCCGGGCTCGGTGGCGCCGGAGATCATCTCCCACGTGCAGACCTTCCCGCCCGGCGACATCCCGGGGGGCTCGCCCGGCTTGGGCTCGACACAGTTGAGCACTGGCTGCTGGAACGTGGGCAGCCCCGTCCCACCGCCGGAGTCCACCACCTGCCCACCGCACACGGGGGCGGGATCGAACACGCCGCCGCCGAACAGCTCACACCCGCGCTGCATGGAGCCGCACTTCTGCGCGTCCACTCCAGGGAAGCTGATGCGCGTCCACCGGTCGTTCTCGCCCCCCAGGAAGCAGTAGCCCAGCCGCTCCTCCAGGTTGCACGCCGAGCCCAGCTCCGCCGTCGAGCCCTGATCCTCGCAGTCCTCCACCGCGGCCTCGTCGGTCCACTCACCGACATAGTCGCGGCACTCCTCGAGGCTGCTGAACCTGTTCACGTAGACGCAGTGGCCCACTACCTTCTCCGGGACGATGGGGACCCCCTCCGGGCCGCACTGACAGCCTGCCACGAGGCACAACAGGACCAGCACCGGCGACAACCGCGGTGAACGCATTGGCAACTCCCAGGTGGAATGACGTTGGAACTACTTCTTCGCGTAGCCCTTCAGGAACCCGTCCAGGTGCTGCTCGATGAAGCCCTCCAGGACGAGCGGACGGCAACGGCGGCCCTGCAACTGGTGCTGGTGGAAGAGCGCCAGCAGGAGCGGAGACATCAGCGCGAGCGCGGCCACACGCGCATCCGGCACGGACAGCTCTCCGCGCGTGTGGAAGATGATCAGCAACTCCTCGACGGAGCTCAACGTGGGCTCGAGGATCGACGAGACGTAGATCTGCCCGAGCCCCGAGTCGGCCATGCCCTCGGCGAAGCCCGCGGCGTGCATGCCGCCCAGCGCCCCCGACCACGCGGCGGCGATCTGCCCGAGCAGTTGCGTGAAAGCCGCTCTCGCGGGCAGTTCCGCCAGGGACCTCGCCCAGGCCTGGCGCTCCTGGCCGAACTTCAACAGGTACTCGAAGGCGGCCTGCACCACGCCCTGGCGATCGCCGAAGTAGTGCCTCAGCGTCCCGGGATCGACCCCGGCGCCCTCCGCGAGCACGCGCAGGCTCGGGTGCGAGCCTCCTGCCACGAGGAGCTGCTGGGCCACGCTCTGCAGCAGCCGCGAGCGCGTCTCCTCATGATTCCGGTTGCGGGCTCCCGATATCCTTCCCATGCGCGAGATGGATATTCCGCGAATATTCCCAGCGCCAGCCTTTCGTGTGGGTTTATATCCTTCCTCAGTGAGGAGATTTATGCGGTGGGTGCCGAAGGGCCTTCCCTCGCGGACGCTCTCGTGGGTGGAAACAGGAAAGCTTGGGGAGAACTGAAAAAGGTCTACGGCCCCTGATCCGAACCGTTATGCTCTCCAGGCCGCACCCCCTTACCCCCCTCCAAGGAGCACCGGATGAAGCGCATTCTCTTCCTCGCCGTTGCCGCCATCGCCCTGGGCATGGGCCTCGCGTCCGCCCCCGTGGAGGCAGAGGACTGCACGCCCACCTGCTACAAGCACCCGATCACCGGGCAGCTCTTCTGCAGCTATCCCTGTCCGTAAGGGCTCGGAGCCCCCGCTCCGCGGCGATGAAGGCCTCATCCGGGTTTTCCGGGTGGGGCCTTCGACGTTACTGCGCGAGGTGGTTACCGTTGCCGGCGGACCGACGACTGAGGCCGAACCACGAGGTGCGGCCAGGGAGCATGTGATGCGACGGATTGTCATGGGAGCGGTGCTGGCCTTGGGACTCCTGGTGGGCTCCGGCCCCGCTCAGGCCCAGCAGCCCGGACAGAAGAAGGGCGCGGGTGCGTTCTCTCCGCTCAAGCAACTCCAGGGGGTGGTGCGGCAGGTGGACCTGGGCCAGGGCCGGGTGGTCATCGCCGCCAGTGATGGCGCGGCCACCGAGCTGCGAGGCACTCCCGGGCAGCTCCTGGGCCTGAAGCCGGGAGCCAAGGCGTCGTTGCGCTACGTCCCCGTGTCCGGCCAGCTCTGGTTGGTGACGGAGGGAATGACCCGCCCCGTGCCGGAGAGCGTGGGGCCCGCCCTCACGGTGACGGGCCACATCATCAGCCTCTCCAGCAAGGACGGGGAGTTGACGCTCTCCGCGGGAGGGCGGAGTCTCGCCGTCCAGACGCATCCCATGTTGCTGTCCGGGCTCCGGCAGGGACAGCGGGCCCAGGTGACCTTCCAGACGCTCAGCGGGGTGAACTGGGCCACGGCGCTCCGGAGCGAGGCCGAGGTTCCACGGAAGTAGGCCTTGCCTGGGGTAGTCTGCGCGCGGACTCCCATCCAGGAGGCGCCATGCGCGCGGTGGTGATGCAGCACGAGGAGCACGAGGGGCCGGGGTTGCTCGGTCCGGCGCTGGAGGCGGCGGGCTTCACGCTGGTGAAGCGCTTCCGCTCCGTCAAGCGCGAGGACCTGAACGCGGAGCTGGTGGTGGTGCTGGGCGGCCCCATGGGCGTCTACGAGGCGGATCGCCATCCCTTCCTCGGCGAGGAGCTGGGGCTGGTGACCGAGCGGCTCGCCCTCGGGCTTCCGGTGCTGGGCCTGTGCCTGGGCGCGCAGCTCCTGGCAGCCGCGGCCGGCTCCGAGGTCTTCGTCGGGAAGAACGGCCTCGAGGTGGGCGTCGCGCCGGTGCGCTGGACGAAGGAGGCCCTGGCCGATCCCGTGATCGCCGGCGTGCGCCCGCGCACCATCGTGGCCCACTGGCACCAGGACACCTTCAAGGCCGTGCCCGGGGCCACGCTCCTGGCCTCGACGGATCGCTACTCCCAGCAAGCCTTCCGGCTCGGCGACTCGTACGGCTTCCAGTTCCACCTGGAGCTCACCGCGGATGAGCTCGACCGCTGGTTCACCCAGGGCGCCGAGGAGCTGGTCGAGCTCTACGAGAAGAACCTCGACGAGCTGCGCTCCCAGCTCCCCAAGCTCCGCTCGGCCGAGGCCGAGAACCGGGAGCTCCTCGAGCGGCTCGCCCACCACTTCGCGCGGGTGGCTCGCGCCGCCAGGTGAGGCACTCGGCGCCCTACTTCTCCTCGACGCCGAGCTTCGGGCAGATGTCGTTCATGGAGCAGGCCTCGCACTTGGGTTTGCGCGCCGTGCAGGTGTAGCGGCCGTGCAACACGGTCGCGGGCCCGAAGAAGGTCCACTGCTCCTGGGGGACGAGCTTCATCAAATCCTTCTCGATCTCCTCGGGCTTCTCCTTCTTGGAGAGCCCCATGCGCTGGCTGACGCGGGCCACGTGGGTGTCGACGATGACGCCCGAGGGGAGGTTGAAAGCGGTGTTGAGCACGACGTTGGCCGTCTTGCGGGCCACGCCGGGCAGGGTGATGAGCTCGTCGATCGTCTTGGGCACCTCGCCGCCGAAGCTGGCGAGCAGCTCGCGGCTCATGGCCTGCACGGACTTCGTCTTCTGCTTGAAGAAGCCGGTGGGCTTGAGGTCCTCCTCGAGCGCGGCGGTGTCGGCCTCGGCGAAGGCCTTGGGGCCGGGGTACTTCTTGAAGAGGATCGCGGTCACCCGGTTGACGCGCTCGTCCGTGCACTGTGCGGCCAGGATGGTGGCGACGAGCAGCTCGAAGGGGGTGCTCCAGTTGAGCTCGTAGCGGGCACCCGGGTGGGCCTCGTGAAGGCGGGCGAGGAGGGTCTTGGCGGTCTGGGCGGCGGTCATGGGGGCGTTCAGTCGGGAGAGGCGAACGAGACGCAGTGTACCGGGTGGGGCCGACACGGAAAGTCCAGGGAATGGGACGGCCGAGCCCCTCGACGCGGTGCTGGCGTAGGCTCGCCGATGCGATGAATCAGAAGGGATACGACAATCAAATGGGCCTGCCCTATGCGGTTCCTGAGTGCCTGGGGAGCAGGGGAGGCCGTACCAGGCGCTTGCCTTTGCCGAGCGGGCAGCGGAGCCCTTCATCTTGGATGCCGTCTGCTTCTCCAGCCCGGCTGCTTGCAAAGTCGTTGCAGGTGTAATGCCTTGTCGCAACGCCCGAGACATGATGGTTCCAATTTCTTACTTGAAATGGATCAAGCATGTTTGCCTGCTGATCGGCCGTTATTCCTGGCGCCTCTCCGGTGCAAGTCTGGTGTCTTGACGGTGATAGGGCAAACAAAGTTTTCTTGCGCGCACTGAGGCGTGAACGGACCGCGATGCGGCGTGTCCCGCGCTTCGGAAATCCAGGAGAAATTGAATGTCCCAGCAGTGGAGTTGGCGCCCGTCTGTCGTGGCCGGTCTCGTCTTCGCGATTACCTCGTGTACTTCGCCCTCGGAGGTGCCGGGTGCGGACGAGCAGAACGGCAAGAACGCGGCTGTCCGGCTCGTCCCCGAGGCACCAGGAGTCAGGTGTCCCCAGGGTGGCACCGCGCTCCAGACGGGCCTCGATGACAACGGGGACGGCTCGCTGAACGACGACGAGGTGGAGCAGACCTCGTACGTGTGCAGCGGGAGCGGCAGCCAACAGGGCGGAATGTCGCTCGTGAAGCTGATGCCCGAGGCCGCGGGCGCGCGGTGTGCTTCCGGCGGCACCGCCGTCCTGTCCGGGCTCGACACGAACGCCGACGGGCTGCAGGGGGAATCCGAGGTCACCCACACGCAGTTCCTCTGCAACGGCGAGTACGAGAAGAAGGGGAATACGTACTTGATGAAGATGCTGTCCGAGGCCGCCGGCCGGAACTGCCCTCAGGGTGGAACGACCGTCCTCGGAGGCATCGACGTGAACGTCAACGGGCAGCTCGAGAGCACCGAGGTGACGACGACGCAGTACGTCTGCAACGGCTCGACGGGCACGAGCGGTACCGAGGCACTGGTCAGGCTCGACGCCGCGCCGGCCAATGCGAACTGCGGCCAGGGCGGCACGGCCGTGAAGAGCGGCTTCGATGCGGATGGTGACGGAACGCTCGGCATCACCGAGGTGACGAACACCACGTTCGTGTGCAACGGGCTCACGGAGACGTTTGATCCGAACCGGGGTGAGGCTCTCGTGCGGCTCGACACCGAGCCCGCGGGCGCCAACTGCGCGTACGGCGGCACGGCCGTGAAGAGTGGGTTCGACTCGAATGGCGACGGGACACTGAGCGATTCCGAGGTCACGACGACCCAGCTCGTGTGCAGCACGGCCAATTTCTTCCGGACGAAGTGGGCGATCAACACACCGAAAAGCTACGAATCCGGTGAGATCACCAACCTGTGGGTTCCCGTGTCGCGCCGGGTCTGGATCTACAAGACCAGCGATACGTCGCGCATCAAGCTCACCGTCTCCGACAACTTCCGGGTTGGCGCCAGCTACAACATGGGGAACGGTTGGTACTCGGTGCGCATGAACGGCAGCAGCGTGGGTTGCGACGCCCGGCAGTACAACTGGAATGCAGCCGGTTGGAACCAGAACTATCATCTGCCGTTCGCGAACGTCTGCCTCACTGAGCAGCTACCGAAGGGCCTGTATGAGTTCGACGTGTGGTCGATGGCGAGCGGAGGAACCAGTTACGTAGGCGCTGGAACGAACGGCAGTGCGTTGCTTCTCGCCGAAGAACTGGATGGAACCAAACCCTACGCGTTTTCGAAGGCCGGGGAGGCGAGCGTTACGGCAGTCCCGTCGTACTCCAAGGCAAGTGGGCGTGAAGTGACGTTCCTCAAGCAGTCCGCATCCACGCTGCTCAAGGTGACGCTCGCGGACACCCTCCGCGTGGGGTACAACCAGAACGGTGGATGGGGCACGGTGATGGTACGGCTCGATGGCGTCAACACCAGCTGCTACACGGGCAAGTACGACGCCCAAGGAACTGGTGGCGATCTGCACAATCCGTTCGTGATGACCTGCATCCTGCCGAACGTCTCCGCAGCTCAGCACACGCTGGACGTCACTCTTTCGGCGAACTCGAGCGGTCAAGCTTACCTGGGCTGGGAGCGGAGCAACCCGCTCCTTCTTGTCGAGGAACTCCCGAACACGGGGCTCACCTACTCGAACATGGGCTTCGCAAGTGGCGAAATCTCAGGAGTATGGGCTGGCGTCGGCGCGCGACAGATCGTCCATAACGTCAGCGCTCCCGGTAAGGCAGTGAAGGTCACGTACTCGGACACGTTCCGCGCGGCTGCTGGCTGCAATGGGCGTTGGGGCTTCTTCCAGCTCTATGTCGACTACCAGCCCACCGGGTGCATCAACAGCCAGCACGTGTGGAATACGGGCGCTGCGCAGGACCACCACCACCCGGCGAACCAGACGTGCATCATTCCGAACCTGACGCCCGGCTACCATACGTTCTCCATCTGGTCGACCACGCTGCATGGGGATGGAAGCTCCTGCGGCTCGAACTACTTCGGCTGGCACCGCGGACAGAACCTCCTGCTGGTCGAGGATCTGCCGTAGGCGAACGCTCGGCTCGCGCCTGACCAAGCGCCCACCGGTGCCACAATGGGCCCGGTGGGCGCTCTACAGCGCTGTAGCGCGATTGAAAAATCCAGGAATCCTGGAGGCGGGGAGGGGGAGTGATGGGTCCTGAGCGGGTATGCCGACGCGATAGGTGGTGAAGGCCGCATTTTGCGCTCTAATGGAGGGCGCCGGACCTGTCCTGGAGTCCCCCCCACCGTGCCGCTACCCACCTCCGCGATTCCCGCCCCTGGACTGGAACATCTTCTCTCCCTGACCACCCCCGCGGATACCGCCCGCGGCATGTTCTTCAATGGTCTGTTCGACGCGGCGCGCTCGTTCGGGGGCGAGGAAGCCCGGATGAAGTGCCTCGCGGCCGCCGGGGATCGGAAGTTCGTCGACTTCCGCAGCTACCCGGTGGCGGACCTGCTCAAGGCCATCTACACCGCCGCGGATGTGCTCGGCCCGAAGATGGGCGGCAAGGATGCCGTCCTGCACCGGCTCGGGCGGCGGGCCACCGAGGACTTCCTCCAGTCCACCGTGGGCAAGACGATGGTGGCGCTCGCCGGGAACGATCCGCACCGGTTGCTCTCCACCTTCCCCAATGCCTGCCGCGCCGCGTTGAGCTATGGCGAGCGCTCCATGGAGCGGCTCGGGGACAAGCACGTGCGCATTGTCGCGCGCCGGGACTTCCTGCCCATGCTCTACATCGAGGGCATCCTCACCTCCGTGGTGGAGCGCGCTGCCGTCCCGGGCGTCGTGGTGCGCGGGCACCGGTTGTCCCCCATCGACGTGGACTACGACATCAGTTGGTCCTGATCCGCCAGGCGCCGAGGCAGGCGCACGGTGAAGGTGGTGCCCTCCTCCTCGGTGGAGCTCACGTTGATGGTGCCTCCGTGGCCGAGGACGATCTGCCGGGTGATGAAGAGGCCCAGCCCCAGGCTCCCCTGGCGCGCTCCGGCATCCGGTCCCCGCTGATAGGGCTCGAAGAGTCCCGGTAGCACCTCGGGGGAGATGGGGTTGCCTTCGTTGTGCACCTCGAGCAGGACGTCCGGGCCCTCGCTCCGGGTGGACACCCGCACGGGCGTGTGCCGGGGGCTGTGCTGGAGCGCGTTGCCCACCAGGTTGGTGACGACCTGCGCCAGCCGGTCCCCATCCCATTGGCCCCAGCCGTCTCCGCTGGCCTGGAAGGAGACGCGCCGCTCGGGCCAGGCCAGCCGCACCTCCGTCACCACCCGCCGGACATGCTCGTGGAGATTCAGCGGCTCGCGGTGCACGGGGATGCCCCGCATGCGCGCCTGGTTGAAGTCGAGCAGGTCGCGGATCATCCGGCTGGCCCGGTCCGCCGAGCTGTGGATGCGCTGGGCCGTCTTCGTGATGCGCTCGTCCACGTCCTCGCGCTTGAGCAGCGTGGTGGCGGACAGGGCGATGGCGTTGAGGGGCGTGCGCAGATCGTGACTGACGATGGCCACGAGATCCTCACGCTCCTGGATGGCCGCCTGGGCCTCCTGGTAGAGCCGCGCGTTGTCGAGCGCCATGGCCGCGCGATCGGCCACCCCGCGGGCCACCTCCAGGTCCGAGGAGGTGCACGTGGGGCGGTACCGGTTCCACGCGAAGGAGATGATGCCGAGCTTGCGATCCCTCGCCACCAGGGGCACGAGGATGACGGACTTGAGGGCAAGCGCCTCCAGCAGCGCCCGGTGCTCCTCGTTACGGGCGATGGAGTCCAGCCACTCGGAGGTGACATCCGGTTCGGCCAGGGGCACGCCGGTGTTCAACAACTGGAGCATGACGCCCCCATTTCCCAGGTGGGGCGGGTACATCATCGAGTGGTGCAGCAGGGCCTGCCGATCCGCGTCCCGGGCCGTCAGCTCCAGCCGGTGCAGCTGCCCGTCCTCGTTGAGCAGATCCACCATGCAGTAGTCCGCCAGGTGCGACACGACGAGCGAGGCAAGGCTCTTCAGGGTGGTGTGGACGTCGAGCGATTGGGACAACAGCGTGCCCACCTCGACGAAGAGGGCCTGGGCCTCCTCGGCGCGTTTGCGCGCGGTGATGTCGCGCACGATGCAGGTGAAGAAGCGCCCCTGGGGGAGCAGCGTCTCGCTGACGGAGAGCTCCAGGGGGAAGACGCTCCCGTCCTTGCGCCGGCCGTGCACCTCGCGCCCGATGCCGATGAGCTTGCGCACCCCCATGCCGACGTTCCTGCGCTGCTGGGGCTCGGGCACCAGGTGGCGCATCTCCCGGCCGAGCAGCTCCTCGGGCGCGTAGCCGAAGATGCGCACCGTGGCCGGGTTGACGCTCTGGATGGAGCCCTGCTCGTCGATGGTGATGATGCCGTCCACCGCCGTCTCCAGGATGGCCTCGAGCCGCCGCGTCGTCGCGCGCAGGGCTTCCTCGGCCTTCCGCCGCGGCGAGATATCCCGGGTGATTTTCGCGAACCCGCGCAAGGCACCCCGCTCGTCGCGCAGGGCGCTGATGAGGACATCCGCCCAGAACCGGGTGCCGTCCTTGCGCACCAGCAGGGCCTCCGTCCGGTACTGCCCCTCGGAGGCGGCGATGCGCAGCGACTCCTCGGGCACCCCGGCCATGACGTCCCCGGGCAGGTAGAAGAGGGAGAGGGAGTGGCCGAGCACCTCTTCCTCCTTCCAGCCCTTGATGCGCTCGGCCCCTGGATTCCAGCTCGCCACCCGGCCCTCGGGATCCAGCATGAAGATGGCGTAGTCCTCCACGCCCTCCACCAACAGGCGGAAGCGCTCCTCGGTCGCGCTCTCGGCGCGCTTGCGCTCGGTGATGTCCAGCACCGCGCTGGCCACGAGGAAGACCTCGCCAGCGCGGTTGCGCACCGGGGCGTGGTTGATGAGCCAGTGGTGGACCTCTCCACCCGTCGCGGGGGTGGTGCCCGTCACCTCCTGGCCGAGCACCGCCTGCCCCGTCTCCAGCACCTGGCGGCGCATGGGCGCCAGCTGGGTGGCCAGTCCGGGAACGACCTCCTTCGCCTCCTGTCCGAGGATGTTCTCGATGGGAGCGCCGACGATGTCCGCCAACATCTGGTTGACGCGCACGTAGCGCAGATCCCTGTCCAGGAAGGACAGTCCCACGGGGGCGGTGGTGAGCAGGGTGTCCAGTAGCGCGAGGGCCTCTTCCGTCTTGTGGCGCTCGCGCACCAGCTCCGTCACCTCCACCGCGTGCACGAAGACGCCTTCCATCCGCCCATCCGCTCCCCGGTAGGGGGCGTAGACGAAGTTGAAGAAGCACTCCACCGGCAGGCCGCCGTCGCGGTACACCCAGACCCGCACCTCGTGGCCCACGGCGGGCTCGCCCGTGCGGTAGACGTTGTCGAGCAGCACGCGGAAGCCCTGATCCTCCAGCTCCGGCAGCGCCTCGCGCAGGGGCTTGCCCAATATCTCCCGTTTCCCGATGGCCTGATGGAGGCGGGGGTTGGCCATGGTGAGGATGTGCTCGGGCCCTTGCAGGACGAAGATGAGCGCAGGCGCTTCCTGGAAGAGGGCGGACAGGCGTTCGCGCTGGGCCTCGGACTCCTTCAGCAACCGGGCGCGAGTGGCCTCGGCCTCCTGCTGCGCGGTGAGCTGGTCCTGGCGCTGCACCTCGTCGCGCTGGAGCGTGTACGCGTCCACCGCCTCGGCGATGCCGGTGACGATGAAGGAGACCAGGCCCTGGACCTCCGTGAGGGAGAGGGACACGCCCTCCTGTCTCGCCTGCTCGAGGATGCAGTCGTGCAGGACGCCATACTCACGCACCACCGCCTGGAGATTGAAGCCCTGGCTCAGGCGTTGGCCGCCGTGCGCCCGGGCCTGGGCGCTCTGGTTCGGCACCGCGGTGGATCCGCTGTCTCCGGTGCGGCGCAGCACCGCGGCCATCTCCTGGAGGTAATTCTCGAGATGGTCCTCCAGGGCGGACCGGCTCCGGGGTCCTGGCGCCAGGCCCGCGTGTAGCCGCTCGATCCACTGCTGGGTGATGGCGTCTCGCCGGGATTCCAGCAGGTCGGCCAGGGAGGCGGGTGGGCTCGTGGACCCATGTGTCTCGAGGTTCACTCCGGATTTCCTCCCCCGGGCCGAGGACAGAAGCCCCATTCCACTGAGACACCAGCAGCAGGGGAAAGTAGTCCCCACCTGGGCAGGAAGCGTCTCGGCCTTTACGTACGAGCCAGGGGTGAATGCCAGACACACGGGCGGTGGCCAGGGCTCGCCTGGCTGCCTGGTGGCCGCTCTCTGGAGCTTCGGGCATCCCCGGAAGCCGCCGGGCGTTAACGATGATGGATGGTCTGACTCCGAGCGGGCTGGCGGGCGCTCTCGTCCCGCACCAGCTTCGTCTCCTCTGCCGTGAGGACGCACCCCATGAGGATGAGGGACAACCGATATCCCACCCCCCAGACGAACGGGGGGTCCATCAAGCCCCGGAAGCTGGGCAACCCGGTCTCGAAAATGACCAAGGTGAGCGGCAAACGCATCGGCGGCGCGCTGCGCTCGGAGTATGCGCGCCAGCAGAAGCGGCGTGACACGCGGCGCTGACGGGGCGTCCATACAGCGGGGCCCTCACCAGGGACGGTCTGGCGAGGGCCGGGGGCTCTCGAGTAGCGGTGGTTAGTAGCGGCGGTCCTTGCGGTCCTTGCGGTCCTTGCGGTCCTCGCGCTGCTCCTGCCGGTCCTGCCGCAGCTCCTGCTTGCCGAGCCGCACCAGCTCCACGATGAGCTCGCGCTTGCGGTTGAGCTGCGCCTGGGAGCGGGCCCCCATGAGCGAGTCCAGCTCCCGGGCGATCGTCCTGCGGGCCGCCTGCGAGGCCGCCTCGGTCCGCGCGTCCCGGACGTCATCCCGGTTCTCCGCGCGGCTCTCGCCCCACTCCCGGCGCGTCTCGGCCTTGGCCTGGGCCTTCTCATTGCGGCCCTCGGCCAGCTCCGCCTTCAGCAGCTCGCGCAGCCGGTTGTCCACCGCGGCCAGCTCGGCGGTGTTGTGCCTGCGATCCCGCGCCTTGTCGAAGCGCTCCAGCACGCGCTCCAGCTCGGCCACGTCCTTGCGGTCGTCCCTGCGCTCGGCGTTGTTCTGGCGCGCCTCCTGACGCTCTTCCTGGCGGTCCGGCGCGCGAATCTCCTGTCGATCCGGCGTGCGCAGTTGAATCTTCTGGGACTGGGCGTGCGCAGAGCCGGCGAGGAGGAGGGCGGCAACGAGGGCGGAGGAGAACGGTTTCAGCGTCTTCATGGTGGAGGCTCCCGGTGTGGGTTGCTGCGAACACCCATCTGGACGGGAGGGGCGGGTTTTTATTTCACCGCCAACTTTGGGATGTCACGTCCTCGCTGCCATTGCGTTCCGTAGAGAGCGCTCAAATCGCTCGCGAGCGCTCCGAGGCGGGCGCGCAGCTCCGGTGGCTCGAGGACCTCGGCCCCCCGGCCGATCAGGACGAGTTGTGAGAGGGCGATCGAAAGGCGTTCGAAGTCGATCGTCAGGCTCGGTGAGGCCCGTGAGGTTGGTGCGCCAGCCCGGGAGCAACCCGATGCCGCCGGTCGGCCGGGTTGGGCGTACACGGGAATCCCCGCATGGGGGCACAAGGGTAGCGCCCATTCCTGACAGGAGGTGTCAACAATCGTCCGGTAGGGTCACCGTCCACATCATTGGAGCTGGGGACACGCAGCCCGGAGGGAGACGCCGTGAAGAAGACGCTGGAGGGAAGGATCTGCCTGGTCGCAGGAGCTACACGCGGTGCGGGGCGCGCGATCGCCTGCACGCTCGGCGAGGCGGGGGCGACCGTCTACTGCACGGGCCGCAGCACCCGCGCGCAGACGGAGCGGGGCAAGGGTCCCGGTCCCTTCCTGGAGCTGGATCGCCGCCCCGAGACGATCGAGGAGACGGCCGAACTGGTCACCGCGCGAGGGGGCAGGGGGATCGCCGTGCGTGCCGACCACACGGTGGAGTCAGAGGTAGAGGCCCTCTGCGCACGCATCCGTGCCGAGCACGGCAGGCTGGATGTGCTCGTGAACGACATCTGGGGCGGTGACGAGCTGACCGATTTCGGAGCGCCCTTCTGGAAGCTCTCCCTGGAGAAGGGGCACCTGCTGCTCGATCGGGCGGTCTGGTCCCACATCGTGACGAGCCGCCATGCCGTGCCCCTCCTGCTCGAGGGGGAGCGCGGGTTGATCGTCGAGGTGACCGATGGCGATCACTTCGGCTATCGCGGCAACCTGTTCTACGACCTGGCCAAGATGTCCGTCATCCGCCTCGCCTTCGCGATGGCCACCGAGCTCCGGAAGAAGCCCGGGATGACGGCCCTCGCCGTCACGCCGGGCTTCCTCCGCTCGGAGACGATGCTCGAGCATTTCGGCGTCACCGAGGCGACGTGGCGGGATGGTGCGGCGAAGGATCCCAACTTCATCGCCTCGGAGACGCCGTACTACGTGGCGCGCGGAGTCACGGCGCTCGCCGCGGATCCGGACGTCCGGCGCAAGGCGGGCCGCGTCTTCAGCTCCTGGGATCTCGCCCGGGAGTACGGCTTCACCGATGTGGATGGGCGGAAGCCAGACTGGGCGGCCCACTTCCGCGAGACGTACGGGCGCGTCTATCCGGTGGCGGATGAGCGCGCGTACGCCTCGTGGTTCGACGGTCCCATGGACATCGCGTTCCCGGACTTCATCAAGGACTGAGTCCGGGGGGGCCGCTCAGCCCCTCATCCAGCGGCCGTGGTAGAAGCGCGTGTAGAACTTGGCCCCAGTGCTGTCCTTGACGTCGAACTGCCCGTCGCCGTTGCCCGCGGCATCACCCGGATCGTTCGCCTGGCAGGAGACGCACCGCAGCTTGTTGGGCCACACCGTGCTGCCGCCGTAGGGCTGGCCGTTGTAGGTGAGCGACTCGCCGTAGGCGACTCGGGAGTGCACGTGCTCGTCCCACGGGCCTCCCGTCTTGCCGGCGTAGCCGATGATCGTGTTCATCCCGACGCTCGTGCCCCAGGTAATCCCAGACGCGACGCTCGTCAGGTGCGCCATGATGGCCCGGTAGCCGTTGTTGCGGACCACCACGTAGTTGCCCAGTGTGTAGTAGCCCTCGCTGTCGGCGTAGTCCCAGCCCGCCCACTCCACCGTGCCGGTGATCGCCGGGTACACGTTGGCGTTCTTATGCGCCGGCCAGTCGTTGGCGTAGTACTGGTTGAGCAGCCCCGTGTTGCACTTGCGGACGTGGTAGTTCTGCCCCCACCAGCTGCCGTAGTTGCCGCTCATGGCGCTCCAACCCGGGTCCCCAGGGCGGAGGTTGTAGTACGTGCCGGAGTAGACCGTCGTGTAGCCGCTGTAGAACTTGTTGGTGTAGTCCCACACCGTCTGCCAGAACATGCCGCCCGGCTGCCCGAACTCGCACGCCGTCTGCTGCGCGGAGACGTCAGCCTCCTGCACGTCCTGCTCCTGCGTGGGCTCGCCACCTTCAAGGGCGGTGAGCAGGATGCGCTCGGCCTGCGCTCGCTGGTTGAAGGCGAGCTGCTCCGCGGGGGGCGTGGCGTACTTCGCCTGCTCCACGGGCACCAGGTTCAGCGACTGCACGGAGCGCTTGGGCTGCTCGAACCGCAGGCTGGCCAACACGCCCCGGGCGCGCGAGTCCAGCCCCGGCTCCATCGTCCACAGGCCGATCCGGTACACCCGGTCGCCGTCCGCCACGTACACCAGCGAGTACGGATCCGTGCCCGGCAAGCCGCTCACCACCGTGCCTCGCAGGCCCTGGCCCACCACCACCTCGGAGCGGGTGGGGGAGAACTCCTGGTACTTGCTCATCAGATCCTGCACCAGGCCTTCGATCTGGTCCGGCTTGACCTGATACGCCAGCGCGACGCGAGCCACCGGCGAGCGCTCATGCCCGCCGCTCATGGCGCCACCCGGCTCGAACAGCGCGAAGCCGTAGGTGTTGAACAGCACCGGATCCTGCTGCACGCGCCAGTCGCTCGGCACCTCGATGGCGATGCCCGCCACGTCGTCGCGGACCGTCTGCGTCGTCACACCGACCGCTTCGGCGGCCACGCCATCCGTCGGGGAAGTGTCCGTGGAGGGCTCACAGGCCACCAGCACCGCGGCACAAGACAAAAGGGTACCAAGGCGTTTCATCGCCGGCCTCGTCGTCAGGGGGAAGGGGGAACTGAGGCCACCATACCCGGTCCGGGAGGTCTTGTTAAGCGGGATTCTCAGGAAAAGAGAAAATCAGGGCTTCAACTGACGCCGGGGCGGACCCGGCGCCAGCGGGCCCCTGGAGGCCTACACCGCCTGCCCGAGGGCCACGGTCAAGCGTCCGCTCATCGCGCCCCCTGGCCGAGCAGCGCCGCGCGCAGCAGTTCGGCGCCCTCCAGAACCATCTTCGTGTCGCAGCTGAAGGCGAAGCGGATGGCGTTGTCGCACGAGTGGCCGAAGGCATCGCCGGGCGCGCTGCCAATGCCCTGCGCCGCCAGCCTCGCCGACAGCGCGTCCGCGTTGGCGACATCCAACCGCGCGTAGAGCGAGGGCTCGAGCTCCGCCCACACGTAGAACGCCCCGCGCGGGGTGAAGGGGCGCACGCCCGGGATTCCCTCCAGCGCCTTCACCAGCGCGTCGCGCCGCACGCGGTACTCGGCGCGCATCGCCTGCAGGTTGTCCTGCGGTCCCGTCACCGCCGCCAGGGCGCCCCACTGCGCCAGGCTGTTCACGCCGTTGATGGTACAGCGCAAGAGCTTCTGCACCCGCTTCTGCAGCAGCGGCCAGGGCGTGTGCAGGTAGCCCGTGCGCAGCCCGCTCATGGCGTGGCTCTTGGAGAAGGAATAGACGCTGATGACGCGCTCGGCCCAGTCCCCGGCCAGCGAGGCGATGGAGTGGTGCACGTGCGGCTCGTAGATGACGTCCTCGTACGCCTCGTCCGAGACGATCCACAGGTCATGCTTGCGCGCCAGTGCGACGATCGCCTCCAGCGTCTCGCGCGGCATGACGGCGCCCGTGGGATTGTGCGGCGTGTTGAGGAAGATGGCGCGCGTGCGCGGGGTGATCGCCGCCGCGATGGCCTCGGGGCGGTAGGCATAGCCCTCCTCGGCGCGCACCGGGATGCCCACCGGCTTGCCCCCGGCGAGCTTCACGTTCTCCGCCACCTCGGTCCACATGGGATCGGGGAGGATCACCTCGTCTCCCAGCGTGAGCAGCGCGCCGAAGGTCACGTACAGCGCGTGCATCGCGCCGTTGGTCAGGAAGACCTGCTCCGCCGTCGCGCCCTGGATGCCGTTCTTCTGCCGCAGCTTGTCGGCCAGCGCCGCGCGCAGCTCCGGAATACCGTCGTTCGGCACGTAGTGGGTCTTGCCCGCCTTCATCGCCGCGCTGCTCGCCTCCGCCACGTGCGGCGCGATCGAGAAGCTGGGGTCACCGGACTCGAAACGGATCACCCGCTTGCCGGTTGCCTGGGCACGGAGCAGCCCCTCGCGGATCTGCACGATCTTACCGAAGGAGATCGAATCCAGTGGATGCGCGGGAAGCTTCTCGTTCACGGCCGTTGACATCGTCTTGTTCTCCTCGGACCTGCGGGTGTGGGGTGCAACGGGCGGCGGGAAATAAAAAAGCCCGCCAGCAGGGGGCTGGCGGGTGCCGGGGTTGGCGCTCTTCTACGGGGGCATGGTGCAGGGCAAGAACGTGCTCTCCACCCTCATGCACAGCTTCGGGGCTCTGGCGGTGGTGACGGTGGTGTGGGCGCTGTGGGGTTACTCGCTCGCTTTCGGAGAGAGCCACGGAGGGCTCATCGGAGGGGCCACGCACCTGTTCATGAAGGACGTGGGGCAGGAGGCCAAGGGCACGCTGCCCCACATCCTCTTCTTCCTCTTCCAGGGCACCTTCGCCGCCATCACGCCCGCGCTCATCAGCGGCGCGTACCCCGAGCGGCTCAAGTTCTCCGCCTTCCTGCTCTTCACCGTGCTGTGGACGACGTTCGTCTACGCCCCCCGTGGCGCACTGGGTGTGGGCTCCGGACGGCTGGCTGCTGAAGCTGGGCGCGCTCGACTTCGCGGGCGGCGCCGTGGTGCACCTCACCAGTGGTGTGTCGGCGCTCGTGGTGGCGCTCGTGGTGGGCCGCCGCCGGGGCGCGCGTCAGCCCCCGCATAACCTCACCTTCACCCTGGTGGGGGCGGGGCTCCTCTGGTTTGGCTGGTTCGGCTTCAACGCGGGCAGTGCGCTCGCCGCCAACGAACTGGCCGGTGTCGCCGCGGCGAACACCCACCTGGCGGCCGCGGCCGGCGCGGTGGCGTGGGGCGTCGTGGACTTGGTGCGGCTGAAGAAGGTGACGGCGCTCGGGGCCGCCAGCGGGCTCGTGGCGGGGCTGGTGGGCATCACTCCGGCGGCCGGCTTCGTCCCGCCCATGGGCGCGCTGGCCATCGGGCTCCTGGCCGGCGCGGCCTGCTACGGCGGCGTCCTCCTCAAGGAGCACCTCCGCTACGACGATGCGTTGGATGTCGTCGGCGTGCACGGGGTGGGGGGCCTGCTCGGCGCCCTGCTCACGGGGGTGTTCGCCACGGTGGCCGTCAACCCGGCGGGGGCCGATGGCCTCCTCGCGAGCGGCAACTGGGCCCTTCTCGGCAAGCAGGCGCTCAGCGTGCTGGCCGTGGCCGCCTTCTCCGCGCTCCTTACCTTCGTCCTCCTCAAGGTGGTGCAGGCGGTGGTGGGGCTGCGCGTGGACGCCGAGGCCGAGTTCGAGGGCCTGGATCCCCACGTCCATGGCGAGCGCGCCTACCACACCGGCATGTCCCTGGGCGGCTACGGCATGACGCCGCGCGAGGCGCCGGCTCCCAAGGCCCGTGAGGAGTCCGGGAAGAAGGCGACGCTGGGCGCCGGCCCCGTGATGGAGGGGTAATTACCCGGCCTTGTTCAGCAGCTTCTGCCGGCGCCGCCGGGCGCCCGCCACCAGCAGCGACTGGTAGAGCGTCGGCAGGGCTCGCTGCACCAGGTCGATCAGCACCGCGTCGGCGCCGATGAGCTGGCGCCGGCGATTCTTGAGAATGGCCTGGAGGATGTCCTGCGCCGCCTGCTCCGGCGTGGTGGAGAAGGCCTTCTCGAAGTCGCTGTTGGACTGCTCATCCACCCAGCCCTTCCTCATGGTGACGCGGGCGTTCCGGGCGATGTTCGTCTTGATGCCGCCGGGGTGCACGCTCGTCACGCCAATGGGGAGCCCCTCGATCTCCAGCTCCTGGCGCAGTGCCTCGGTGAAGCCCTTCACGGCGAACTTGGCGGCGTTGTAGGCGCCCTGCGTGGGCACGCCGATCAGCCCGAAGACGCTGGAGATGTTGACGATGTGCCCATCTCCCGCGGCCTTGAGGTGCGGCAGGAAGGCCTTGGTGCCGTGCACCACGCCCCAGAAGTTGATGTTCATGAGCCACTCGAAGTCCTCGTAGCGTGTGTCTTCGATGGTGGAGCCCAGGGCCACGCCAGCGTTGTTGATGATGATGTTGACGCCGCCGAGTTCCCGCGCGGCCTGAGCCGCCCACGTCTCGACCTCCCCGCGATTGGCCACGTCCACCCGGGCGGCGAGCACCTTGACGCCGGACTGGCCGCACATGGCTTCCGTCTCCGCCAGGCCCTTCTCGTTCACATCCGAGATGGCGACATGGCAGCCTTTCCGCGCCAGCAGCTTCGCCGTCGCCCGGCCGATTCCCGAGCCCGCGCCGGTGATCGCCGCGACCTTGCCCTGTACTGTCTTCATTCCTGACTCCGATGGGGTGGGGTGAGGGTCCCGTTGTGGTACGGTACGGTACCAGATGCAAGTCCCCCCCGAGTCCAGCGAGCCGCGCCCTGGAAGTGCCGAGAACCCGAGCCGCGTCCGGCTGCTCGAAGGGCTGGCGGCATCCATTACCGAGAAGGGCTACACCGCCACCACCATCGCGGACATCGTCCGGCACGCCCGGGTGTCCAAGCGCACCTTCTACGAGCACTTCGAGGACAAGGAGGCGTGCTTCCTCGCCTCGTACATGGCCGCCAGCGAGGAGACGCTGCGGGCGATCGCCACCGCCTCCGCCGCCCCGGGCCTGCCGTGGAAGGAGCGGCTCCAGGCCGCGACGCGTGCGTACCTGGACGCGCTCGAGGCGAAGCCCGAGGTGACACGGACGTACCTGTTGGAGATCCACGCCGCCGGCCCGCGCGCGCTGCAGCTGCGGCGCGAGGTGCACCAGCGCTTCGCCGAGCAGCTGCGCGGACTGGTGCGGACGGCTCGCGGGGAGCACCCGGAGCTGCGCGCTCTCTCTCCGGCGATGGCGACGGCGCTCGTCGGAGGCATCAACGAGCTGGTCCTCGTCGCGGTCGAGAAGGGCCGCGCGGGCCAGCTCCGGGAGCTGGCGGAGACGGCGGTGGAGCTGGTGCGCGCGGTGCTCGTGGCGCCGGAGAAGTAGGGGACTTCGAATCCCCCGGCCTACTGCGCGGGGGCGTGATCCGCGTTGTCCACGATGGAGCGGGCCCCGGAGGCATGGGCGCAGTGGGCAGAACAGTAGAAGGTGCCGTTGGCCTCGATGCCGTGGCCCAGCACCTTGCAGTCGCAGTGATCGCAGACCGGGGCCAGCTTGTGGATGGCGCACTCGAAGCTGTCGAAGGTGTGGGTGACGCCCGCGGTGATGACCTGGAAGGCCAGGTAGTACTCGTTGCCGCAAACCTCGCACTTGGCCATGGAAGCCTCCTGCGAGAAGAATGGGTCCTCGCATGCCCCGAGGCGAGCCACCTGCCCCCGGGTCCGAGCGGCTCGCGTCGGCCGCATCGCCAGGCCGCCCGGGGTGGCAGTGGGGGGACGAGCGGCTTACCCCCACCATCCTGGAGGAGGCTGGTGGAAGGTTCGCTTCACCTTGCTCCACTTGCCGTAGGGTCCATTTCATGCGCGCACTCACTCTGTCCGTTGCCCTGTTCCTCAGCTCCGTGCTGCCCGGTTGCATCCGGCGCGTCGCCGTTGCACCTTCGGCCGAGGACGGGCCAGTCGCGGAACCGCCGCCGGGCATGGTCGCGGTGAGCGTCGTCTCGGAATATGAAGATCAGGTTTGGGACGTTTATGCCGGCAAGGATCTGGTCTGCACCACGCCGTGCACGCAGTTGTTCAGCCCGCGGCAGCATCTGTTTTTGAAATCGCGGAATGGTGACAGGCTTTTCATCCCCGGTGTCGGCCGGGAAGCGCTGCGGGCGCGTCACGCCATTCTGGTGGCGGAGGGCACTTCGTATGCGAAACACGTGAATGGAATCGTCTTCACCACGCTTGGAGGCATGGGTCTGGTCACTGCCACCACGCTCACCGCGGTCGGGTGCAGCGAGGTGCAGAAGCGCGGAGGAATGTGCACGGCTGGGCTGATTACGGGCGGTGTCTCCGTCCCGCTCACTGCTTTTGCCCTGTGGATGCTGCTCGACTCTTCTCCGAAGGCGCACGTCCTCCCAGCATTCCAAACCAAGGCTCACCATGGACAGCCGTCCGTGACGCTCTCTCTTGCGCTCAACGGAATCGCCGGGACGTTCTGACGAGAGGGGGCAGCTCTCGTTTGGGGATGCCTTCAACTTCGGTGCCACGGCGTGACGAGCCCGTGTTGCCCGGCGGGCCACACGCCTCCTACGCGCCCTCCGCCGTGGGCGCGGAGGTGATGATGTGGCAGGCCTCGAGCTGCTCCAGGCCGGCGCTCAGTTGCGCGCTCACCTGCTCGGGGGGGAGGGCCTCTCCGACGATGGAGTGATACTGCTCCCCAATGGCACGCTGGCTCCGGCCGTCGCACAGCTCGGAAATGATCCAGGAGTGGAGGTTCAATAGCTGGACCCTGGGGGTCTCGGGGACGAAGGCCAGCAGGTACCCCGCGTCGGTGATCGGCCGGGCCTGCAGCCGGGGATTCTTGCGGAGGCTGCGCGGCGCGGGTGGCGCTCCGCCCGCTGACACGGGGCGGACCTGCTCCGGAGCGGAGGCCAGGCCCTCGGTGCGCTCACGCTCGCGCAGGGCGCCCATGAAGGCGGTCGCCTCCGTTCCGAGCGGCTCGAGGCACTCCAGCAGCCAGCGGACGAACCTGCGCCCGTCCGGGGTGAGGAAGGGCGTCCACGCCGTGGCGAGCTGCTCGCCGAGGTAGCGGCAGCGGGCCATTCCCGTGGCGAACGGCCCCTTGCCGGAGACGTGGACCACCGACATGGCGTGGGCACTGACCGGATGCTGGCCGGGCGGGCCGTACTTCCCATGGACCCGATGCCCGTACTCCCGGACCGCGGCCTCGTAGAGGACGAAGTGGACGTAGACGTGGAAGGCCGAGAGCGCTCGCGCGACGGTGAAGTCGTTCTCCTGCTCCCTCCAGGGGAAATCGACGTCGGCGTTGCGGGCGACGAGCGCGCTGAAGCGCGAGATGTCGGCGAACCGGGTGTGGAGCCCCTCGTGCAACAGGTGGCCGGCGGTGTCCCACGGATTGCGCAGCTCCTCCGGCGACAGGAGGATCACCCCAGGCAGTCCATCCCCGGCCGAGCCCGTCAGCAGCCGTGCACCCCCCAGGCGCATGATCGCCAGCGCGATGCTGTGCGTGTGGCTGAGCACGGTCGTGGCGGTGTGGGGGAGCATGTCGGCGAAGACCGACAGGGCCTGATCGAGCGCGTGGACCATCTCCGGGTCCGGCGTGCACAGCGTCGCCTGCGCGTCGGTGCCCTCCATGAAGTACCCATCGAAGTTCTTCATGAGCCGCTGCACGAGCGGATGCGACGAGCGCTTCACGTCCCACAGGAAGATCTGCCGCTGGGGGCCCACCCGGAAGCTGGAGCCGATCTCGTGCTCGGTGAGGCCCAGCCGCCCGGTGGCCTTCAGGCTCTCCAACGCCCAGCCGCACAGCTCCTCCAGGGGATGCGGCGAGCGCAGCTCCCGCCGCTCCAGGCGCTCGAAGGCATCTTCCATCCAGAACTGCACCAGGGGATCGAAGAAGAGCTCCCCGCGCATCCCCTCCGGCCAACCCGGCACGAGCCGCAAGAGCTCCGCCACGGCGGGCAGGTGCGCGGCGAACAGCTCCAGCCCGAAGTGGTAGCGCTCCTCGACGATCTTCAGGATGGGCTGGGGATTGCCGAACTCCGGATCCTCCGCGAGGCGGCGATCCACGGACCTGATCAGGGACTCCCGTTGCGACTCTGCCATGGCTGCCGTCCTTCCCGCGTCTGGGTTCAACCCGCCAACGTCCCGGGGCTCACGGGGCGGATGATCTGGTGGGCGAGCAGGGCCCGCAGGCCTTCCTGGAGCTCGTGCTCCGCTTCCTGGCGGCCCGTGGTTTCCGCCACCGCCTCCGCGTACGCCTCCGTCAGCTCCGAGGCCGGTCGCTGGCGGCACAGCTCGAGGATGAGCCAGGCCTTGGTGTTGAACCATTGGATCCGTGGCTGCTCGGGCGAGAAGACCATCAGGTACCCGAGGTCCGGGAGCCCCCTGAGCTTCACCCCGGGGAGCAACTCATAACCCGCGTTCGTGCTCTCGCTCATACCGCTGCCTCCATGTGCCGCGCCGGCTCCCGGAGGCCCGGCTCCACCTCGTCCAGACAGGCCGTCAGCCACTCGACCAGATTCCGGCCATCCGCGGTCAGGTGCTGACTCCACTCACCCTGCAGCTTCTCGCGCAGGAACTTCGCCCGATCCAGCGAGCGCCCGTAGTGGGCCGTCTGGTCATTGCGCGCCACGGACATCGCGTGGACCCGGGACTGATAGGCAAGGGGCCGGCCGTAGCGCTCGAAGATGCGCGGGTCCGCGTGCTCCACGGCGGACTTGAACAGCAGCATGTGCGCGTAGACATGGAACGAGAACAGCGCCCGGACGAGGCTGAACCGGACCGCGCGCCAGGGAATGACCACCGTGAGCTCGCGCTGCTGGATGAGCGCCTGGGTGCGGACCACGTCGAAGAGCTTGAGATGCAGGCCCTCGTGGAGCAGGTGCCCGGCGACATCCCAGGGGTTGGGCAACTGAAGAGGGGAGATCACGATGGTGGACGGGACGAGGTCTCCGCCGGAGCCAGACAGCAGGCTGCCTTCCTCTTTCTTCACGTCCAGCAGCGAGATGGCCGAGATGTGCGAGAGCGCGCTGGGGCCCACACCCGGGAGCACGGCGGCGAGGATTCCGTAGGCCTGCTCCAGGCGCTCCAGCACCTGGGCATCGGGGACCAGGCACTGCGCCGTCTCGGAGGTGGAGGCCCGGAAATTGGCGGCGAGCCCCTGGAGCCGGGGATCCTCGGGGCGCTCGAACCGGCCGATCCACGCCTCGTGGGCCTTCCCGACCGTGAAGCCGGTGGACAGGCGCGCCTCGGTATAGGTGCGGCGAAGGTTCTTGGAGAACTCGTCGACCGCGTCGGCGAGAAACCGCTCGACCGGATGAGGCGCTCTCAGCGCCCGCTGCTCCAGGTGCTCGAAGGCCTCCTCCAGCGCGAGCCGGAGTCCGGGATCATGGAAGAAGCGCCGCTGCGTTGCCTCGTCCCACGCCGCGATCCGCGAGAGCAGGGGGCGGAGCGAAGGGAGGTAGTCGGAGAAGATCTCCAGGCCGAACTGATAGCGGGCGAGGTTTCGCTGGAGGATCTGTCCTGAATCCCCGAACTCTGGATGCAGCGAGAAGGCCTGATCGGATGCGGCGATGGCCGTGTCTCTCGAAGCGCTCATCGTGGGCTCATGAAGGGGGGAGGGCGGGACTGTGCGGCGCGGACGAGAAGAGGAACTGCGCGCGCGAGGCACGCAGCTCCCCGTTCCTCAACTCACTTGACGACGTAGGGCGGGAACCAACGACGCTCCTCGCTGGAGCCGGAGGTGACCTTCGGCGCCTGCGTTCCCTGGTTGGCCAGGAGCTTCTTCAGCGTCTCGACAGTGTTGTTCACGGGGGACTCCTTGTTGTCGGGCCTGCCGGGGCTGGCAGGTTGAGGGAAGGTTACACGGTTTGATCTGTCTTTGTCCCGTTCCAAGATTCCGAGAAATTTATTCGAGCAGACATTGACAAATACAATGATGTGCAAACACGCCCCGCTGAGGATCCAAGTCCTGCGCACACATCCACTCCTGCTGCGAGAGGGTGGCCGCGCCGCGGGTCACACGAGCTGGAGGAGGGCGCGGCCAAAGCCCTCGGGGTCATCCTCGCTGAACGAGTGCCCGGAGTCCGGCACCGTGACGACGGAAATCCCGGAGGCCGCCACCTGGCGCGCCGTCT
>DASQMW010000076.1:0-18875 GCA_035645295.1 Archangium sp.
CGCGAGACGCTCGGCTCCCGGCTCCAGGACTTCGCCGAGGTGGAGGTCCGCCACATCGCGCGTGCCACCCAGCGCTACGCGCTCCTGCTCCAGGAGAGCGTCCACCCCGACTTCCTGCGCGACGGCCTGGAGCGGGACAAGGTGCTGGACAACCTCTGGGCCGAGGCCTCGCTCATGCCCGCGCTGCGGCGGCTCGTACCCTCGGAGCACACGGACCTGCGGCTCGGGGACGTGCCCCTCTTCACCACACGCCCCGGCCAGCGCCACCTGTGGAGCAGCACCGGCGAGTGCATCCGCGACTACTTCGCGCGCGACAGCCTGTCCGAGGTGCGCGGGCGGCTCGCGCGGATGGATGAGAGGGATTGTGCCTGGCAGGCCTCCCTCATCCGCAAGTCGATGGTCTCCATCGACAAGGGCGGGGGCACCGTGCGTCCCGCCGTCCGCCCCAGCCCCCCACCTTCCCTGCCGCCCGCCTCGCGCGAGGACTGCCTCGCCGCGGCCGTCTCCCTCGGAGAGGAGCTCGCGGCCCGGGCCATCCGCGGCAAGACGGACGTGTCCTGGATTGGCATGAGCCTGGAGGACCTGGGGCAGTGGCGCTGGAGCCTCTCGCCCCTGGGGACGGACCTGTACGAGGGCGTCGGCGGGCTCACCCTCTTCCTCGCGTACCTCGCCCGGGAGACGGGACGCGCAGACTTCGAGCAGCTCGCCCGCGCCGGCCTGGAGACCGTCCGGGACGCCTGGCGCAACCCCGACCCGAACGACACCGGCGTGGGGGCCTACGTGGGCCGGACCTCCTCCGCGTATGTGCTCGGCCACCTGGCCGCGCTCTGGAACCAACCCGAGTTGCTGGACGAGGTGCTCTCCGGGCTCCCGGCGCTGGAGCCCCTCATCGACGCCGACACCCGGTTGGATCTCCTCAGCGGCTCGGCGGGTTGCGCGCTCGTGTTGCTCGGGCTGCACGCGCGGACCAGGGACTCGCGGCTGCTGGATGCGGCGAGACGGTGCGGCGAGCGGCTCCTCGTCACCGCCCAACCGTGTCCGGAGGGCGGCGTGGGCTGGAAGGCCCCGGCGGGACAGCGGCCCTTGTCGGGCTTCTCCCACGGCGCGGCGGGCATCGCCTACGCACTGCTGGAGCTGGCCTCCGCCACGGGCGACACGCGCTACCGCGAGCTCGCGGACCAGGCGCTCACCTACGAGCGCGCGCTCTTCGTCCCGGAGCGCGGCAACTGGAAGGATCTCCGCGAGCCCGAGGCGTCCACCGACGGCGCCAGCACCGGCTTCATGGTGACGTGGTGCCACGGTGCACCGGGCATCGCGCTCGGAAGGCTGTGCTCGCTGCGGCACCTGGATGGAGTGGACATCCGCGCGGAGCTCGAGACGGCGCTCACCACCACCCTGCGCGAGGGCTTCGGCGGCAGCCACTGCCTGTGCCACGGGAACCTGGGCAACGTGGAGCCGCTGTACCTGGCGGGCGAGCTGCTCGGCGAGCCGAGGTGGATCCACGCCGCCCGGGAGCGCGCGGCCCACATCCTCCACCAGGGACGTACGCGCGGCTGGCTGTGCGGACTGCCCCGGGGGACGGAGACTCCGGGGCTCCTGATGGGACTGGCCGGCATTGGCTACGGCCTGCTGCGGCTGGCGGCACCGGAGCGAGTGCCCCCGGTGCTCACGCTGGCCATGCCCTGAGTCAGCGCCGCGAGGCCGCGAGGACGCGCAGAAAGGTCAGGTTCCGGCGCAGCCACCGCACCGGCGCCGACACCAGCGCCCCCAGCGTCCGTCGGCGGCGAGGCGTCCAGGGCTTGTCCAACAGCGACTCCAGCGCCGTGCCCGTGCCCACCAGCACGGCCGGCTGCAACTGCGTGGCCGCGTACTGGCAGAACAGCTCCTGCTTCGGCGTCTCCATGGACACCAGCACCAGGTGCGGACGCGTCAGGGCCACGCGGTCGATCAGCCGATCCACCCACGGGCCCCGCCCATCCTCGGGCACACCCGTCGCGGCCACGCCTACCGAGAGCAGGCCGTACCTGTCCCTCAGCGCGCACGCCGTCCACTCGGCCAGCCCCGGCTGATCCGCCACCACGAGCACCCGCCAGGCCCGCGCACGGGCCAGTCCGGCCAACGCGGGCAACCACCGGGTGCCCTGCTCTGGAAATGGCGCGCCGATCAGCCGCGCCGCACGCACCAGGGCCGCACCGCCCGCCAGAGACAGCTCCGCCGTGGCGAGCGCCTCGCGCAGGGACACATCCGCCTCGGCGCGGACGACCTGCTCCACGCCCGGCGTGAGAACGCGTCCACCCTGTCCACTGGCCACGAGCCGTTCGAGGCACGCGAGCACCTCGTCCAGGCGCCCCATGTCCAGCGGTACCTGGCCGATGCGCACACACGGGAAGGCCCTTCCGGGCTCCCGCTCGAACCTCCTCGGTGCTGGAAGCGCGAGACTCCCCGCGGGCGGCTCCAGCCCCACAACCCCGTTCATCACCCTCCTCCTCCTGGCGCCCTCAATGGGCTCGGACAGTGGTGTCACGCACCACGATCTGCCAGGGGGGTCTGACGATTTGATGACCGGGGACTGACGACGGAGTCACATCCGTCCCCGGTTTTTCCGGCGCTTAGAGATCCGGCGGAGGCCGGACTCCCAGGTGACACGCACGCAACGCCAGCTGGGTCCGGTTCTCCGCTCCGAGCTTCCGGTACAGCTGTGTGACATGCGACTTCACTGTGCGCTCGGCGATCTGCAGGTGCGCGGCGATCTTCAAGTTGTCCGCGCCTCCGGCCACGTACTGCAGCACCTCGCGCTCCCGCTGCGTGAGGGTGAGCAACACGCTCGCCGTGGCCGGCGCGACCGGTGGATTCTCGAAGTCATTGCGCAGCAGTTGCACCGGGAAGAGCTTCTCCCCGCGCACCAGCGCGTTGATCGCCGTGCACACCGCGTTCGTCGTCAGACTCTGCCGGAAGAGGTAGCCCGAGGCCCCCTCGTCGAAGCACTGGGAGATGAAGTCCTGTGCATGCGCCGAGGACAGCACGAGCATCCGCACCTCCAGCCGGCGCTTGCGCGCCTCACGCAGGAGGTTCAGTCCTTCCGTGGCCGAGCAACCCATGTCCGCGTCGCCTTCCGGCTCCACGTCCAGGATGGCCACCTGGGGCGGATCCGTCCCGATGCCGTCCAGGAGAGTCCTCGCGTCCCGGGTCACCCACAGAACCTGGAGTCCTTCTCCCTTCAGCCCATCGGCCAGTCCCTGCCAGGCCGCCCACGGTCCTTCCAACAATCCAATCCGCACTTCATTCTGATTTGTTGCCATGCGAGGGCCCCCCAGCCGTCATGGCGTACACAGACTTCTCGAGACGCACTGCACCGGTCCTATCAACACCCGCGGCTCCTGATGTGGGTCGGGCTGGTTATTCGCAAGGGTGTTGGTCCTACCGGGCAGCACCTTCCACAACCTGTTGACGCTTCACGCTCTCCTGAGTCGCACCTCCAACTTCCAGGTGGAAAGATTCGACCCATCATTACCACCGGTTCACCCACCGTGGGACCGGGGCTACCCACGAATGTCCATCTGAATGGCATACGTCCAGTCGCGAGCCACGCCAATTTGCCGCTGACTGTGCACGGTCATACCGATAACCCCTGAAACTGTCGGGTGGTGTTCGATTCCAGGGTCCACGGACGGATGGCCCGGAGGACAGGGAGCGGCCCTCGGCGGCGCCTTGTGCGGCGTCATCGCCGCTCTACCCTGAGTGTAGGGGCCGCACTCCAGAGTGGGTACGACCCGAGCACAAGGAGGGACATGTCATGGCGGATCTTCCAGTGCGTCGAGGAAGCGGAGCGCCTGTTGGCCGGTGGACGCGAGGGTTGGATCCTTTCGAGCGGATGAAGGAGTTGATGGGGTTCGATCCGTTCGAGCAGATGGGCCGCATCGTGGGCGGCGGAGAAGCGCCGTTGGGCTTCATTCCAGCCTTCGAGGTGAAGGAGACGAAGGACTCCTACATCTTCAAGGCGGACCTGCCGGGGGTGAAGGAAGGAGACCTGGACATCACGCTCACCGGGGACCGGCTCACCATCAGCGGCAAGCGGGAGACGGAGAAGGAGGAGGACTCGGATCGCTTCTACGCCTACGAGCGGAGCTACGGCTCCTTCAGCCGCTCGTTCACGTTGCCCGAGGGCGTGGATGCGAACAACGTCAACGCGGAGCTGAAGGACGGCGTGCTCCACCTGCGGTTGCCCAAGCAGCCCGAGATGCAGCCCAAGCGCATCCAGGTGAGCACCACGGACGCCAACAAGCAGGGCAAGGTGAAGGCGTGAGCCCGCGGGGGCTGGAGTCATCCAGCCCCCTTCGTCATTCCAGGCCCTGCGTGGGTCAGATGGTGCGATGCCACAGCTCGCGCATGTCGGCGGGCAGCTGGCCGATGACGTCCTCGATCTCCCCCTCGGAGACCTGATCCCTCACCGCGGTGAAGACAGCGCGGATCTTCCGCTCGGCCTCGAGGGAGTCCACGTCCAGGTCCTCCGACACCATCTGGATGAAGCCATCCTTGCCGAACTTGCTGGCCGGCTTGCCCAGGTGACGCTCGCAGCGGATGAGCAGATCCTGGAGCTTGCCAGGCAGCTGGGCCTCCAGGTGCGCGGCCTCCTCGCCGAAGAGCCGCTGTTCCAAGACGCAGAGCACCGAGACCGCGGCGCGCTCCGCCTCTTCCTCGTTCATCGAGCCGATGACCATCAGGTTGCGCAAGAAGGCCTTGTAGGTCTGGTTGCGCCGGGTCTCGCTGCGCTGCTCGCGCCGGGTCTGCAGATCGACCCCCGAGAGCCGCCGCGACTGTCCCTCCGTGCCCTGCGACTGCTGGTTGATGTCCGTCCCGTTCCGATCCGTGTCCGCCATGTGCGCCTCCCTCGGGCTGAAAGGGGTTCCTTCTGACCTTGACCACGCTCACGCGCGGAGTGCAGCGGGGGTGGCGCAACGGGGTGCGCGCCCTGGCAACTGCCCGGGCGGACCTTCAGGCGCGTTCCGGTTAATCTCTCCGGACGAATGGACTCCGCCCCCTCTCCGAGCCTCGAGGTCGCCACGCCCGAGCGGGTCTCGCTCTCATTGCCCGTGGCCGGCATCGGCTACCGGTGCCTCGCCTATCTGGCCGATCTCTTCCTGCTCTTCCTCTTCTGGGTGGTCGCCTACTTCACCTTCACGCTGCTGGTGAGTGACGTGCTCGGCTTCGTCCAGGGCTTGTCCGGCCTGACGCAGACGCTGCTGGTGGTGGGAGTGTTCGCCACGCAATGGGTGTACTGGACGGCGGCCGAGCTGCTCATGGGAGGGCAGACGCCGGGCAAGCGCCTCGTCGGCATCCGGGTGGTGCGCGTGGACGGCTCGCCCGTGGGCGTGCTGGAGAGCGCGGTGCGCAACCTGGTGCGCATCGTGGACTTCCTTCCCCTCTTCTACGCCGCCGGCTGCCTGAGCGTGCTGCTGACGCGCCAACACCGGCGGCTGGGGGATGTGCTCGCCGGCACGCTGCTGGTGCGCGAGGAGCGCATCGACCTGGACAAGTACACCGCCTCCGCGGCCACGCCCGGGGCCCTGCCCACCGCCGCCCGCGCCGAGCGGCTCACCCCGGAGGAACTGGAGCTCATCCTCTCCTTCCTGGCCCGGGCGCCGGAGCTCGAACCCGAGGCCCGGACGCGCCTGGGGACGAAGCTGGTGGAGCGTTACGGGGGGCTCGACGAGGCCGGGCGCGCCACCGTGCTCGCCTCGCACCAGAGCACCGAGGCCTTCCTGCGCTCCCGCGTCCAGACGGAGCGCTGACGTGGCCACGCCGCTGCCCACCTTCGTCACCCGCCGCCGGCCCGACTGGGACGCACTGAAGGCGCTGCTCGCCCGGCAGCGCGCGGGCACCCTCCGGCTGGAGGAGCTGCGCACGCTCGATGTCCTCTACCGCCGGGCGGCGGCGGACCTGGCGCAAGCGCAGACGTTCTACGCGGGCACGGACGTGCACCGCTTCCTCAACCAGCTCTGCGGCCAGGCCTACGGTGCCATCTACCAGCCACCGCGCGAGCGGCTGGCCTCCACCCTGGCCTTCTTCCGCCACGACTTCCCCCGCACCCTGCGGGCCAACGGTGTCTTCGTGGCCGCCAGCACGGGCCTCTTCCTGCTGGGAATCCTGCTGGGGGCGGTGGTGGTGCTGCTGGAGCCGCGCGGCGCGGAGCTGCTCGTCCCCGAGAACCTGCGCGGCTTCATCGCCCGCGGGGAGATGTGGACGGACGGCATCCTCACGGTGTCGCCGCCCAACGCGGTGGCCTCGGGCATCGCCACCAACAACCTCACGGTGACCATCGTCACCTTCGCCTCCGGCATCCTGCTGGGGCTGGGGACGGTGTTCGTGCTCGTCAACAACGGCGTGCACCTGGGCTCGGTGGCCGCCCTGTGCGTGCACGAGGGCATGGGCCCGAAGCTGTTCGACTTCATCGCCGCCCACGGGCCGGTGGAGCTGTCCATCATCGTCATCGCCGGAGGCGCGGGGCTCATGGTGGGCCAGGCCCTCATCGATCCGGGCGAGCTGCCCCGTGGGCAGGCCCTGGCGCTGCGGGGGCGCGAGGCCGTGAAGCTGGTGCTCGGCTGTGCTCCCTTCCTCGCCCTCATCGCCGTGGTGGAGGGCTTCGTGTCCCCCGGCGACTTCTTCCCCTCGTGGGTGAAGGCCACGCTGGGACTCGCGCTGGGGGCCTTCTTCTGGCTCTACCTGCTGCGCGCCGGCAGGGCCCGTCAGGAACCCGCGGCACTTCCCGTCTGATTTCGCATGACGGATGAAGCAGCCGTCCCGTTCGTCTAACGGCTCAGGATGCTGGCTTTTCATTCCAGCGATGAGGGTTCAATTCCCTCACGGGATGCCACCGCTTCAACCAGACGTAGAGGGCAAACACATAGGGACGTAGCTCAAGGGTAGAGCACCTGCCTGATAAGCGGGAGACGGCAGTTCGAGTCTGCTCGTCCCTACTCGGTTCCATGGACAGACACGCGTGTAGCTCAACAGCAGAGCACCGGTCCGACACGCCGGAGATCAGGGTGCGACTCCCTGCTCGCGTCATTCGGGGTCATCGTCCAACAGGAAGATGCCGCCATCGCAAGGCGGAGATCCGGGTGCGACTCCCGGTGACTCCACTCCCCTTCCCTCTTTTCGGGCTGGCCGCCGGGGCGGAATCGGGCTTTGCACGCCTGATGTGCCGGGTTCGACTCCCGGTCGGTCCATTTCAACGGCGCGTCTGCGGTGTGCTACGCCCAGAAGGCCAGCAGGGCGCCCGCGGCGGTGGCCACCACGTTGACGGTGTCATTGCCCAGCCAGGAGAAGCCCCGCAGCGGCCGGGCGGAACGGCCGCACCGGTGCACCCTGCGCTCGGTCTCCCGCGAGCAGGCATCGCACCAGCGCACGTCCTGCACCGTGGCCCCCAACAGGCTGTCCACCAGCGAGCCCACCACACCGGCCAGCACGAGCCAGGGGATGAGTGCCACCGGCGCCCCCGCGAGCACGGCCACCCCACCGACGAAGGCGGCGCCCGCGGTGGAGGCCAGCAACCCGGCTCCCGACACGGCCCCGGACGTACCGGGCGGCACCTGCCGCAGCGTGGTGACCAGCCTCGGTGGCGAGCGCGAGAGGACGCCCAGTTCCGTGGCCCACGTGTCCGCGTTGGCGGCGACCAGGGCGCCCAGCATGGCCAGCGAGTAGCGCGCGTCTCCGGTCACCGCCAGCAGCACCGCCGCCCCCGCGGCCACGCCCCCGTTGGCCAGGGCCTGTCCCAGATCTCTCGTCCCCGTCTTCGCGTACTCCTCCTCCACGCCGGCCTTCCGGGCGCGGAACGCCTTGGAAAGCGCGCTCGAGGAGATGAAGAAGCCGAGCAGCGCCGCGGACCCCACCGCTCCCGCCAGCCCGAAGACGGGCGTGCCCACGAGGATCGCGCCCAGCACGCCGCTCGGGCTCAGCGAACCCCGGGCCCAGGACAGCACGCCGATCGCCAGGGCGATACCTGCTCCCACGCCCAGTCCCCAGGCGTGCACGGGCGGCACCAGATAGAGGACGGCACCCGCGGCCAGCGGCACCCAGAGGTTGTCCCGTCCCTTGGTGCCGAGCGCCTCGGCGCAGGTGGCCACCACGGCGCACAGCAGGGCCAGCGGCACCCGAGGCATGTCCGGCGCGAGGCCCGGCATCCACGTCAGCACGGCCAGCACGGCCACGAAGGTGCCCGCGCACATGGCCAGCGAGCCCTCCAGACTCTTGCGCTCCCCACCGAGCGTTTCGTAACGGTGGCGCCCGAACCGCCGGCCCACCAGCGAGGCCAGGGCATCTCCCACGGCCATGGCCATGACGCCCCCCGCCGCCGCCGCCGGCTTGTCCCACGCCAGCCACACCAGCGCCGAGTACGCCACCGCGAACCAGACCGTGCCCAGGTTGTCGGGCTCGGCCTCCACCGACTTCAGCAGCCGCTTGCGGTGGATGTACCAGTTGGCCACCGCCGCCGTCGCCGACGGCACCACCGCCAGCGCCCGGCTCTCGAAGAGCCCCAGCGTACCGAAGATCCAGAAGCCCACCCCCACGTGGATGATCTTCCGCGCGAGCTCACGCGACAGGCCCAGCCTCAGGGCCAGTTCCCCCGCAGTGACACAAACTCCGACATACCCGTAGGACCAGAGAAGCGCCTGGATGTCCTGGCTCATGGGCTCCGATTGTAGTCAGTCCCCCCGCCTCCCCAAGGGCAGGAATAAGCCCCCGAAGCTTTGCCTCTCAACCACAAGCCTGAAATGCGGGGACACCCTGGGCGCGCAGGAGCTCAAGGCCACCCTGGTCGGGGATGCCTCGCTCTCCGGCGCGGGCACCACCGCGGTGCACAGCTTCGTCTACACGGACCCGACGCCGGGCATGGGCAAGGTGCGCTTCGTGGTGAACGCGGTGGCCTCCTCGGCGAAGCTGGTGCAGCTCGACCTGGTGTCCAACACCACGCTGATCGCCACCTCCGGCGGGTCCATTCCCGCTCGCGGTGGCGTCTACTCGGCCGGCATGAACCTGCCGCTGGAGCACACCCGGGTGATGGCCGACACCACCCTGCTGGTGGAGGGCAACGCGCTCAACCTGGGCGCGGCGCCCAAGGCGGTGGCCGCGGCCCTGCCGGCCTCGGGCCCCACGTCGGGCGTCCTCTACACGGGCGTGAGCCAGAAGTTCGACGGCGCGGGCAGGGCCACGGGTGACGTGAGCCTCCTCCCCGGCAGCGTCTTCTACTCGGTGCGGCTGAAGCTGCCGGCCACGGCCACCGTGGGCACCGTCTTCAACGGCCCCAGCCTGGACACCCGCTTCCGCGCCGCCGTCCGCAACCGCGCCGGCGACGAGGTGATGTCCAACGCCGACTTCGCCATCGGCAAGCTCGAGGTCCGCTAGACCCCGGGCGCGAGGGGTCGGCCACATGCTCTGCCCCTCCCGAGCCTCCTCCTGCCTCCGGGCGGGAGGAGGCTTTGTCTTTTCAAGGGCTTACACCTCATACGGGAAAGCCCGTATGGGGCGGCGCCCCCCCATTTTCCACCTTGGACGCTTTGTCAGCTTTTCTTTGGGTATGCTACCCTACCGCAGATAAGCGCAGACCCACCCCCGTGGGCTCAGCGCCCACCCCTGAATGTCGACCGGCGCTCCCACGCCGGCCCCCCTTCCGGAGGACAGACACGGATGAAAGCGCTGCGCATTCGCCCCTTGGTCGTTCTGTGCCTCATGACGTTGCCCTTCGTTGCTGGCGCAACGGATGTCCGCTTCGAGCAGGGCTCGCTCATCGTTCCCATGCAGCGGGCCTACCAGAGCCAGTGTGGGGCGGTCTCCGCCTACGGTCTCATCTACCGGCTGCTGCAGAAGAAGGTGACGGTCTACTGGGCGGTGCAGCCCACCAAGACGAGCCACCACCGGTGCAGGAACACCGTGAACACGCCGGTCTCCATCGACGGCTGTGACATGGAGGTGGCCAAGGAGAGCGGCTGGCCCGTGTCCCTGTTGAAGAACTCGACCGGCACGTTCACGGACGAGTTCGACACCTTCCCCTCCCTGGACGGCCGCCCCGCCAGCGTCAACACGGGCGAGCCCGCCTTCCGGGTGAAAGGCGATGTGAAGCGCCTGCGCTACATGGGCGGGCCCTTCATCATCGAGGCCGCCGAGGCGGCCAGGGCCATCCAGCTGCTGAAGGACGATCCGGACTTCGAGAAGTTCCGGGGAGCGGAAGGCGGCCCCAACTGCGCCCCGGGCTCGGCCTTCAACGTCCGGGTGCACCGGGCCAACAACGCCTTCGTGGCCCCCATCGCCCGCATCATGAACGAGGTGCCGCCGCCCATCGCCCTCGTCGAGGGCAGTGGCGGCGCGGTGGGCATCCTCCGCCAGTACCTCGCCAATGCCGGCCTGTACTTCCCGGGCGCCGAGGGCACCTTCGAGAATCACGGCAAGATCTTCGACGTGCTCCACCAGGAGCGGGATCTCATCTCCGACGCCACCTACCCCAAGGGCAAGCTCAACTACGCGCCCAACCCGGCCGCGCCGAACAAGACCTACTACAAGGTGATGTGGGCGCCGCACTGGGAGGGCAACACGGCGCAGCAGGCCAAGCTCAAGTCCGGACTGGCCAACATCGCCCACTTCGCCGACCTGGGGAACAGCATCTTCAACGAGTGCGCCTCGATCCAGACGTACGAGGACAGCTTCCGGCCCAACGACACCAACCGCACCCTCTACAACGACAACGAGCCCACCCAGTTCATGTCGAAGGAGGATCCGGCGCATGCGTCGGGGCCGGGCCTGCAGACCATGGGCACCAGTGAGCTGACGGGCGGCGGCGGCTTCGCCACCAACGGGCAGGACTGCTCGGACCCGGGCGCCACGGGTGACTGCTACATCTTCCGCAACTACGGGGACCTCTTCAGCCAGAAGGGGGACTACCCGTTCGTCATCACCGTGGGTCTCGTCGAGGGCTTCCGGCCGCGCCTGGGCAAGGACTACGGCCCCGGCACCTTGCGGATGATCACCACGAAGTCGACGACCAACGCCGCCAAGAATGGCTGGGACCTCTACATCTCCCGCCCCAAGGACAACAACCGCCAGAAGGGCAACATCCTCTACCTGGCCGGCCACAGCTTCGCGTCCTCGGCCGCGGGCAACCGCGTCGTCCTCAACACGCTGCTCAACCTCGCCTACAAGCCCAGCTCGCTGGAGACCAGCCGCGCCGAGCCCGTGGCCGACATCACCTACAAGGAGGATGGCACCCTGGACAAGGTGAACGTGCTGTCGGGCACCTTCCTGGACACCCCGCCTCCGGCCCACTTCCCCGAGCGCATCAACTTCCAGATGGGCGCCAAGGGCGCGGACTGGATCTTCCCCTATGTCGAGGGCCGCTTCCGCTCCATCCCGGCCGATGGCATCGGTGACAGCCGCCAGGGCTACGCCAAGAACGCGGATTGGGAAGCCACCGAGCGCATGCCCAAGCCGGACAAGCGCACCCTCTTCACCGTGCTGGGCAACAACCAGCAGGGGCTCCAGAAGGTGCGCTTCCACCTGGACGAGCTCAAGCCGGGCTGCCAGGACGACGCCACCACCGGCAAGCTGCGCAACGTGTGTGATCTCCAGGAGGCCATCGGGCTGGACCGCAACTCCTCGGGCATCAGCGTCCTGGATCCGGACGGGGATGGCATCGTCGATACGTTGCTCTCGGCGCTGCTCAATGAGCACAACCACACCAGTCGGCACTTCGTGCAGCGGGTGCGGGGCTTCTGCGTGGCGCACGACATCACCGACGGCACCCCCTACGACAACATGGAGCCCTCCGACGGCCAGTGCGACAACCGTCAGTTCGGCGAGGTCCGCTCGACGCTCGGTGGCCTGGATCACGCGAGCGCGGCGGTGGTCGGCCGCAGCTCCTACATCGAAGTCCAGCGTCCGGACATGGCCTACGTCGGCGGGCTCGACGGCCAGCTGCACGCCATCTACCTGCGCGGCTCCATCCCCGGCTCCACCCCGCCCGCGGCGGGCACCGAGCTGTGGTCCTTCATCCCCAAGGGCCAGCTGTCGCGCCTGCGCACCAATGACGCCCGGGTGGACATCTCGCCGGTGGTCTCCGACGTGTACGTCGACTACGACGACGTGAACCGGGATGGGGTGCTGTCTCCCACCGAGCGCAACACCGGGGTGTTCCGCTGGCGCACGGTGCTCGTGTCCGGCTCGGGCCGCCTGGGCGGAGAAATGTTCGCGCTGGACGTGACGGATCCCCGCTTCCCCACCGTGCTGTGGGACGTGACGGCGAGCCAGGACAACTTCGATGATGTGGAGACCGCCAAGAACACGGCCTTCATGTGGACGGACCGCATGGGCGCGCCCGCTCCGGACTACTCCAAGCTGAACGAGGCGCCGCGCTCGGGCCCCTACAACTACAAGGACTTCGGCGACTCGCTGGCGATGAACCTGGTGCCGGTGCGCCGGGGCAATCTGCCGGTCTACCAGGTGCTCGTCGCCACCAACGGCGCGGCGAGCGGGGCGCAGCAGCTCCAGGTGTTCGCCCTGGACGCGGGCACGGGCAAGAAGCTGTGGCAGTGGGAGCGGCCCTACAGCGCGGGCACCTCCAACTCCGTGCCGGGCGGCACCTCCACGCTGGACATCGACAACGACGGGGCCATGGACCGGGTGTACGTGGGAGACATGGAGGGCCGGCTCTGGGAGCTGAACATCCACACCGGCGCCAACCTCAACTCCTTCGCCAACGCGTCCGTGGGCACCGGCAGCTACCCGCTCTTCTCCACCGACGACCCGCAGCACCCCATCAGCACCGTGCCCGCCATCATGCGGCTGCCCTATGAGCTGGGCACCGACGGCCTCTTCTCCCAGCTGGGCGTGGGCAAGGCCGCCGCGGGCAAGCTGGCGATCGTCTTCGGCACGGCGGGCCCGGACTGGGTGCTCTCGACGAACCCGGAGATCCACGGCCGGGTGTACGTGGTGGCCTCCAGCCCGGAGGATCTGCGCATCCGCCACCAGCTCACCTACGACAAGGTGACCCCGGTCTCCTCCTCGCTGGCGCCCGAGATGGCCCGGTGGGGCACCGCGAAGCAGGGAGCGGCCGTGCACCTCGAGTTGGAGGAGAAGGAGCGGGCCGTCGGCTCGCCCAAGCTCGTCGGCAGCAAGATCGTGCTCACCACGGCCTACGGCACCACCGACACCAACCCCTTCAAGTCGGACATGCAGGGCCGCACCCACGTGCTCGACATGACCCGGTCGGCGGGCCATGAGATTGTCAGCGAGAGCGGCAAGGCGGCGGCCGGCAGTCTGGTGCTGCCCGACGGCACCATCGTGACCCAGAGCATGGTGGGCCTGCAGCGGACCGAGGACAACAGTGCGCTCGGTGGCGTGCCAGGAACGGGCCTGCCCGGAAAGCGGTCGCCGGCGCGGATCGGCTCCTGGTTGGATCTGGGCCGTGCCCTCGCGGAGTAGGTGAAGCATGCGCAGTCAGAGACACCCTCGAGGAATGACGTTGGTCGAGGTGATGGTGGGCATGGGGCTGGTGGCGGTGGCGATGTTGGCGCTGGTCTCGGCCAACACCCTCGCCGCCCGCGCCTCCAGCCGTTCCTACCGCCACCACATGGCCATGCGGCTGGCGCAGCAGCGTCTGGACGTCTTGGCGATCGGCGACCAGAAGCTCAAGCTGCGCCCGGTGGCCAATGGGGCCAACTTCGTCACGGATGGGACGCCCCTGGACTGCCAGGAGGCCTTCGGCGCCGCGAGCGCCACCGCCGCCATCGCGGAGCTATGCAACGGCGCCAGGCCGGAGTTGATGGGCTGGGTGGACATCTACGGCCGCCCGTGCAGGCGCACGGGGCTGCCGGAGGAGGGCTTCCATCCCACCTGCCAGTACCGGCGCTACGTGCGCTTCCAGCAGCAAGTCACCGGGAGCAAAGAGGGTGACATCTGGCGGGTCTTCGTCGCGGTCAGCCACGCGCCGCAGGGCCAGTGCAGCAACTTCACACAGGGCGATTCCCAATGCGTCATCACCACCGCCGTCCTCACCCGCTAGCGCCCGCCCGGAAGCGGCGCTCCGCACGGGGGCTCACCCTGGTAGAGCTGTTGCTGAGCGCCACGCTCGGCGTTGTCATGCTCGGAGCGGCCGTCGTGGTGTTGCTGGCGGCCGGCCGCATGCGGCGCAACCAGCAGCTGCTGTCGGACGCCAACGAGGAGGCCCGCACCGCCCTGCGCCAGGTGTCCCGGGCCCTGTCCTCGGCGGGAGCCGGCGGCTCCGTCTACAGCTTCATGGACGTGGATGGCACGCGCAAGCAGCGCCCTTCCCTGCTCTTCACCAACGGCGCGACGCCCCTCGGCGCGTCCATGCCGCAGATGCCCGACTCGATCACCCTGCTGCGTTACGGCGCGGATCGCCGCACCGTGCTGGTGACGCCGGTCGGACTCAACCAGGTGAGCGTGGCGCCGGATGGACGGCTGCCGACGCTTCCCGGCGTCCAACCCGAGATCTTCCTGCCCGGCGAGAGCGCGCTGCTCACCAACTTCCAACGGTCCATGCTGGTGCCGTTCCGGAGCAAGAGCCTCGGCATGGATGGGGCCTCGGCGCGCAACGTCGTTCAGCTCAGCACGGACATCAATCCCATGGCGCTGCAGGATGCGCTGGTCCCCATCGAGCCCGGCGCCACCGTGTTCCCGGTCCAGGTGGTCCGCTTCCGGGTGGTGCACGTGGACGCCCGCGGCAAGGAGCCGGCGCGGGCCGACCTGGTGATGGAGACGCTGAACTGGCAGACGCTGGCGCCCTTCAATCCGCCCCAGCTGCGGGTGCTGGCCAAGGACATCGAGGACTTCCAGGTGCAGTGGGGCTACGACCGCAACGACGACGGCGTGGCGGATGAGGGCTTCACCGATCAGGGGCCCACGGACACCCTGCTCGACCCGGGCCTCACCTTCGCGCGGCTCACCATCTCGGCGCGCACGAGCAGCACCCTGGTCACCGACGAGGGTGAGTACGTCGTGAACGAGGACACGCCCTTCGAGCGGGGCATCGACCTGGGCGGCCCCCGGCCTCCCGTCAGCGGGCACCGCCGCCGGGTGCTCAGCACCGTGGTCCTCCTCAAGAACCTCGCCGCACCCCGTATCTGATGGCTGGAGAGCGTGACATGAAGTCCCGAGCCCCTCGTCGTGGTTCCACCCTGCTGACGGCCCTGGGCGTGACGCTGCTGATCGCCCTGATCATCTTCGGCGCCCTGGCGTACACGGGGGCGGAGCAGGAGCGCAGTGGCCGCTCCGTGCGCGACATCGACGCGCAGACCTGCGCCGAGTCCGCCGCGCAGTGGGGCCGCAAGTTCTACGGCGACAATTACCCCCGGTGGAACCAGATGCTGTCGGGAGCGCTGCCCGGCTACAACAACCCGCAGTCGCAGGTGGAGGAGCTCGCCAGCGAGTGGGGCCCGAACTCCTTCGGCCGCATCGACGGGCAGCCGGTCGCCATGCCGAATCGCCCGCCGGACTTCCGGGTCACCATCTCCGACAACATCGACGAGTTCCCTCCGGTGCAGCCCAACCCCTTCCAGGACAATGACCTGCAGGTGGTGCTCCGGGCGGAGTGCCTCAACCCCCGCCTGGCCATCGCGCCGCCGAAGGTGGTGGAGAACCTGGGCGAGACGGCCGAGCCCGATCCGCACAACTGGCGCGGCCGGGTGCTCGCCGAGACGAACGAGACGCGCCGGAACAAGGTCGTCGAGGTCGTCCTCCTCCACACGCCCAACAACGAGTACAAGGGGCAGCGGGGCGGCGGGGCCAGCGGCGACCAGAACGTCACCCGCTGACTACGCGCGTGGGTACCGTCCCCGGCCTCCAGCCGCACCGGCACCTGGGCGAGGCCCCCGGAGCGTCCGCGCCTACCGGCCGCGAGCCGCGGGCAGCGCGGTGGCCCCGCGCACCGGCGCCGAGCCCGCCTCCAGCGCTTCGATCCGCTTGCGCTGACGGTGGCGGAGGATCTTCTCGTAGGCCAGGTTCAGCTCGCGCATCTTCGCCTCGGAGCCACCCCGGTCCGGGTGCCGCTCCAGCGCCAGCTCGCGGAAACGCGCCCGCACCACCTCGGGAGAGTCCGACGGCGAGACGCCCAGCACCCGGTACGGGTCCTGATCGTCGATGGCCGCCAGCCACGCCTCCAGCCGGTCCTTCACGGCCAGGAACTGCGCGTCCCCCTCCGTCTTCTCCTTCACCGGGTGGGTGCGCATCTTCGCGTCCGCGCGGAGGACGTCCGTGTAGACGCTGGAGACCCAGCGGTGGCACGAGCCGCAACGGAAGTACTTGACCCGTGGCCCCGCGTGGCCCGTCATGCGCACGCCACAGTGGGTGCACTCGACCTCCACGTTCTCCAGGGTCCGCCAGTTCCAGTTCGTCGCAGCCGCCGCGCTCATGGTGCTCTCGACCTCTCCCGTGCAGGCGCTACAGGCCTGTAGTGGGTGTCAAGGTCCCACGATCCGATCGTCCGTCAAGAAATCTGCAACCAGACGGTTACGCTGCTAGAAGTGGGTGGATGCTCGACAAGACGATCGCCTTCCTCGGCGCCGGCAACATGGCCGAGGCGCTCATCAAGGGGCTGCTGCGCGCCGGCAACGCGAGGCCCGAGTCCATCATCGCCACCGGGCGCCGGGGGGATCGGCTGGAGACGCTCCAGCGGACCTACGGGGTGAGGGTCACCCAGGACAACCTGGCGGCGGTGCGCGAGGCGGACGTGGTGGTGCTCTCGGTGAAGCCGCAGGCGCTGGACAAGGTGCTCGTCCAGGTGGCCACGGCGGTGGACCCGAAGAAGCTCATCATCTCCGTGGCGGCCGGCGTGCCCATCGCGGCCATGGAGCGGCGGCTGGGGGCCGGGGCGCGCATCATCCGCACCATGCCCAACACCCCCTCCCTGGTGGGCATGGGCGCCTGCGCGCTGTCCCCGGGCGAGCACGCCAGCGAGGCGGACCTGGCGGTGGCCACCCGCATCTTCCAGTCCGTGGGCACCACCACCGTGGTGGACGAGAACCTCCTGGACGCCGTCACCGGCCTGTCCGGCAGCGGCCCCGCCTACATCTTCCTCATCATCGAGGCCCTCTCGGACGCGGGGGTGAAGGTGGGTCTGCCCCGCTACACCGCGCTCAAGCTGGCCGCACAGACGGTGTTGGGCAGTGCCCAGTTGCTCATCGAGACGGGCGCCCACCCCGGCCAGCTCAAGGACCAGGTGACGAGCCCCGGCGGCACGGCGATCGCTGGCCTGCATACCCTGGAGGCAGGCGGGCTGCGCACCACCCTCATCAACGCGGTGGAGGCGGCCACCCGGCGGGCCAAGGAGCTCGGGGAGCAGTTCCTGGAGAAGTCCTAGGGCTGGCTTATACTGGGGGCATGAAGATCACCCCGCTCGACATCCGGCAGAAGCGCTTCGAGACGGCCCTGCGCGGCTTCTCGAAGCGAGAGGTGGAAGCCTTCCTGGAGCTCATCGCCGGAGAGTTCGAGGAGGTGGTGAAGGAGAACATCGGCCTGAAGGAGGAGCTCAAGCGCACCCAGCTCAAGCTGGAGCAGCACCTGGAGCGCGAGCGCACCCTGCAGGAGACGATGGTCACCGCCCAGCGCATCAGCGAGGACATGAAGGCCGCGGCCAAGAAGGAAGCGGAGATCATCCTCGCGGACGCCGAGCACCAGGCGGAGAAGATCGTCCATGGCGCGCACCAGCGGCTGGTGCAGGTGGTCGAGGACATCAACGAGCTCAAGCGCCAGCGCGCCCAGTTCGAGTCGCAGGTGAAGTCGGTGGTGGAGGCGCACCAGAAGCTGCTGGAGACGTTCAGCGGTCGCACCTTCGCCGACAAGGACTACGCCCGGGTCGAGGACAACGTGGCGTACCTCACGCAGAAGAAGGCGCAAAACGGCGAGTAGCCCGTGACGGCCTCCTGGGTGAAGGAAGTGCCCGGCGCGGTGGAGCTGGCCGTGCTGGCGCAACCGAGGGCCTCGCGCACCCGCGTGCTGGGCGAGCACGACGGGATGCTGAAGATTCAGCTCGCCGCGCCCCCCGTGGATGGCGAGGCCAACGCGGCCCTGCTGGAGTTCCTGGCGAAGCAGCTCGGGGTGCCCAAGCGGCAGGTGAGTCTGGTATCGGGTGACACCTCGCGTCGTAAACGGGTGCGTGTCGAGGGGCTTGGCGCGGCGCACACCGAGGCTGTTATGTCTGGGGCCACCTGAGGCTCCCATGCGCCACCTGCTCCTGTTCCTGATGCTGTTGCTGTCCCCCCTCGCGCGGGCGCAGGAGCTCATCGTTCCCACGCCGGAGGCGGGCCACGCCAACGGAGGTGTGGAGCCCGCGATGGTGCCGGTGCCCCGGCCAGCGCTGGTGGTGGGCGAGGTGGTCACGCCGCGCTTCCGCCTGCTCTACACCGTCAAGTCCGAGGGCTCCGCGCGCCAGCTGGCCGCCAACATCGAGGCCATCCGCGACGGCTTCGTGAGCGTGCTGGGGCGGGACTGGCCGGGGGTGACGGAGATTCGCGTGGGCGTGGGCCGCGAGGAGTTCGAGGCGCTGGCGCTGCCCGGGGGCGCGCCTCCGGGCTGGGCGGTGGCGCTGGCCTACCCCTCGCATCGCATCGTCCTGCTCAACGCGCTGACGATGGCGGGGCCCGAGGGCATGGTGACGCTGCGGCACGAGCTGGCGCACGTGGCCCTGGGGCAGCTGGCCCGCGGCTGGCCGCGCTGGTTCCAGGAGGGCCTGGCGCAGAACCTGACGGGGGAGAACTGGTCCATGACGCACTACACGGCCCTGTTCAGTGCGGTGACGCAGGAGAAGATCTTCCGCTTCGAGCACCTGCACGACGCGTGGCCGGACCTGCCCTCGGACGTGGAGCTCGCCTACG
>DASQMW010000077.1:0-22828 GCA_035645295.1 Archangium sp.
GGATCAGGCGCCGGACTACAGGAATGTCACGGTGGCCGTCGACAAGGCCATGAGCCGGGCCCAGCTGTTCCTGCTCAAGGAGTTCTTCGAAACAGCCCAGCGCCAGGCCACCAGTCGGCAGATGCCGTAGTGGAGCCGCGATACCCGGCCCCATCAGGGCCCCTCGGCCTCCGCCTCTCCCGGCTCTTCCCCCACGTCCGGCGCGGGGGGCTCCGCGGGCGTCCCCTCCTCCTGCTCGGGCGCGGGCTCCACGGCGGACGGCGAAGCACCCGGCGGGGGGGCCTGATTCGCCTCCGCCGTCAGCGAGAGTGAAGCCTCCAGCTTCGTGCCCACCACGACGGCCTTCACCGTCCTCCTGCCCGGCTTGCTCGTCGTGAAGGTGGCGCGGATGCGCCCCGTGGCGTCCGTGGTGTCCGACTCGGGCACGAGCGTGTCCTCGGGCTCCAGGCCCTCCCAGTGCACCGCCTGCCCCCGCACCGCGTTGCCCTGCGCATCCACGAGCCGCAACCCCAGCCGCGCCCGGTCCGCTCCGTCCGCGCGCAGCGAGGAGGAACCCGACTCCGCCTCCAGGCGCACCTCGTGGGGCGGTCCGCTGTCGATGCCCACGTTGAGCCGGCTCTCCACCTCCTGCCCGCTGTCCCCCACCTTCGCCACGAACGTCACGTTGCCCGCCCGGTTCGGCGTCACGCCCACCGTCACCCGCCCCCGCTCGTCCGTCTTCGTGGGGCGAAGGGCGAAGGACTCGTTGGCCCCCTCCACTTCCCAGCGCACCTCGACGCCACTCAACGGGTTCCGGTGGCTCTCGTCCCACACCTCCACGGTGAGCTGGAGGGGCACGCCCGCCCGGCCGCGCGGAGGCTCCACGCTCAGCGAGGGCCTTCCCGGCGAGCCGGCCGTGAAGCGCACCGTCTCCTGCGCCGAGATGAAGACGGGAGCGCCCTCCTGGGACGAGGGCTCGAGCTCCGCCGTGAGCGTCCCCTCCCCGGCGATGACCGAGGTGAAGCTCGCCGAGGCCTCGCCATCCTCATCCGTGGGACCGGCCCGCCGCTGCTGCTCGGGGCCCACGCCCAGCATGCGGAAGAGCACGTACCGTCCCCGGACGGTGTTCTCCTCGGAATCCATCACCCGCGCCGTGACCCGCAGCGGCGTCTGGCCATCCGCTGGGATCGTCCTCGACGAGACGATGAGCGTGGAGCCCTGCCGGTCGGGTGAGCCCGCCACGAATTGGACGCTTTCGCTCTTCGTGAGCGGCAGCCCCTCCAGCCGCATCGTCACGGTGCTCCTGCCCGTCTGTCTCGAGCGGAGGCGGGCGTAGGCCCTGCCTTCGGCGCCGGTCAGCACCTTGCGCTCCACGAGCGTGCCCACGCCCTTGACGGAGAGCAGCACGGGCACGCCCTCCAGGGGATTGCCCCGCGCGTCCTGGACCACGAGTTCGAGCACGCACACGCTCCGGCCATCCGCCTGCACCTGCCGGGGTTTGGCCACGAGCTGCAACCCCTCCCGCGCCGCGGGCCCCGGGACGAAGCGCACGCCCTGGCAGCGCTCCTCCGCCAGGCCCTCGACGCGCAGGCACACCTGCTTCTCCCCGGCCCGGGTCGAGCGCAGCTCACCCCGCGCGAGCCCCTCCGGTCCCGTCACGCCGGGCTGGGTGAGCTCATGGCCCTCTCCGTCCACGCGCAAGAGCAGCGGGTGCCCGGCCACGGGGTTGCCATACGCGTCCCGCACCTGCGCCGTCAGGAGGATGGACGCGCTCGCATCCGCGAGGGCTTGCGCTGGCTCCACCCCCAGGGTGACGTTCTCCAGCCGGGGAGGCCCGGCCACGAGCCGTACGGCCACCGGCGCCAGCTCCGTCCACCCGCGGCTCGTCTCGATGGAGGCCTTCGCCGTGTGCTCGCCGGCCCGGCGCGGCTCGAAGGAGAACGGGGCCTGCCCCTTGGCCCCCGTCCTGGCCTCGCCCGAGAGCGGCTCCTGGCCCTCGAGCGCGAAGCGCACCGGCGTGTCCGCGACCGGATGGCCATGGACGTCCCGCAGCGTCACCGAGAGCGCCACGCGCTCCCCCGCCGTCACCTGGGGGGGAGCCACGAGCTGGGATTGCGAGACATCCGGCGCGAGCGCCTGGAAGGTGGCGGCGGACGCGCCGAGCCGGACGCGGCGACGGCCCTCACCGAGCACCGGGACGATGGAGACCTGCTCCGGCCGCTGCCAGCTCAACTGGCCCTCGACACGCCCCAGCTCGTCGGTAACCAGGCCGGACAGCTCCACCTTCGCGCCCGAGGCCCCCGTCACCTCGAAGCGGACGGGTTGCCCCGTGACGGGCTGGCCCTCGGCGTTGCGGACATACAGGAAGAGCGAGAACGCCCCATTCTCGGCAATGGGCCCCTCGGGCACGAGGCGCAGCTCGGAGCGCTCGGGGCTCGGCTGCATCCGCGCGCCGTACCACCGGGCGGCCCCCACGCCCACGGCCACGAGCGCGATGAGCCCCGCCGCGAGCCCCACCCACCTCGCGCGGGAGCGGGGGCGGGGAGGCTCCACCAGAGCCGGTGCCACCCCGGGCGGAGGCGTCACGGGCATGGGCACGGTCAGGGGAATCGGCACGGGGGACGCCGCCACCGGCAGGGCCCGCTGCCTGGCACGCAGCGACTCCTCCAGCGCCTGCACCTTGCCGCGGGCCTCCGGGAAGAGTTCCTCCAGGAAGGAGGCCACCTCCTGCTCCGTCGCCAGGCCCGCCTTCGCGAGCGCCTCCGCCATGTCCTGCCCGGTCGCGTAGCGGTGCCGCCGCTGGTGGGCCAGGGCCTGGCGGACGATGGGGGCCAAGGCCTCCGGGAGCTCCGCCGGCACCACCGGCTCCTGATGGATGAGCGACAGCAACTCCAGGCCCGCCTCCTCGGAGGCTTCTCGCGGCGGGGGAAAGACGGGCCCGCCGGTGAGCAGTTCCTGGAGGATCAGCCCCGCGCAGAAGAGATCACTGCGTCCGTCCAGGGGAGCCTCGTCCACCAGGGGGCGAGCCGCCTTGCCGTACACCGCGAGGATCTCCCCCGCCTGCTCCGGAGAAGCGTACTGGGGTGTCGCATGCAGGGCCGCGGGGGTCAGGAGGCTGGTGGCCTTGGCAACCCCGAAGTCGATGACCTTGGTCTGCCCCAGCAGCGTCAGCATCACGTTCTCGGGCTTGAGGTCGCGATGCACGACATGCAGCGGCATCCCCGTGCGCTCGTTGCGGGCGTGCCAGGCGTGATGCAGGGCCAGACAGATGTCGTGCACCACCCGACACGCGATGCGCGGGGGCACGGGCCCGCGGGCGCGCTGTTGAAGCACCTGCCGCAGGCTCATGCCGCGGATCCACGCCATCACGATGCAGTGACGGCCCTCCACCTCGAGCACCTGGTGCACGGTGACGATGTTGGGGTGGTGCAGCTCGAGGGCGAGCCGCGCCTCGTCCAGGAAGCGGCGGCTGGCGTGGGGATCACTCCGCGTGCTCTCCGCATCCAGCCACTTGAGGACGACGTAGCGCTCCTCGAGTGGACCCAGCTCCAGGGCGAGTTGGATCCGCGCCATGCCTCCGGCGGACAGGTCCAGGGTGACGTAGGGCAGCTGCGTGACGTGCATGGGCTCTTGCCCGGAGAATAGGCGGAATCGGGCTCAACCCGCGCCAAGTCCCCCTCCTTCACGGACGGCAGGAAGAGGCTGGGCCAGGTCGCTCTCTGTTTCTGACCTTGGCGGCCCGAAGTTGTTGACAGTCAGGTGTCGGCCTCCCTACGCTGAATTCAACGATGGCGGGATTTCCCCGTAATCGACAGGGTGTCACCCGAGGGGCGCTAAGCCATGAAGAAGCTCACCATTCGCAGCACCGAGACTGTGAAGACCGGCACCGTCTTGTGGCCCATTCCCTGACCCCGCCTTCCCGCGGGAGCTGGGCTTCTCCGGTGGGACCAACCCCACGAGGCGTTGAGGAAGGCGCGTGCTTCGCGCTCCCACCGGGGCGCATACCCGGCAGGGGTTGAATCGCCAGCGCTCCTCGGTCCGTGCGAGTGAGCTCATGAACTGGCAGAACGACTTGCCGTCCTATCCCCTGTCATCCGGGGAGCGGGTGCTCGTCTTGGAAGCGGAGCCCGGGCCGGAGCGCCGCGAGGCACTCGCCGGATGGCTCGAGAGGGCCCGAGGCGGCCAGACCCTTTTCAGCCAGGTGCTCGACTGCGACTTTTCGCAGGGGGGCGTCTGGGCGGGAGTCGCCGAGTTGCTCGGCGCGCTGCTCCCTCGCATCCGGGCCGTGGCGCCTTCCCTCCTCGTCTCGCACGACACCGAGCTCGCGGCGATTCTGCCCCAGCTCCGGGAGACGATTCGACCTCGCCACCGCTCGCTCGTCGAGCTCGCCCCGGACGAGGAGCGGTTTCAGCTCCATGCACGAGAGCGGGCGGACCGGCTCCTGCACGGGGCCATCGAGCTGCTGGCCGATTTCCATGCCGCCGACACCGCGCAAGGTCCGTGGCTCCTCGTCTGCGAGCATTTCGGGCGCGCGGGAGTCCTGTCGCGTCGATTCTTTCGCGAGCTCGTGCGTCGCCGTGGTGCGCACCTCGATCTGACACTCCTGCTCGTTGTCGACCCCGGAAGGGGCGACGCGACCTACACGGAGCTGTCCCGTGCTTGCCCGGTCTCCGGGGTGCGCCTTCACCTTGCGCCCCAGGACCGAGCCCCGATGTCTCCGGAGGTCCAGCGAGCCCATGCCCACGCCGCACGCGAGCTGGCGCAGAGGGTCCAGGGCGAACCGGAAGCCGTGGAGGCGAGCCTTCCGCGCCTCATCCATCTCTGGGAGCAGAGCGCGGAGCCTGAAAACGCGCTGCGGTGGCGGGCCGAGGGGCTGCGACTGTGCGTGCGCCAGGGCTATTACGAGGATGGGCTCCGGTATGGCGAGCCGCTCGTTCGCGCGCTGGAGGCCCTGTGCGGCGGCGAGCCGAAGGCGCGCTGGGACATTCTGGGCAAACTCTGTACCTGCCTCTCCGCCACCGGGAGGGCGGAGCGGGCGGCGCGCCTCTTGGAGGAAGAAGTCATCGCGAAGAGCGACGACCCCGCGCTGCTCGCCCGTGCCTTCCACACCCTGGCGGTCTACCACCTGCGATACCTGCCCAGGCGCGATGTGCGACTGGCGGAGCAGTGCGTGCAAAGGGGCGCCGAGGCGATGTCACGGCTCGAGCCCTCCACGGACGAGGCCCGGACACTGACCATCCTGACCAACAATGCGCTCGCACTGGTGCGGCTGCAGGAGGGAAAGCCGGACGAGGCGCTGCGGATTTGCCAGGCCTCGTTGGCCCTCCTCGACGAGCACTTCGGGCCACACGGACGGCCTTTGCAGCGGGCGGCGCTCATGCTCCGCTTCGCGGAGTTGTTCCTCGTCATGGGCGCTCATGACGAGGCGCTCGCTCACTACTCGGCGGCGATCGCCATCGACCCGAGCCAATCGGACTATTACGGCATGCGCGGGGTCGCGGCCTTCAAGGCCGGCCGCATTTTGGAAGCGGAAGCGGACTTCCGCCAGGCCCTCGCACTGAGTCCGCCCCATGCGGAGATTGGGGTGAACCTCGGCCAATGTTACCGCGCCATGAATCGGGCGGAGGACGCCATCCGGGCGTATTCTTCCGCACTCGAGCTCGAGCCCGAGAACGTGCTGGCGCTGGTGGGACGGGCCCAGGCCCATGAGCTTCTGGGTGAAGCGGAGCGAGCCCGCGCGGATTACGATGCCGTGCTCCTGCTGACGCCCGATGACGCGCCCGTCCTGGCCAACAGGGCCGTATTGCACTACGAGGCGGGCCGCTTGCAGGCCTCCGTGGCCGATCTGGATCGCGCCGTATCGCTGGCCTCCGATACAGCCGAGCTCTACCAGAACCGCGCCGTCGTCCTCTCCGACCTGGGCCGGCGAGCAGAGGCCATCGCGGATCTCTCGACCTATCTGCGGCTCCGGCCCGATGCCGAGGACCGTGCCGAGGTGGAAGAGAAGCTGTCGACGTGGCGAGAGGCGCTCGTGCGCGAAGAGCCTTCTGCGCGAGGACCCCGACACGACTGAGCCTCGTCGGGGAGTGGGCCTGCCCGGTTTTGTGGCTCTCCCGCACTTCGTGTGGTTCAGCGGGAGTGAGCAGGCGAGCCCCGCTCGTGTGGGCATCTGCATGTGCCCAGGATCCACACAAACCGCGGGAGAGCCACGTCACCGGGGCAAGCTCACGTTTTCACATCGGAGCAAAAAACTGACGCGTCAACGCGGACGGCTGAGGCATCAATGCGAAGCCTGGCTGCGGCCACGCAAAACCCGATGAAGCTGGAGGCAGGCGCCCGGTGCTGGCGTACCTGACGGCCCCTGCGGGGGTGCGCGCCCTATGGGTTTACGGACGAGGAGGACTTGGCCCTCGATCTGGGATAAAGGCCAGTCCACGCCCATATGCGCCATCACGTGTTTGCCATGTTCCACAAGAGAATCATCCCCGTCCTACTCCTTGCCTGCTGGACGCCGTTCCCTTCCGCGCACGCGGCGGGAGAAGGGGCTGTCGACGTCAAGAAGAAGGAGGACGCTGTCGACGGCAAGAAGGAGGACGCGATCGTCCTCAAGAACCCGATTGTCACGATCGGCCATGCTTATAGGAACGGCGAATACGAGCTGTCCCTCAAGTTCATCGAGCTCGCGCGTCAGCGCCCGTTGGGGACGTCCGAGCTGGTGGCCCTGTCCCTCTACGAGGGAATCATCTTGTATGAATTGGGAAGGTTCGTGGAATCCGGGGATGCCTTTGAGATGGCGCTGCTGATCGAGCCCGATGTGAAGCTTCCCGTGCCGGTTTCGCCCAAGATCGAGAGCCAATTCGAGACCGTCCGGAAAAAAGTTCAGCAGGAGCCGGGCACCACCTCCCCCGGCAAGCAGAGGCCTTCTCCGTCGGCTTCGTCGAACTGCCCTTCCGGACTCATCATGACCAATGGCAGGACCTTGAAAGCACAGCAGTTGTGGCGCCTGGCCATGATGGAGCAGATGCTGTGCGTGCGAGAGATACGTGGTGGCCAGGTGGCCAGGAGCTTGTCGGCATTCAAGGTCCAGGTTTCGCAAGCGGGCTCGCCCACCGAATGGGTCCGCGTCATCCAAGAGATCGACCAGTTCGCCAAGGAGTACGCCGTCTACCCGTTCAACGCGGACTGGCGTCACGTGAAGTCCCTCGTGCCAGAAGAACGCTGGGAGCTGGGGGACGAGGACCAGGACGTGACTCTCCCCGAAGCCCCCGACTCACCCGATGAAGAGCCGGCGAGTCTCTTCGGGTGCCAGGCGGCCGTTGCTCCCGACTGCGAGCGGCTCATGCGGCGCCTGCTTCTGCTCCAGAATCAACTCTCCGGGGTGGGGTCCGCGGACAGGTTCACCGCGAGGACGGAGCTGCTGCGCCTGGGTAGGAAGGTTCGGGAGGCCAGCACCAGCGAGAAATTGAAAGCCGCCTCGCGCGACATCGAGGCCTGGCAGAGCAGGTGGCATTGACGCCCTTCCCTCCACGGTTCCTGGGATGGAGCCGTGGAGGGGACGCTTTCCTCATTCCTTGAGCATGTCGATTCTGAGGAGGATGTCCTGCCCGGCGTTGATGTCGACTTCGCGCTCGATCGTCCTGTCCGGGTGAACGAACTTCACGAGGTGGAGCCCCGCAGGCAATTGCAGGGGCTTCATGGGGGTCTGTCCCTTATTCAGGCCATTCACGAAGACGGTGGCGAAGGGATAGACGCGCAGCTCCAGGGTTCCCTTGCCCCTGAGCTTGGGCGCAGGCGGAGGGGCGGGCGTGGGGTCCACGACAGGGCGCTCGCGCGGTGTGCCGATCCCTGTGCCCGGCACGGATAGCTGAGGGGATGCTACCTGCGGGGGTGCCGCCTGCACCACCTGCGGGGGTGACGCCTGCACCACCTGCGGGGGTAACTTCGTCGACGTTTCAGCGTTCTGCGGGACCACCAAGCCGCTCCCCACGGTGATGAGCAGGAGCGCCAACAAGGTAAGCGCCCACGGCATCAAACGTCGGCGCTCCGGCTTCTGCATACCAGGGCGCGACATGCTCGAATCATCACCAGGGAGGCTCAGAGCCTGCTGGGGGCCTCTATGATTGGAGGTCGGGATCGCGATGGGCCCGGACTGCCTCCGGGGCCGCCCCGGGGCCGTCTTCGGCTCGGACGTGGGGCGCTGGGGTGGAGGCGTGACGAAGGCCCTTTGCTCCTCCTGTTTCGAGACCTGGGGACCGCGGTGATTCGCCGTCACTCCCTCGGTCGTGGGCGAGGAGGGACGCTTCCTGGTGAGGCCCGGGGGCTCAGGTGGGGGAGTCTTGAGCGGCCCCTTCGCAACGGGGATGTTATCCCCCGGGTCCGTGGTGGTCCGGTTGATGAGATGCGCCACCTGCTGCATCGTCACGGGCGTACCAACGGAGACAATGAACCTCTCCAGGTCGGCCTGGAAGGCGTGACAATCCGCGTAGCGTTGATCGCGGTCCTTCGAGAGCACCTTGTTGAGGATACGCCGCAACGGAAAGGGAATATCCTCACGGATCTCGGCCGCCGGGGTGTGCGGCTCGAAGAGGATGGCCTGCATCAGCCCGGCCTCCGACTGCGAGGCGTACGGCCGCTGGCCCGTGAGCAGTTCGTAAAGCACCACGCCGAGCGCGTACACGTCCGCGCGCCGATCCAACGGTTTCGCGCGCAGTTGTTCGGGCGGCATGTACGGGAGCTTGCCCTTGACGACACCGCTCTCCGTCTTGTGGCTCTGCCCGGTGGCCTTGGCGATGCCGAAGTCCACCACCTTCACCGCGCCTTGCCGGGACAGCAGGATGTTGTCCGGGCTGACGTCGCGGTGGATGAGGCCTTGCGCTTCGCCCGTCTCGGGGTCGGTGAAGTCGTGAGCGAAGGCCAGCCCCTCGCAGGCGAGGGAGATGATCCGGGCGCACACTGCGGGGGGCAGGGGCTGCCCCTGGGCCGCAGCGCGCTTGACGAGCGTGCGCAGGCTGGGCCCGTCGATGTACTCCATGGCCAGGAAGTAGGTGCCCTGGGACTCGCCGAAGTCGAAGATCTGCACGATGTTCGGGTGCGTGAGCCGGGCGGCAAGCTTGGCCTCGGACAGGAACATCTGGACGAAATCGGGTTCCGCGGCCAGTTCGGGCAAGATGCGCTTGACGACCAGGGTCTTCTCGAAGCCCATAGGCCCGGCGGCCTTGGCGAGGAACACCTCGGCCATGCCCCCTGCGGCGAGCTTACGCACCAATTCGTATTTTCCCAGCCGTTGCGGTTGGAACACCCCGGCCATGCCCCCCGCAGCGGGATTATGCACCAATTCGTATTTTTCCAGCTGTCGCTGTTGCGTCACGGGTCCCCTCTTTTCCCAGCGGATCCGGCAGTTCCATGCCGGATTCTCACGGGGATGCCCTCCCTCATGTTCAGCGGGCGCCTAAATATCAGGCGGCATTCAACTTGTCGTGCTCTTGTCTGGACGCGAGTCGCTCGCGAGACGTTTTAAATCGATATAGGCCTGGAGGTCGGGCAAGCCCCGTCTGAATCAATCAGACTTCAGCGGCTCGCGAGGATGTCAGGGTTTCAGTGTCACAGGAGTAAGTTGCCCTCGCTGTGTCTCCATCCTGTAACGCGAAGCGGGCGCAGGTGACGGCGGTGCACCTGGCGGAGACCGCCGCCATAACCGGTGCGCTCGCCGTCGTCAGCGGCGTCTTCCTGCTCGCGGGCGGCACGCGGCTCTTCATCCCGCGCGCGAGCTGTCCATGATGGTCGAGGGGAAGGCCCGCTGCGGCAGCGAATGGGGGCCGCCGCGCGGTCAGGGTTGAATGCTGGCCGACCGTACGTATTGCCGTTGCCGGAGCGAGCCCACGACGTATCACACGGGGCGCGGTTGCCACTCTGTCCACGTATGAGCACGAGGGACTCCAGTGGTGGGGATGCTCAGGCGATCCCCGGTGCACCGCCGCACTATCCGTTCGGGCCCGTCCGGGCATTGGACCTCCACCCGCGGTACGCGGAACTGTGCCGGGAGGAGCCGGTCAGCCGCGTGAGGATGCCGTTCGGTGGTGAAGCGTGGCTGCTGACGGGCTACGCCGAGACCAGGCAGTTCCTGGCCGACCCGAGGTTCAGCTCCCTGGAAGCCACGAAGCCGGATACCGCCCGCGTCACCCCATTACCACTGCGGCCGGGAAACCTGCTCACGATGGATCCACCGGACCACACCCGGATCCGCCGCGTCGTGGCGAAGGCCTTCACGATGCGGCGGGTGGAGTTGCTGCGCGACCGGATCCGTGACGTGGTGGACGAGCAACTCGACCTGCTCGTGGCGCGGGGACCGTCGGCGGACCTGGTCGCCAGTCTGGCGGTCCCGCTGCCGGTCGTGATGATCTGCGAACTGTTCGGCATTCCCTACGCGGATCGGGAGCGGTTCCGCCGGTACACCGACGTCTTCGTCGCCACCACGGCCCACGACGCCGTCGAGATCGACCGGTCCCGGACGGCGCTGGAGGAGTACTTCCAGGAGTTGCTGGAACAGCGCCGCTCATGTCCCACGGACGACCTCGTCAGCACCTTGCTGGAGGCGATGAACACCGAGCGGCTGACGCTGCTCGAGGCCGCTCGAACCGGTATCGGGGTTCTCATGGCCGGCCACGAGACGTCACTCAGCATGATCTCCAACAGCTGCTTCCTGTTGCTCTCCCACCGGGAGCTCTACGCCCGGCTGGTGGCCAACCCCTCGCTGCTGCCGGCGGCGGTCGAGGAACTGCTGCGGTACATCCCGCTGCGCTCGACCGGGAGCTTCCCCCGGCGAGCGACGGAGGACGTCGAGCTGGGCGGCGTATTGATCCGCAAGGGGGAGACGGTCATCTTCCAACGCGCGTCCGCGGATCGTGACGAGCGCGTCTTCACGTGCCCCGAGAAGATCGACCTCGCCCGCAGACCCAACCCGCACCTCGGTTTCGGCCACGGGGCGCATCACTGCCTCGGGGCGTCGCTGGCCAAGGTCGAGTTGAGCCTCGCGCTCGAGGGCCTGATCCGGAGGTTCCCGGACCTGCGGCTCGCAGTCCCTGGCGACGAGGTGCCGTGGAAGCCCGGGCTTATCGCCCGCTGCCCCGCACGCATCGAGGTGACGTGGTGAGCGGCGGAACCTCCCTGCCCCGCCGCTGGCGGGTAGAGGTCACGGAGCACTGTGTCGGCTGCGGGATGTGCGTCATGGCGGCCCCCCGCTACTTCCACCTCGTGGACGGCCACTCACAAGCCCGGCACAGCGAGGTCGATCCGGACGACGCCGTGATCGCGGCGGCCGAGTTGTGCCCGACGAACGCCATCAAGGTGGTCGACGCCGACACCGGCGCCGAGGTGACACCCACGCCCTGAACCGGCCTACCCGAAATAGAAGCTCAAGAACTGCGCGAAGCCCGGCTCCGGTTGCATCACGGCCCGCCCCCTCAGGCGCTCTGCACGCCCGGCGCCGTCGACATCTTGTACGCCAGGAACAGGCGGCCATGCCCGTTGGCGGGCAGCTCCACCTTCCAGGTGCAGAACCCGTTCTCGTCGAGTACCGGCGCGCCGGTGGTCTTCTCGCGATCCAGCTCGATCTTCACGTGCTCGATCTCCGAGACGGGGAGGCGCTCGGTGACGGCCACGGTGCGCGCCGTGCCCGAGAGGTTGGAGAGGTAGAGGGTGAGCCGCGCGGTGGCCTCGTTCCACTGGCTCACCGGATTGAGCTGGCCCTCCCGCTTCTCCTCGCGCTGGATGCGGATGGACTCCTCCGGGCCGAAGCTCAGCTCGAACTTCTCCTGGGGCGCCACGAACAACGTCTGGGTCCAGCCCACGAAGCCGTTCTCCTGCAGCAGCTCCACCGGCCCCGCCAGCACCGGGTGGGGCGAGGTGTTGCGCGCCACCGCCCTCAGGAACACCTTGGTGTCCAGCTCCGGGAAGGCCACGAGCGACGACTCCGCCTCGGCCTCGAAGGTGAAGAGCGGGATGATGTTGGGCCGCCCGTCCGACGGGATGGTGTTCCGGCCCGGGGCCTTCAGGTTGCGCGTCTCGCCGCCATCATCCACGCCGGGAAGCTCCACGCTGGCCGGCGCGGGAGCAGCCGACCCAGAGGCCGGCGCACTGCCCAGCCCCGCCTTTTGCACCTGGACCTGACGGGCCTGGACCACCACCGTCTCGCTCTTCTTCTTCACCGTGAGCAGGTCCGCGCGCAGCAGGGGCGGCTCGATGCCCAGCGAGGAACGCGCCGTGGAGAAGCGCAGCTCCGCCTCCTTCCAGTCCTCGCCGGTGTCCTGCCAGATCGCGGCCGAGGAGGTGACGTGGACGCGGTTCCCCTCCAGCAGGCGTGCCGAGTGCAGCGGCCGCCACAGCGCGTTGGGCACGACGTAATGGATACGGACCTCCACCTCGCCCTCGGCCTCCGCGAGCAGGTCCACCTCCAGCCAGCCCACCACCTGGTGCTCCACGCGATCCATCGCCTGACGCTGGCGCATCACGGCGGCAATCTCCTCCTCCAGCCGCTCCGCGGTGAAGGAGGCCTTCAGCGCCGACTCGCGCAGCTGGCGGGACTTGCGGAATAGAGCGTCGAACGTGTCCTGCCACTGGGCCGCGGCCCCCATCCCCCACCCCGCGTCCTCGGGAATCTCCGAGGCGCCGAGCATCAGCATGTGATGGACGCGCTCGTAGCGCTGACGGGCGCGAGCCTGGTCCTCCAGCACCTGCTCGCGCTCGAGCCGCAGTGCCTCGATGCGCTCCTCGAGCACCCGCGCCGCTTCCGGTTTGTCCGCCGTCCGGATGCGCAGGCTGCGGCGGACGCGGACGTCCGCCACACGCGCCTGGCCAGAGACGGCCTCGGCGCGCAGGGACACGTCCTGCAGCACCGGCGCCACGCCGCGGACCACGACCCGGTTCTGCCCGGCACGCACGCGCACCGTGCCCCCGCGGGTGACCTGGGCCCGATCTTCCAGCAGCGTCACGACACGCACCGGTGCGTCCAGGACTGGAGCCGCCTCGGGGAGCGCGGGCTCGTAGCGCTCCGTGCCCGTGAGTTGGATCGCCGTGCTCATGTCAGGCCTCCCGGCGGTTGCCACCGCTGACCTCGTTGTTGGCATACAGCTTCACCACGTACTGGGCGGACAGCTTGCTCGTCCCGTTGGCGGGCACGGTGAGGCGCCAGCGGCGTCCCCCCTCGAGGACGCTGCCCCGCTCGTCCTGCGCATAGAACTCCCACGCGGGGGTGACGGTGCCCTCCTCGACCACCACCTCCGCGTTGGGCGCGGGCTGGGGGATGCGCTCGCGGACCTCACAGACGATCTCGCGGTCCAGGTTGTTGACGAGGTCGATGAGGATGTCGTGCCACAGCTCCGTCGTCGCGACGATCTTCTCGCCGCTGCGGGCCTCTCGGAAGTGGGTGTTGCGCGCGCAGCGGATGGCCTGCTCCACCCCCAGGCCCAGCTTGAACTCGCCGCGAGCAGGCACCGCGGGCAGCGTGGTCGAGAGAACGTACTCGCCTCCAACGTAGACCTCGGCCGGGCCCGGCAGCATGGGAGCGGCCAGCGGGTTCTTCACCTGGGCCTGCCGGTAGACGTTGCTGTCCTCGCGCGGGACGGTGACGTAGAGGACGCTGGCCTCGCCGGTGCGCGTGCCCAGGGCCACGGAGTGGAAGGTGTTGTCGGACGGGACATCCACCGTGGCATCGGCCGTGTAGCTGAAGTCGAAATGCCCACTGGCCGCCCGGACATCCGCCGTGCCCCCCGGCAGGGGCAGATGGGCCACGGAACTGGCACGCAGCTCCGCCTCGGCCACCACGGCCATGACATCGAACTTCACCTCCACCTGGAAGCGCGACAGCGACTCCAGGTAGAAGCGCCGCGCGTCGACGGGCTGGAGCCGGTTGCGCATGCCGTCGGTCGCCGCGGAGAGCCGCAGGTGGGTGAAGACCACCGCCTCCAGGCCGGCCCGCGAGGGGGCCGCGCCACCGCCTCCCGGGCCCCCGCGCGACACGGACCTGGAGCGCATGGGGGCAGCCGCAGGGGCAGCGCCAACGGCCATCGCCGGGCGTGCCATGGCGGGAGCCGGAGGGGGTGGAGCCATCGGCGCCGGGGCAGCGGCCGAGAGAGTCGCCATGTCCACTGACTCCTCGTACATGGCGGACCCATCGGACTGGTAGCCATCGCTGGCGGGGCTCCCGAGCTCGAGGCTCTCGCTCCTCTGGTACTGCTGCTCCTCGCGACGCTCGAGGGCGTCAGACACTCCGCCGAAGACAGGCGCGTCCTCCCTCTCCAGGTCCGCGGGAGCCGGCAGCGCGGGGAGCGTATACGGCTGCGGAGCCCACGACCCGCGCAGCAGCGTCCTCCGGTCGCGGTCATAGTCGGCGAAGAGCGCGATGGCGCCCTTGGGTGGCGGACGGAAACCCGCCCGGGCGGGCGGCGGTGGCTGCGCGCGGCCGATGCGGATGGAGGCCAGCTCCGGCAGCTCCGTCCAGCTCATGGGAGCGGCGGTGGAGAGCACCAGCTTCACGCCGCGCCAGTCCTCTCCGGAGTACTGGCAGATGATGGCCCGCGTCACCAGCTCCACCTGCCGGCAGTCCCGCGACAGGCGGCACTGGTAGCTGGGAGCCCAGCGCGCTCCGGGGACGAAATACTCCACGGAGAGCTCCACGCGCCGGAGCTCGCCTCCGCCGTGGCGCAACTGCACGTGCACGGACTTGTAGAGATCCTCCGCGGTCACCTCGCGCGCGGTGGAGGCCCTCGCCATCTTCTCCTCGAGGACGGCCACCTCCTCGTTCAACTTGCGCAACTGCTCGCGCAGGGAGCGCGCCTCCACGAGGCGGGACTGCATGCCCTCCTGGGCGAATTGCTCCAGAGCGATGCGCGCGCCCATGGGAGCGGGCGGCGGCGGCTTGCCCTCCTCCGGCCGCGGACGCGCCGGCACGGGGATACTGCCGAGGATGGACATCTCCCAACCGAGCTGCCGCAGCTGGCTGTCCACGGTCCGCACCTGCTGGCGCAGCGAGCGCAGCGCCGCCTCGTCCACCGTGTCCAGGGGAGCGTCCCTCGGAGGAATCCACAACCCGACGCGCACGTGGGTGGCGGAGAGGTCCGCCTGGGGATTGTCCGTGGACAGCACGCGCACGCGCACCGTGGCGTCGAACAGCGAGAGCGGCAGCCGGGGGATCTCCAACTCCGTGGGCGGCTTGCCCTCGGGGCAGTCCAGCGAGAGCAACCGGGTTACCCGCGCGCCCTGATGGTAGAGCGTCACGGTGTCGAGGCGGGACTCCACGATGGACATGCACCCTCCCGAAATGCGTTGCGAGGCACGCTAGAACGCGGCTTCGCAACCGGGCAAGGAACTCCCTCGGATTCCCACGGACCGCACCGGGCCTTGGACCGGCCAGACCTCGCGGGGCGATGGAAGCCCACGAGGCCCGGCCGCACGTCCGTGGCTCAGCGCGTCAGCTCCCGCACCGCGTGACCCAGCTCGGGGAGGATGAGCTTGCGCAGCGCGAGCCGCACCGCCTTGGGCGAACCCGGGAGCGAGAAGAGGATCATCCCCTGGTACGTCCCCGCGGTGGCTCGCGACATCATCGCCGCGCTGCCGATCTCCTGGAAGGACAGCATCCGGAACAGCTCGCCGAAGCCGGGCAGCGTCTTCTCGAAGAGGCCCTGCAGCGTCTCCACCGTGCTGTCCCGGTGGCCGATGCCCGTTCCTCCGTTGAAGATCACCGCCCGCGCGCCCACCTCCTGCGCCTCCTTCAGCATGGCGCGGATGGCCTCGGGCTCGTCCTTGATGACGCGGTAGCCGCTCACCGAGTGCCCCTCGCCCTCCAGCAGCTCGCGCAGTACCCGCCCGCTCTCGTCCTTCGACTCGTCGCGGCTGTCCGAGCACGTCACCACGAACACACTCACGTGCACCGGCGCGTGCGCCTTGTGCTCCGCCACCGGCCCGGAGCCATGCTCATGCCCGTGGTGGTGGTCATGCCCGTGGTGGTGGTCATGCCCGTGCCCATGGTCATGCCCGTGGTGGTCATGGCCGTGCTCGTGGCCATGCTCGTGCCCGTGGTGGTGGTGGTGCCCGTGACCCTGCTTGGGGTCATGGTCGTGATCGTGTCCGTCGTGTCCCATCGCGCCTCCTACACGTCCTTGTCGGGCAGCTCGACGACCAGCGCTCCGTCGGCGACCTCGACCTTCACAGTGGGCTGGTCATCACACACGCCCGGAGAGGTCTCGTTCTTCCCCGTGTCCATGTCGAAGCCGACCTCGTGGCAGGGGCAGACGACCATGTTCCCCTCCAGGCGGCCTCCGGACAGCAGGCACCCCGCGTGGTTGCACCAGTCATCGAGCCCCTTGTAGCGCCCGTTGATCCTGGCCACGCACAGACTGCGCTTGCCCACTTCGTAGCCCCGCATCTCCTTTTCGGCGAAGTCCGCCGGTCCGAGCTTGATTTTCATCGACTCCGTCTCTCGTGGCTCACTGGAATGAACAACCCGGGCCCTTGTATCCCGGCGGGGCCCGGTGGGGGGAGGTCTTCTATGTGAACCTCATGTTTCCGCTCGCCTGCACCCCCGCTCCGAGGGCATTACATTCCCCCCGTGACGCCTCCCGATAAAACCGCCGTGGTCCAGATCCTCCGGGACATCTCGCTCCTCCTGCAGATGAAGGGGGAGAACCCGTTCCGCAGCCGCGCGTACGACACCGCCGCCGACCGCATCGCCGGGCTCTCCGAGGATCTCGGTGTGCTCGTCCGCGAGGGCCGCCTGAAGGAGCTGCCGGGAATCGGCCAGGCGATCGCCGACAAGGTCTCCGAGCTGCTCACCACCGGGAAGCTCGCCTACTACGACACGCTGAAGGCCGAGTTCCCCCCGGGCGTCCTGGAGCTCGTCCAGGTGCCCGACCTGGGCCCCAAGAAGGCCCTGGTCCTCGCGCGCCAGTTGGGCGTGGACGGCGTCGAGGCGCTGGAGAAGGCCTGCCGCGAGGGCCGCGTGCGCCAGCTCCCGGGCTTCGGGGAGAAGAGCGAGGCGAAGATCCTCGCGGGCGTCGAGCTGTACCGGCGTACCCGGACGACCCGGCGGCTGCTCGGGGAGGTGCTGCCCGTGGCCGAGCGGCTGCTCGAGTCGATCAAGGCCACGCCCGGCGTCATCCGCGCGAGCGTCGGAGGCAGCCTGCGCCGGCGCGCGGAGACGGTCGGAGACGTGGACCTCATCGCCTCGGGGCCGGATGCCAACGCGGTGTTCGACGCCTTCTCCCGCGCGCCCGAGGTGGCAACCGTCATCGGCCGGGGCGAGAGCAAGTGCTCGGTGCGCCTGCACGAGAAGGATCTCCAGGTGGACCTGCGCGTCCTGCCGGACGAGGACTTCGCCACCGCGCTGCACCACTTCACCGGCTCCAAGGCCCACCACGTGCGGCTGAGGGGCATTGCCCACGACAAGGGGCTCAAGATTTCCGAGTGGGGCGTTCACCGCGCCGATGGCACCAAGCTGCACGTGCCCGACGAGGCCGCGCTCTACGCGCTGCTCGGCATGCAGTACGTCCCGCCCGAGCTGCGCGAGGACACCGGGGAGATCGAGGCCGCGCTCGAAGGCCGGCTGCCCACGAACCTGATCTCCTTCGAGGATCTCCAGGGCGCCGTGCACGCGCACAGCACCTGGTCCGACGGGAAGAACTCGCTGGAGGAGATGGCGCGCGCGGCCCAGGCGCTGGGGCTCAAGTTCCTCACCGTCACCGAGCACAGCCAGGCGGCCATCTACGCCGGAGGCCTCAAGGAGGACGACCTCCGCCGCCAGTGGGACGAGATCGACCAGGTCAACGAGACCGTCAAGGGCATCCGGCTCCTCAAGGGCATCGAGGTGGACATCCTGGAGAGTGGCGCCCTCGACTACTCGGACGGCGTGCTCGAGAAGCTGGAGGTGGTCATCGGCTCCGTCCACATCCGGCACAGCATGGACGAGGAGCAGATGACGCGCCGGTTGCTGGCGGCCTTCGACAACCCGCACCTGCACATCCTCGGGCACCCCACCGGGCGGCTCATCCACAACCGCGAGCCCTACCCCGTGCGCATGGAGGCGGTGCTCGACAAGGCCGCCGAGCGCGGCGTGGTGGTGGAGGTCAACGGCAAGCCGGAGCGGTTGGACCTGAAGACGGAGCACGTGCGCCTGGCGCTCCAGCGCGGGGTGAAACTGGTGGTGAGTTGCGATGCACACAAGGTCTCGGACCTGGGCAACCTCGCCTTCGCCGTGGCCACCGCGCGCCGGGGCTGGGCCCGGAAGGAGGACATCCTCAACACCCTCCCCGCCGAGCAGTTCATCTCCACTCTCCGCAAGCTGCGAGCCGCCTGACGCGTCACGGGCCCGCACTTGTCATGATGACAAGTGAAGCAAAAGCAATATGTAGGATAAGTTTTTCTTCACTTGTCATGATGACAAGTGACTCTGGAGTGCGTACCTCCAAGCTGGGCCGCCTGGAAGAGATGCTCTAGGCTCGCTGCGCCTTGCCGCGCCGACTGCTCCCGCTCGTCCTCCTTCTGCTCGCCACCCAGGTCTCCGCCTCGGAGCCGGAGCGCCCCTCGCGCGCCGATCTCCAGCGAGCGCTCTCCCTGTACGAACAATCCGTGGTGCGGGTGCGCGGCTCCCAGGCCGCCGGCCCCGGTATCATCGTGGGCACCGAGGGCCAGGTGCTCACCTCCGTGCGCCACGTCAACCTGGAGGCCGCGCAGGTGGAGTACGGCGGGCGGACGCTGCCGGCCACGGTGGTGCTCGCCAACGCGTACCTGAAGGTGGCCGTCGTCGCCGCCCCCGCTGGCACCTACCCCGCCGCGGCCGTGAAGCCGAACACCGGCAACCTCCCCGGGCAGTGGCTCATCGGCATCATCCCCGGCAAGGGCAAGCGCAAGGACACCCCAGCCTCGGCCCTGGCGCGCAAGGGGCCCGCCCCCTTCTTCGACGTGGACCTGGCGCTGCCTCCGGGCAGTCCCCTCTACGATGAGACGGGCCGGCTGGTGGCGGTGTCCGTGCAACGCAAGGGACGCGGCTGCCGGGCCCTGCCGCTGGACGTCGTCCGCCAGCAGCTCGCCCCGAGGGTGGCCGCCCCGTGAGCGCCTCCGTGGCCACGCCCTGGCGCCCCAATGCCGTGCAGGAGGTGGTGATCCTCTGGAGCCTCGGCTTCCTGGGCATCATCGCCGCCTTCCTCCTCTTCGGAGGCTCCGGCGTCCCCAAGCTGGTGGCCACGGTGGGCTTCCTCTACCTGCCGCTCATCCCCATGCGCTGGCGCGGCGAGGACTACCGCGACTACGGGCTCTCCCTGCGCACCTGGCGCCAGGACGTGCGCCTCTTCCTCGTCATGAGCGCGGTGGTGTTCCCCCTCTTCTTCGGGGCCTTCTTCGTGTGGACGGAGGTGCTGCAGCACCTGCCCCCGGAGCTGGCGCGCCTGCTGGCCCCCTTCCGGGGCGCGGCGCACTTCACCCCGCGGCTGCCGCCTCGCTTCGGCGAGTGGGTGGTGGATCAGCTCTTCGTGGTAGCCCTGCCCGAGGAGTTCTTCTACCGGGGCTACCTGCAGGCGCGCCTGCGCGACGCCTGGCCCCACGGGCGTCGCTTCCTCGGCGTGCGGCTGGGGCCCGCTTTCTGGCTGACGGCGCTGCTCTTCGCGCTGGGCCACCTGGCCATCTTCCAGGTGTGGCGCTTGTCCGTCTTCTTCCCCGCCCTGCTCTTCGGCTGGATGCGCGAGCGCACGGGCAGCGTGGTGGGCGCCGCCCTCTTCCACGCCGCCGCCAACCTCTTCGTGCGCTTCCTCGAGGCGTCCTTCTTCGGCGTCTGAGCTAGGGCGTCAGGTGACGCACCTGCAGGTCCGCCCCCACCGTCAGTACGGTGCCCTCGGCCAGCTCCACCCAACCCGCCGGGCGCTTGAGGTGCGAGGCCACCACCACCGAGCGCCGCCGCCGGTGCGCCGCCACGCCCGGCTGCGTCTCGGGCGTCTCGGGCGTAAGCCCGCACACCTCGCAGCGGTCCGTGCCCTCCAGGCGCGTGTAGTACAGCGGCTGGCCTCCCAGGCGCGTGGCCACCAGGATGTAGCCGTTGGTGGCGATCAGGTTCACCGTGGAGGTGAGCGCGGCCCCCGCCCGGGCCGAGGCTTGCGACAGGTGCTTCCCCGTCTCCACCAGCAGCCGGCCGGCCACCTCCGCCGGGAGCCTCGGCTCATCCGCGTGCCCCGTCTCCCACAGCCGCTTGAGGAAGAGCGCGAAGGCCACCTCGCTGTCCGTCTCCCCGCGGATCTGCCGCTTGAGGAAGTCCGGCACCTCATCCAGCAGCCCGGCCCGGATGTCAGCGAAGTCCTCCAGGCGGCCCTGGTGGGCGAACAGCCAGCGCCGCGAGCGGAACGGCTGGGTGTTCTCCTCCAGCGACAGCCCCACCGGCAGCCGCCGGCCGTGGAAGAGCAGCGCCTCCGTCTCGTGCGGCGGGGCGAGCGATTCCAGGGTCAGGTCCGCGTCCCGGGGGAAGCGGCGCAGCAGGACGTCATCCTGGGCGTAGGCACCGATGCCCACGGCGTTGGAACGCCCCTCCTCTCCCTGGAGGGTCACCTGCCCTTCCAGCCGATGCAGCTCGCACCGCACCAGGTTCGGATCGGACGTCAGGACGGCCAGCGCGACGGACATTCAGGAAACCCCCTTGTTGTATCTATAGATAATGATGCGCCCCCGCCCCCTCAACCCGGGTTTCCCCCTGCCGCTACCCCAGCCAACCCCTTGAAACGACTGGGGTTTAACCATACGGAACGTTTGACAGCCCGAGTGCGAGGTGCCTAACATCTCCGCGGCTTCCCGAGGGTTGGAAATCCAACGGCCCTCCATGGCTACACCGGAGACGTAATGTCGGACGACATCGCGATCGGCATCGACCTGGGCACCTCCACCTCGTGTGTTTCCGTGGTGCAGGACGGTCAGCCGTTCGTCATCCCCAACGAGTGGGGTGAGACGACCCACGCCTCGTGCGTGTCCTTTCTCGAGGACGGCTCGGTGCTGGTGGGCAACGCGGCCAAGCGCAACATCATCACCAATCCCGAGTGCACGGTGTACTCGGCCAAGCGCCTCATCGGGCGCTACTTCTTCTCCGACGAGGTGAAGAAGGCCCAGGCGGTGATGCCGTACCAGATCGTCGAGGGCGACAATAACGCGGTGCGTATCGCCGTCCGCGGGCGCGACTACTCGCTGCCGGAGATTTCCGCGCTGGTGCTCAAGGAGATGAAGGCGATCGCCGAGGGGTACCTGGGCCGCGAGGTGACGAAGGCGGCCATCACCGTGCCCGCCTACTTCAACGACAACCAGCGCCAGGCCACCAAGGACGCGGGCCGCATCGCCGGGCTGGAGGTGCTGCGCATCCTCAACGAGCCCACCGCGGCGGCGCTCGCCTACGGATTCGGCCGCGAGGTGAGCCAGCGCGTGGTGGTGTACGACCTGGGCGGCGGCACCTTCGACGTCTCCATCCTGGAGATCGGCAAGGACGTCTTCGAGGTGCTGTCCACCGCCGGTGACACGTACCTGGGCGGTGACGACTTCGACGACCGCATCATGACGTGGCTGGCCGACGACTTCATGAAGCGCACGCGGCTGGACTTGCGGCAGAACAAGTACTGCCTGCAGATGCTCAAGGACGCGGCCGAGCGGGCGAAGATCGACGTGGGCAGCACGGGGACGGCGGAGGTGAACTGCCAGGGCATCTGCCAGGACGCCAACGGCAACGTGTTGGACCTGACGGGCCGGCTCACCCAGGACCAGTTCAACCGGATGGTGATGGACCTGGTGCAGCGCACCTTCAAGGTGTGCGACGAGGCCCTGCAGTCCGCGCGCATGACGGCGGCGGACATCGACGCGGTCATCCTGGTGGGAGGCCCCACGCGCCTGCCCATCATCCGCAACTCGGTGCGCCACTACTTCCAGAAGGAGCCCAAGGAGGGCATCAATCCGGACCAGGTGGTGGCCATGGGCGCGGCGCTCCAGGCCAACGCGCTGCTGGACGCGGCCACGGAGACCTTCCTGGTGGACGTGACGCCGCTGTCGCTGCGGATCGGCACGGTGGGCGGCTACACGGAGAAGGTCATCGACAAGAACACCCCGGTGCCCATCGACCGCTCGAAGACGTTCACCACCAGCCGCGACGGCCAGGAGAAAGTGAAGATCCGCGTCTACCAGGGTGAGTCCAACCGCGCCGACGAGTGCGAGATGCTGGGCGAGTTCGAGTTCTCGGGCTTCCGCATCGGCTACCGGGGCGAGGTGAAGATCGACGTGACGTTCGAGATCAACACCGACGGCCTGGTGAACGTGTCGGCGACGGACCAGGAGACGGGGCAGAAGACGTCCACCACGCTGACCATGTCCTCGGGCATGACGGAGGCGGACATCCAGGCGTCCATCCAGGCCAACAAGCAGATTCATCTCGCGGGGCATGGGGCGGATCTGCCCGCCGTGGCCACCAGTCGAGGGAGATAGACGAGCACGATGTCCCAGCCTCCCCAGAACGGCGCCGGAAAACCCCCCACCCCTCCGGCCACGAGCCAGCCCGCGGCGCCGGGTTCGAGGACGGGTCCGGCCGCGGCCACCGCGCCGGCCATGCCCCCCGCCCGTCCGCCGCCGCCCCCGGGCTCCACGCCCGCCGCGGCCCCCGTGCGGCCTTCTGTGAGCGGAGCGCCGGCCCAGCCTCCGGCCCGTCCGACCGCGACGGTTCCCGCCGTGTCCTCCGGCGTCCGCCCGGCCGCGCCCGGGGCGCCCGCGACGCCTGGAGTGCCCGTGACGGCCCGGCCCCCCTCCTCCCCCGGAGCGCCCGCCGTTCCCCCGGGAGCACGCCCGCCCCCGCCAC
>DASQMW010000078.1:0-15922 GCA_035645295.1 Archangium sp.
ACCAGCACCTCATGCAGCGCCGGAGCGAGTGGACGCGAGGCCGCGGCGGCCACGGCCTCGGCGCGCGCGGCCCGGTGCCGGAAGCGGTCGGAGAGGAACTCGAGGGCTCGCGAATCGCCGCGCAGCCAGGATGCGGAGAAGGAGGAAGCCACGGACCGCTTGATAACAACTCCGGCGCACCGGAGCGACCGGGAAGGGCAGGGGGCCGGCATAAGGATTCCTCGCATCCGGGGGGCTCCGTTCCTTGTTAGGGTCCGCCCGGAATGCGGACCCTGGTGATCTTCGGAATGGCAGTGGCCATGAGCCTCGGACTCTCGTCGACGTCACTCGCGCAAGCGCCCCGGCAACCCCACGCGGGCGAGATCGCGGCGGACCTCCGGCGCCTCGGCGTCGCGGGCAGCGTGCTCTACGTGGCGGCCCACCCCGACGACGAGAACACGCGGCTGCTGGCCTACCTCGCCGGGGGGCGTGGCCTCCGCGCGGGCTACCTCTCGTTGACCCGCGGAGATGGCGGACAGAACCTCATTGGCACCGAGCAGGATGAGCTGCTCGGCCTCATCCGCACGCAGGAGTTGCTCGCGGCGCGGCGCATCGACGGCGCCGAGCAGCTCTTCACGCGGGCGAGGGACTTCGGCTACTCGAAGAGCGCCGACGAGACACTGCGCATCTGGGGGCGCGAGCAGGTGCTGGCCGATGTCGTGCTCGCCATCCGCCGCTTCCAGCCGGATGTGATCATCACGCGCTTCACCACCCAACCGCCCAATCACGGCCAGCACACCGCCTCGGCCCTCCTGGCGGAAGAGGCCTTCACCGCGGCGGCCGACCCGTCGCGCTTCCCCGAGCAACTCGGGGAGCTGAAGCCATGGAAGGCCACCAGGCTGCTGAACAACGTCTCGACCTGGAACCTGAAGCCGGATGCGGACATGTCCGCCTACCTCAAGCTCGATGTGGGCGGCTATGACCCGCTCCTGGGCCGCTCCTGGGGGGAGATCTCCGCGGAGAGCCGCAGCCAGCACAAAAGCCAGGGCTTCGGTGTCCCGGCCGATCGCGGGACGCAGCTGGAGCACTTCAAGCACCTGGCCGGAACGCAGCCGAAGTCCGATGTGTTCGAGGGGCTCGAGCTCACGTGGCGGCGGTGGAGTGGCACCGAGCAGGTCATCCGGACCATTGACGAGGCGGTGAACGGCTTCGATGCGCGCGCGCCCCACAAGAGTGTCCCGGCGCTCCTGCGCATCCAAGAGGCGCTCTCGGCCCTGCCGGACAGCAACCCGTGGAAGGCCATCAAGCTGCGTGAGACCGAGGATCTCGTGGCCGCGTGCACGGGCCTGTTCCTCGAGGTGCGCGCGGCGGAGTCCATGGCCGTACCGGGCAGCCCGGTGGCGTTGAACCTGGTGGCGCTGAACCGCTCGCCCGCGGCGCTCCGGCTGGTGGGGGTGACCCTGCCGGGCGGTGAGTCCGTGGCGGCCGGCGCCGAGCTGGCCGACAACAAGCCCTTCAAGCTCTCCAAGACGGTGGCGATTCCGGAGGCGGCCCGCATCTCCACGCCCTACTGGCTGCGCAAGCCCGTCGCGGGTGGCCTCTACAGCCTGGACGAGCAGGACCGCGCGCTCGTGGGCAGGCCCGAGGGCGAGCCCGCCCTGTCGGTGACCTTCCTCTACGAGGTGGGCGGCAAGCGCTTGTCCGTGGTCCGGCCGGTGGTCTACGCGTGGACGGATCCGGTGCGCGGCGAGCTCTACCGCGCGTTCGAGATCGCTCCGGCCATCACGGCGACGCTCGACCGGGAGGTGCTGATGTTCCCCAACGGCACGGCCCAGGCCGTGTCGGTGGTGCTGGCCGCGGGCCGGGCCGATGCGGAAGGGAAGGTCCGGCTCGAGCTTCCGGCGGGCTGGCGCGCCGAACCCGCCGAGGTGCCGTTCAAGCTCGTCACGCGCGGCGATGAGCGCACGGTGCGCTTCCAGGTGACTCCGCCCAAGGGCGCGAGCGAGCGGGGCCGGCTGCGTGTCGTCGTCGAGAGTGGAGGCCACTCCGAGTCGTGGCGGATCCGCACGGTGACGCATGAGCACATCCCGCCCCAGACTGTGCGCCAGCCCTCCGAGGCGGCCCTGGTGCCCTTCACGCTCGCCACGAAGGTGCGGCGGATTGGCTACATCCCGGGCCCGGGAGACCGTGTGGCCGAGAGCCTCGCGGCCGTCGGGTACGAGGTGACGCTACTGCCCGAGGAGCGCCTGGCCTCCGAGAAGCTCGATCACTTCGAGGCCATCGTGGTCGGGGTGCGTGCCTTCAACGCCAATCAGCGGCTCGCCATCCACCACGAGCGGCTCATGCGCTACGTCGAGCAGGGCGGGCGGCTCATCGTGCAGTACAACACCAACAGCCGCGTGGGCCCGCTCAACGCTTCCATCGGGCCGTATCCCCTGGAGATCGGCCGCGACCGTGTGACGGACGAGACCGCGGCGATGACGCCCGTGGAGCCCAACCTTTCGCTCCTGAAGGGACCCAACCGCCTCACGGCCGCTGACTTCGAGGGCTGGGTCCAGGAGCGGGGGCTCTACTTCGCCTCGAAGTGGGACGAGCGCTACAAGCCCGTGTTCGCCATGAACGACGTGGGGGAGGAGCCGCTCCGGGGTGGGCTGCTCGTTGCCCGTCACGGCAAGGGAACCTTCGTCTATACGGGCATCGCGTTCTTCCGTCAGCTCCCCGCGGGAGTGCCCGGTGCCTACCGCCTGCTCGCGAACCTCCTCGCCCAATGACCGACACCTCGAAATCTCCTGAAAAGGCCCCGGCCCCCGCGCCGCGGCCCGAGCTCGATGACGCGCCACCCCTGCTCGGGTCCTGGCGCAACATCTACCTCGTCGTGCTGGGCACCCTCGCCACCTTCATCGCCCTGTTCTGGGCACTCACCCGGGCCTATTCGTGACACTGCTCGACTGGCTGGTCCTCATCGGGACGACGGCATTCATCGTGGGGTGGGGGTTCTGGCGCACGCGCGGCGAGAGCAACACCGCCGAGGGCTTCCTGCGCGGGAGCCAGGATCTGCGCTGGCCCACCATCGGCCTGTCGGTCATGGCCACGCAGGCGAGCGCCATCACCTTCCTCTCCGTCCCGGGCCAGGCCTACGAGGACGGAATGCGCTTCGTGCAGTTCTACTTCGGCATGCCGATCGCGATGGTGCTCATCAGCGCGGTCTTCATCCCCATCTACTACCGGCTGAACGTCCTCACCGCCTACGAGTACCTGGAGTCGCGCTTCGATCTGAAGACCCGCCTCTTCGGCGCGTTCCTCTTCCTCATCCAACGCGGTCTGGCTTCCGGCATCACCATCTACGCGCCCGCCATCATCCTCTCGGCCGTCCTTGGCTGGCCGCTCGAGCCGACCATCGTGGGCATCGGTGCACTCGTCATCCTCTACACGGTGACGGGGGGCTCCAAGATGGTCAGCCAGACCCAGAAGCAGCAGATGGTGGTGATGCTCGGGGGCATGGTCGTGGCCGCCATCGTCATCGTCTGGCGGCTGCCCGGGCACGTGTCCTTCGGGCAGGCCGTGGATGTCGCCGGAGCGCTCGGCCGCATGAACGTGGTCAGCTTCGATCTCGATGTCCAGGATCGCTACAACATCTGGTCCGGGCTCACCGGCGGATTCTTCCTGGCGCTGTCGTACTTCGGCACCGATCAGTCCCAGGTGGGCCGCTACCTGACGGGCCGCTCCATCACCGAGAGCCGTCTCGGGCTGCTGTTCAACGGCGTGCTGAAGATCCCGATGCAGTTCCTCATCCTCTTCGTCGGGCTCCTCGTCTTCGTGTTCTACCAGTTCACCGCGCCGCCGCTGCTCTTCAACCAGCCCCTGCGCGCGAAGGTCCAGGCGACCGCGCAGGCGGGCGAGTTCGCCGCGCTCGAGCAGAAGTGGGTCCAGGTGCAGGCCGACAAGCGCACCGAGGCCGATCGCTACCTGGCCGCCCGGGAGGCCGGTGATGGCGCCGCGGAGGCGAGTGCGCGCGAGCGCCTCCAGGCCGCCGCGAAGACGGCCGATTCGGTCCGCAAGGAGGCCAAGGCCGTGGTGGCCCGCGCGCTGCCAGGCACCGAGACCAAGGACTCGGACTACATCTTCATCTCGTTCGTGAAGGACTGGATGCCCAGTGGCCTCGTGGGGCTGCTCATCACCGTCATCCTGGCGGCGGCCATGAGCTCCATCGCCAGCGAGCTCAACGCCCTGGGCGCGACGACCACGATCGACTTCTACCGGCGGCTCGTCCGTCGCGACGCCTCCGACCGCCACGTCCTCGTGGCCTCCAAGCTGTTCACCGTCTTCTGGGGCCTGGTCGCGGTGGCCTTCGCGAGCTTCGCGTCGCTGCTCGACAACCTCATCCAGGCGGTCAACATCCTCGGGTCCATCTTCTACGGGACGGTGCTGGGCATCTTCCTCGTGGCCTTCTTCTTCAAGCACGTCCGGGGCCATGCCGTCTTCGTCGCCGCGCTCATCTCTCAGACGACGGTGATCGCCCTCTTCATGTTCAGTGCGATCGGCTACCTCTGGTTCAACGTGATTGGCTGCGCGCTGGTGGTCGTTCTGGCGCTGATTCTCCAGGTCGTCCTGCCCCGGGGGGCACGGGCCCAGCCGTCGCCGGCCCAGGACAGCGGGCCGGACGCTGGCACGGGCGTGACTCGGCCCTGAACAATGGGGCAGTACCCATGGTTGGGCTCCTCCCAAGAACTTGCGGGGCTTACTTTTCTACCCGTTAATTCACTTTTCTGGGATGGAGGCGGGTTCGGGCCGTCCTCGTGGAGGAGAGGGAGTGTCCACCATGAAGGGTCGTGCAATCGTTCTGGGGTCGGCTGCTTGGCTGATGGTGCTGGCGGGCGCCTGCGGGACGGACGCGCCGCAAGAGCTCGATGCGCTGGAGACCGAGGAGTCCGCGGCCACCGACGCGAGCGTCTATGACTTCTATCCCGACTCCAACTACATCATCTGCACCTCCGCGAGCAGCTGCCCCTGGGTGGGTGAGAACTTCGAGGCCTATGCGGAGGGCTCACTCGTCGAGTGCTCGAGCGAACCGGCCCAGCAGGGCCATCTCGAGGTGACGTCCGGGTGCCTCTTCTCGAAGTACGCGGGCACGTACCGTCGCGGGTGGACGAGCACGTACAACTTCCGGGCGCTCTCGCGGAAGTACGTGGATGGCAAGAAGGTCGGCTGGAAGACCGCGGCTCCGAGCTACCGCGCCCACATCCACGAGTGGCAGGCGGGTGCGCCCGAGTGGGCGGGGTTGCATGTCTTCGCCCGCTACCAGACCGAGAACGACCTGTACGTGGCGTCCTACCGGAAGGACGGGCTGGTCACGATCAAGAAGAAGCTGGGCGGCATCTACACCACGCTCGCGCAGAAGACGCTCGGGGCCCCGGCCATCCGGGCCTGGCACACGGTGAAGCTCTCGGTGAGCGGCGACACGCTGCAGTTCTCCGTCGACGGCGCGCTTCAGCTCACGGCCCATGACTCCAGCCTGACCTGGGGGACGACGGGCCTGCGCACCGACTACATGGACGTGTACCTGGACGACTGGAAGATCGAGTAGCGCGACCCCGCGGGGGACGGATGCTCGACACCTGGGAAGTTGCCTCCGGAGCAGTCAGGCAACCGGGGATGAGCGGAGGATGTCCCGCGCGCTAGGATGGCCGGAGCCGAAGGAGGCCTGGCGTGCAGGGAGCGCAGAACGTGAATCCTCGGACACTGTCGCGTCTGGCGATGATACGCGCGGCCGCGGTGGTGGCCGTGGTGGTGGCGGCGCTGATGGCCGTGGCGTGGCAGTTCGTCGAGCCGGCTCCGCCGCACACGATCGTCATCGCCACGGGTTCCGCGAGCGGGGCGTACCACGCGGTGGCCCGGCACTACGCCGAGCACTTCGAAGCGGCGGGGCTCGAGCTCGTCGTCCGGGAGACGGCCGGTTCCATCGAGAACTACGCGCTGCTGGGCACTCAAGACTCCGGCGTCGATGTCGCCATCGTCCAGGGCGGTACGGCCCCGGCCGAGAAGGAGCGGCGCAAGGAACTGGTCGCGCTGGCGAGCCTGTACCTGGAGCCTGTGTGGGTGTTCTACCGGGGCGAGACGCAGCTGGACCGGCTTGGCGAATTGGCGGGCAGACGCATCGCGGTGGGGGCGTTGGGCAGCGGCGTGCGGGCGCTGTCGCTGGAGCTGTTGGCTGCGGGCGGAGTGGTGGGCGGGCAGGCTGGCACCACGCTCGTCGACCTCGGCGGGGAGAAGGCCGTGGCGGCGTTGCGCGAGGGCTCGGTTGACGCGGCCCTGTTCGTCATGGGGCCCACCGCGCCGGTGATCTCCGAGTTGATGCACATGCCCGGGGTGCGGCTGATGAGTTTCGAGCAGGCCCATGCCTACGCCCGCCGGTTCCGCTACCTGTCACCCGTCACGCTGCACCGGGGCTCGCTGGACCTGGTGAAGGATCTGCCGGAGCGGGAGGTGCAACTGGTGGCGCCCGCGGCGGTGCTGGTGGCGCGCAAGGACGTGCACCCCGCGGTGGTCGCGCTGCTGACCGAGGCCGCGGTCCGGACGCACCGGGGTGGAGACTTGCTCAGCGAGCCCGGGAAGTTTCCCAATGACACGCTCACCGAACTGCCCGTCAACGAGCAGGCGCGGTACTACCTGACGCACGGCCCGGACTTCCTGCGGCGCATGCTGCCTTTCTGGCTGGCGGCGCTGATCCACCGGTTCGTGGTCCTGCTCATTCCGCTCTTCGTGGTGCTGGTGCCCCTGCTGCGGCTCACTCCGCCGGTGTACCGCTGGAGCATCCGCTCGCGCATCTATCGCTGGTATGCGCGGCTGCGAGTCATTGACGAGCGGCTGCGCGGCGTGCTGGACGCGGAGCAGGTGCGGAAGGATCTGCTGCTGCTCGATCAGCTCGAGCATGAGATTGGCGGTTTGAAGGTGCCGCTGAGCTACATGGACGAGTTCTATGCTTTGCGCCTGCACGTGGGCTACGTCCGCGGCCGACTGGAGGAGCGGCTCACGGTACCGGGCGCGCCTCGCACCGAGGGCGCCCTGAAGCACGGCTGATGGCATCCGGGTCCCTCTCTGGATGGGCGTTGACTCGGTGGAACGCTCATGCCAGAGGGCCTGATGGATCCCCGCACGGCCTGCCAACGGCTCATGGCATCGGGCCTCAGCCTGCTCCTCTTTTCTTGTAGCGCCACGCTGTACGCGCCGCCCGGACCATCAAACCCGGCGGATTTATCCCGCTACGTGCTCATCCTCCAGGAGGCTCCGGATGGCCGGGTGTCTCATGCGTGGCAGCCCCTCAGTGATTTTGACTTGTTCAGGTATCCGGAACTCGCGAGTCAGCCTCGTCTCGAAGCACCTGTCCTTCGTGCTTCCTTCAATCGCGATTGCGAGGACGAGCGCGATAGATGCGAAGAGATGTGCAAAGCCAGCTTGAAAGGCCGCAATTGGACTCACGCGAGCGGTGGCTCCAAAGATGGCATATGCCGTGAAAGGTGCATGCCGGCATATCAGGATTGTTGCAAGCTCAGGGAGATGGCTGAGGGCAGCAAGCTTCAACTCAGCTTCCCTGTCGTTGGTAGCGCCATTGACTGGCTGAAGCAGCACAATCGCGAGCTTGTGTCGGGTACCGTCGTCGTCATCGCAGGTGTTGTTTTCGTAGTCGTTGGCAGTACGGCGGGAATCTTGGTGCTTGCGCCAGCCATTTTGCTGACCTCATCCGGTGTTTCTCCCTCCTCCTTTGTGCAGGTGGTGCCATGACGACCCTTTCTGATCTTGCGGAAGCGCACCCTGTGATTGGGAGGCGTTGGAGTCAGGACCAGGCCCCTGAGCAAGAGCGGATTCTTACCCTGGCGCGAGACGCTCTGGATTTCATCTTCGCCACCGGCCAGCGGTACGGCTTCGAAGATTTCTTCAAGGCGCCCGGCTCCCGCAGTCTCTCTCCTCGAGGAGGCATCGCGGAACTGAGCGAGCGCATGGATGAGACGAAGCGCTACTTCGAGAAGATTCGCGATGAGCCGGAATCCGCTGAGGAGGTGGCTCAGAGTCAGGCCATCCTCGATGCGATTCAATACATTGAATCAACTGGCCAGGAGGGAGCGTTCGCTGCCTTTCTGGAGTACGTCGAGTCCAACGACCCTCCCTTCGTCGTGGCATCGTTTGACACACAGGAGGAGGCGGAAGCCTGGCTCGCGAATCATCCCCATCCACCTGACCCCGCGAACGTACTCATCGCGAACAAGTACCACGATGTCTTTCACAATCGAGAGATGAACATCCGCCGCTTGCCGTACAATCGTGCACTCGAGTGGTATCTCGAAGAACTGGTGAAGAAAGAGCAGCCCGTTCCCGTGGCCTCGTTTGGGACCCGTGAGGAAGCGGACGCATGGTGGAGGGGGCAGTCCGAGGCTGCCAGGCGGGCATGGGTGAGGGTGGGGAGTGAGCTTTACCTGGCGGCCTATTACCCGAACATCCAACACCGGGCCTTGTTCCCCCTTTCCCTGGCCAACGGCCATGGGGAGGTTCACCGGAAACCCCTCTCGGAGTGACAGGGCAACCCCTCGGCTCGCCTCACAAGGCCGCGGCGAACTTCGCGGCGATGGGCACGGCGACACGGCCGCCCACGCCGCCGCCCTCGACCAGCACGGCGAAGCCGATGCCCTTGTGAAAGCCGATGAACCACGCATGCGTGGGCAGCGGCGTGCCGGTTCCGAACTCGGCGGTGCCCGTCTTGCCAGCAATCCCCGCCACGCCCATCGCTGCCCGGCCCGAGCCCTCGGTGACGACGGCGCGCATCAGCGTCTGCAGGGGCACACGGGTACCGGCCGCCAGCGAGGCGCGTGGACCGCCCTCGAGCTCCGCCACGAGATAGGGCGCGCGCCACCTGCCCGACTCGGCCGCCGCGGCCACGGAGGCCATGTGCAGTGGCGTGGCCAGCACGCGTCCCTGCCCGATGGCGGCCGCCGCCTGCTCGGCCTCGTCCCGGGGCGTGGGAAACGAAGCGCCAGGGGAGGGGAGTCCCGGGTCGTATGCCACGTCGAAGCCGAAGCGGCGGGCCGCCTCCCCGAGCGCACCGGACTTGAGTCCGGCGGCCAGCAGCACGAAAGCGGTGTTGCACGAGTGGGCGAAAGCCACGCGCAGGCGGGTGTTCCCGAAGGCCTCGCCCTCGAAGTTGCGAAACGACTTGCCGCTCACGGTCGCCACCGGCGGACACGACGCCGGGGACTCCGGGTTCATGCCCGCGGCGAGCAGTGCTTCCGCCGTGACGACCTTGAACGTCGAGCCGGGCGGGTAGCGGCCGGTGAGGGCCCGGTGCAAGGGCTGCTCGAGTGGCCGGCTGGCGATGGCCAGGATGGCGCCCGTGCCCGTGTCCACCGCGACGAGCGCCGCGGGTTGTGTCACGCCCTCGAGCGCGGCCTCCGCGGCGGACTGCACCTCCTGGCGCAGCGTGGTGTGCAGCGGCGTACCCGGCGTCCCCTCGAAGCGGCCGAGGACGCGTACCTCGCCGGACGGACGGGTGAGGCGCACCTCTCCAGAGGGCCTTCCCCCGAGCTGATGCTCATAGGTCAGCTCCAGCCCGGACAGGCCCACGATGTCTCCCGGCTGGTAGGTCGGGCCCAACTGCGGAAGCAACTCGGCCGTCACCTCGCCCACCCGGCCCAGGGTGTGTGCCGCGTAGCCCTCCGCCGGGGACAGCCGGGCACTCTTGCGGCGGAAGAAGATGCCAGGCACGGGCGCCAGCGCCGGGCGCACCAACTGGTAGCGCTCGGGCCGCACGTCGATGATGGGCACGAAGTGCTCGGGCGCCACGTTGGGCGCGTTCAGCAGCTTCTCCAGCCGTGCCGGATCGACACCCAGCTGCGCCTGGAGCGCCGAGGCGACGGCGGCGCGATTCTGGATGCGCCGGGGCTCGACGCCGATGGTGATGACCTCGCCCGGGCGGGTGAGCGGCTGGTTGTCTCCGTCGAGGATGGCCGCCCGCTCCAGGCGTGTCCTCGTGCGGGAGACGCGGTCACCCTCGCGCGCCTCGGGGTGCAGCACCGCCGGAGTCCAGCGCACCCACCAGCGTCCCTCGCGGCGCACGAGGCCCAGTGCGCCGTCCACCTCCCACTCGCCCAGTCCGCGCAGCACGTGGATGGCGCGGAATCTCACCACCGCGCTCTCCGCCTCGCGCTCGACGCGGCCGGGCTCGAAGCGGGACGAGAGGATGCGCAGGTCATCGCGGAAGCGCTGGTGCTGCTCCGCGAAGCGGGCGGGCGGCTCGGCCACCATGCGCGCCATGGCGGCATGGTCGGCTCCGGCCCATGCTTCCAGGTAGACCTGGGCCGCATCGAGCGGGCCGTCCGCGGGCCGTCCCCGCACCGAGACGCAGGCCGCCAGGAACACGGCAGCCGCGGCACTGACTCCAAACCTCAACCCTTGCCGTGACACGCGGCGCACTGTGATGCGGGCGGGCGGCGAGTCAAGGAATGCGGCGTGGGCTGCCGTCTACATCGGGATGGGGATGCATATCTTCCCGAACGCCGGGACGCACCCCGTGGGGGGAATACCGGCGACTCCCCCGAGGGCACTGCCCAGGTCGGACTCGTCGAGCTCGGTCATGGGCTTGCCGGAGGGGCTCTCGGGTAGCGCGGCTCGCTGCTCGGCGGTCAGGGATGCGCGGTAACTCGGGTCCTTCCAGGCTCTGACAATCGTTTCCTTCTTCATGTCCTCTCCTCCTTGGGTGGGACTGCCTGGGGGCATGCTGAACCATCACCCAGGTAGAAGACCCATGGAGCCGTAGTGAGGCGGTAGGGCACGGGAGCCTTCGCATGAGCGCAAGAGGGCCTTGCAGGCAGACGCGTCGAGCAGTCCGCTGAAAAAGAAGACCCCGCGGCACCTGAGGGGGCTCGCGGGGCTTCGTGACATTCCTGGCCCTACCGTGTGGCGATCAGGTGCCCGTGGGCGGGACGGGGGCCTTGCCGACCGTGCCGCTGTCCTGGACCACCAGGCGCAGTTGCTGCCCGTGCCCGGCGATGAAGGAGGCATCCACCTCGCGCTCCAAGTACGTGTAGCCGGACAGGCCTTCCTCGTACATCCGCAGCAGCTGGCGCGACTCGTCCAGCGACAGCTTCCCGTTGCGCAGCGCCACCTCGGTGGACTTGCGCAGCTTCGCCACGAGGTCGTCCTTGTTGTAGCTCACGTAGTTGAGCACCTCGGTCACCGTATCGCCCTCCACCACGTGGTCGATCAGGTAGCCGCCGTTGGGCCCCAGCGACACCTGCACCGCGTGCGTGTCACCGAAGAGGTTGTGCAGGTCGCCGAGAATCTCCTGGTACGCACCCACCAGGAAGATGCCCAGGTAGTAGTCGTCGTTGTTGAGCGGGTGCAGCTCGAGGGCGTCCTTCACCTCGCGCTTGTCGATGAAGTGATCGATCTTCCCGTCCGAGTCGCACGTGATGTCCGCCAGCACCGCGCGCCGCGACGGCCGCTCGTTCAACCGGTGGATGGGCATGATCGGGAAGAGCTGATCAATCGCCCAGGAGTCCGGCAGCGACTGGAACACCGAGAAGTTGCAGAAGTAGGTGTCCGAGAGCTGCTTCTCCAGCGCCTCGAGCTCCTCGGGAATCTCTCCCGACTCGCTGGCGATGCGCATGATCTTGTGGCAGAGCGCCCAGAAGATGTTCTCGGCCATCACCCGCTGCTCCAGCGACAGGTGCCCCAGCGAGAAGAGCGTGAGCGTCTCCTCCTTGTAGTCCTGGGCGTCGTGGTAGGCCTCGAGCAGGTTCTTGTTCGTCACTTCCTTGAAGGTGGACAGCAGGTTGCGCACCACCGAGGGCGCCTTGTCGTCCGTCTTCTCCGGCACGCTCACCGGATCGAACTCGCTGGTGCCCAGCACGTCCACCACCAGCACCGCGTGGTGCGCCACGATGGCGCGGCCCGACTCGGACACCAGGATGGGGTGCTGCACGCCCGCCGAGTCGCACGCCTCCATCACCGAGAACACCACGTCGTTGGCGTACTCCTCCGTCGTGTAGTTCATGGACGAGGTGAAGTTCGTCTGCGAGCCGTCGTAGTCCACGCCCAGGCCGCCGCCCACGTCCAGGTACTTCAGCGGAGCTCCCTGGCGCGCCACCTCCACGAAGAAGCGGCCCACCTCGCGCAGCGCGTTCTTCACGTTGCGGATGTTGGAGATCTGGCTTCCCAGGTGGAAGTGCAGCAGCTCGAAGGAGGCCAGCAGCCCCGATTCCTTCAGGAAGCCGATGGCGCTCATCAACTCCGAGGAGGACAGGCCGAACTTCGAGCGGTCTCCGCCCGAGGCCTCCCACTTGCCCGCGCCACGCGAGGACAGCTTCACCCGCATGCCGATGCGCGGAGCAATCCCCGTCTTGCGTGCCACCTCGGCGATGAGGGGCAGCTCCGAGGGCTTCTCCACCACCAGAATCACCTTGCGGCCCAGGCGGCTGAAGCGCAGCGCCGTCTCGACGTACTCCTCGTCCTTGTAGCCGTTGCAGATGACGAGCGCGTCCTCCTGGTCCAGCAGTGCCATCACCGCGAGCAGCTCCGGCTTGCTGCCGGCCTCCAGGCCGTAGCCGAACTGCTTACCCGTCTCGACGATGGTCTCCGCCACGTACCGGTGCTGGTTCACCTTGATGGGGTACACCCCCTGGTAAACGCCCTTGTAGTTGTGCTCGGAGATGGCCTTGCGGAACGCCTGGTTCAGGTGGACGACCCGGTGACGCAGCACGTCCGTGAAACGGATCAGCAACGGCAGTCCAATGCCACGGCGGCGGACCTCATCCACCAGCTCCTTCAGATCCATGTTCGGGGCCGTGGGGCCGTCCGGATGGACACACACGTGCCCCTTCTCGTTGACGCCGAAGTAGGGGGCGCCCCAATTGCGGATGCCATAGGTGTCCTGGGCATCAGCGAGGGTCCAGCGGTGCTGAGGAGTGATAGGCGGCATCGGCGTTCCTGATCTCCCGGTCTAGGGGTGGGACGGTGTCCAACAAGGGACGACGCGGGAAGTATCGGGAATCTCCCCGCCGTTCAACTCCTGGTTGAGGGGCAGCCGGCCAGCCTTGGGAGGGCACCCCTTTCCACTGAAATGAGTGGGCTGTCTTCCAGCGGATTCCTACCCTTCCCCCGAGGAGGTCCGGGAGCCCGCATGGAACCAAGGGGAGGGTACATGGAGTCGTCCGCACGCAGGGACTCGCCGTTGATGACCCCACGGGAAATCTACGAGCGGTTGGACAGATTCGTCATCGGCCAGGAGGCGGCCAAGCGGGCCGTGGCCATCGCTGCCCACAATCACCTGAAGCGCATTCAGGCGCGCCGGCTGCGGCGCACCTCGCTGCTCAAGAAGAGCAACATCCTGCTCATCGGGCCCACCGGAAGCGGGAAGACGCACATTGCCCGGAATCTCGCGGAGATCCTCTCCGTCCCGTTCACCACCGTGGACGCCACCGAGTACACGGAGGCTGGCTACTACGGCAAGGACGTGGAGGTGATGGTGGCCGACCTGCTCTTCAAGGCCAACCACTCGGTGGAGGACACCCAGCGGGGCATCATCTTCATCGACGAGGTGGACAAGATCGCCCGGCGCTCGCAGGGCGCGCGCAACGGAGCGGGCAGCCGGGACATCGGCGGCGAGGGCGTGCAGCAGGCCCTGCTCAAGCTGCTGGAGGGCCGCGAGGTCTTCGTCCCGATGAACGTCACGCAGACGTTCAACCGGGGTGACTTCGTGCCCGTCGACACCCGGGACATCCTGTTCATCTGCGCGGGTACCTTCTCGGACCTGCACGAGTACGGCGGCAACGTCGACTCCCGGCCCATGGGCTTCGGCGCCCAGGACATCCAGAAGGTGCGCCGGCGCATCACCACCAAGCAGCTGGTGGACTTCGGCATCCTCGCCGAGTTCCTTGGCCGCCTGCCGGTGGTGGTGCAGCTGGATCTGCTCGGCGAGCCGGAGCTGCTGCGCGTGCTCACCGAGCCTCCGGACTCCATCGTCCGCGAGTACCGGGAGCTGCTGGGGCTGGACGGCATCGAGCTGGAGATCACCGACGACGCCCTGCGCGAGGTGGTGCGCTTCTCCATCGAGAAGGGCCTGGGAGCGCGCGGCCTGCGCTCCATCCTCGAACACGTGATGTCGGACGTGATGTTCGAGGCTCCCGAGCACCGCCGCCGCCAGATCACCGTGGACCAGGGCTTCGTCCGCACCCGTCTGGGTGGACTGGAGGCGAGCGCCGGGCTCGGGGCTTGAGCCCCTGATGGGCTACTCGCCGCGCTCGGAGGCCCGCGCCGCGGCCCCCAACCGGGCCGCGAACTGCGGATCCTGCAGGAGCTGGAGGACGAGGTTGCTGCGCAGCGCCGCCTGCGTGTCACCTCGCTCCAGCGCCGCGCGCAGCTGCTTGTCGGAGAGGGCCCGCTGGAAGCGTGGGTCCTGCTTCAGCGACTTGTAGGCCGGGTTCTCCGCCAGACGCCGGGCCATCTCCGGGTTGCCCGCCACCTGGGCCACCGCGACGAAGTCCTTCACCCCGGAGAACTGCGTCATCTCGAAGAGGTTGTAGCGGCGCGCCAGCTCGAAGGACACCGAGTCCTTGGGCGACACGCCCATGCGCTTGCCCGCGACGATGATGTACTGCTCGGCGAAGACGAGCGCGCTGAGCATCACGTAGGCGATGAGCACCACCTTCGCCCCGCCGAGCACGAAGCCGATGGCGTTGTCCGCGCCCTGCTTCTCCGGGTCCTTGGCGCCGAAGAGCCGCTTCAAGAAGTAGGTGAGTGCGTAGCGGACCGCCACCATCACGGTGATGAACAGCACCAGCGTGCCGGCGATGGTGCCCATGAGCAGCGGTGCGCCACCCAGGGCGGCCGCCATCTTCGGCCCCACGTACGTGCCCAGCTTGCGCGACACGTACCAGGCCACCGCGAGCGCCACCAGGTTGGCGAGCTGCTTCGCCCCTCCGGTGATGGCACCCACCACCGCGAAGAGCAGCACCATGCCCAGGATGATCAGATCGATCGTCACGCGCTCCCCCTTGTCGCCGGCCAGGCGTCAGCGAATCTTGAAGGTGTCGCCCTGCTTGCGTGACTCTTCCAGTAGCACCTTCTGCACCTCGGCGAGCTTCTCCTTGTACCGGGTGTTGGCTGGCTCATAGGTGAGCGCCATCTTCAGGTTGCGCTCGGCCGAGGCCCAGCGGCCCGCGTCGGCGTCCGCCGCGCCTGTCTGGTAGAACTGCCGCCCCTTGGGGTGCACGCCGATCTGCTCCTCCACCTGGCGCTTGGACGCGGCACGCGTCTCGGCCTCGGAGGACTCGGTGAAGCGCAGCTTCTGGACCCGCTCCGGTCCCGAGATGTTCGCCGTGTACTGCCGGCGCTTCGCATCGTCCCGGAGCACGTAATAGGCCTCGGTGACGCGCTTGTAGAGATCGTGGACCCGGTCCTTCAGCTCCTTGTTGTCCAGGTGGAAGAAGCGGTCCGGGTGGTAGGTGCGGCTCTCCCGGTAGAAGGCACTCTTGATGTCCGCAGGGGCTGACGTCCGCTCCACCATGAGGATCTCGAAGTAGTCCATCTGGTCGAGCCGGGAGCAGCGATCCCAGAGCTCGGCCATCTGGTTCGGGTCGAGATCCATGGTCGCCTTCCCGGCCGCGGCGGGCGGCGGGGGCGGGACGGCCGGAGCCACCGGGGGCACGAGCGGCGCGATGGACGGCGCCATGGGAGGAGGAGGCGGCTGGAGCGCGGTGGGAGGCGGAGGCGGTGGACGCGCCGGGCCGGCCCCGGACGGAGGCCGCGCGGGCGTGGTCCCCGAGGGCGCCACGGCCGGCAGGGAGGTGGTGGGCCGGAGGGCGGGACGTGACCCCGAGCTGGGCGCGGTGCTCACGGGAGGCGGCACGGCGCCGGGCGCCAACGTGGGCGGCTGCGCGCGGGGCGGCTGGGCCGTCAC
>DASQMW010000079.1:0-31005 GCA_035645295.1 Archangium sp.
GGTTCACGGCTGGGAAAATCCCCTCTCCTTCTGGAGAGGGGTAGGGTGAGGGGGTTGGCCTCACTGGGAGGGCGGTCGTGATTCAGAAAGTCTCTTTCCGCAACTACAAGGCGTACCGCTCGCTCGACCTGGAGCTGGAGCCCTTCACGGTGCTCGTGGGCCCGAATGCTTCCGGGAAGACGACACTTCTAGGGGGGCTGGATTTCATTTCCAACCTGGGAGCGCTGAGCATCAGAGGCTCCCCGCTCTTGATGCGGCCAGGAGTCCAGTCCTACGGTGCCAGTGCACCTGTTGAGATTGGCATCGAGGGTTCCTGGAGTGGCACAGAGGGTTCTTTTCGCGCCACGAGTACCAGGGCTGCTTCGGAGAGACCCGGCGCCGAAGCGGATGGCCAGTACTTCAAGGCCATGGGGACATGGGGCGGAACGCTCTTCCATGTGGGTGAGACTCGACCTTCCCTGTTTCGGCTGGATACGTTCAACCCACCCCTCGATGTCTTCAGCGCTGCTCTGGGTTCAACGGCGATCCTGCGGTTCGAGCCGCATCGGTTGACAGAAGCCTCGTACAGCGAGGAAGACATCCCACGGATACGCAGCGATGGCAGCGGGCTCGCGTCCGTGCTGGCTCATCTCAAACTGAGCTCGGATGAAATCTTCGATGAAATCGAGCTCGCGCTGAAGCAGGTGGTTCCGGCTGTTCGCCGCATTCGCATCGAGCGAGCTGCCGTGGAGCAGACCGCCATCAGGACCATCTCGCTCGATGAGCAGCGGCACGAAGTTCCCGAGAAGCGCACGCTCTGGGGCAACAAGATCGTTCTGGACATGAGGGGCGCCAAGGGGATTTCGGCGGATGCAGCGGGTGAGGGAACGATCATGGCGCTCGGGCTGCTGACCGTTCTCATGGGCCCCAAGAAGCCCCGGCTCGTGCTGCTCGATGATATCGAATTGGGGCTCCACCCTGCGGCCCAAGGCAAGCTCATCGAGCTTCTGCGGAAGATCCAGGCGCGCGACTCCGAGCTTCAAATCATCGCCACGAGCCACTCGCCCTTCATCCTGAACTACCTCGACCCAAAGGAGGTCCGGATGACCTTCCTCGCGGAGAATGGCTTCGCCCGCTGCGAGAAGCTCACGGCCCACCCCGAGTTCGAGCGCTGGAAGGACCTGATGAGCCCCGGCGAGTTCTGGAGCACCGTTGGCGAATCCTGGGTGGAGAAGGCGGGCGAGACCACCGGCCCATGAGTGACGCCTCGTACGAGTTTGGTGTCGTCTGCGAGGCTCGCGCCGATCGCGACACGGCGTGCGGGCTCGCGGATCGTGTGCTGCTCGAGGAGGTGTCCTGGCTCGCTCCCGAGACGTTGGATTCCTGCCGGCACTGGAGAGGCTTGCGGTCCGAGGAGCCCTACCTGCGGTGGGCCTCCGTGAAAGACGAGTTCCGGCAGGCCGGGCTGGTGATTTTCGGTGGATTCAAGAATGAGCCCGGTGCGCAGGATTCGTACACGGCACGGCGCGCGCTCCTGCTGCTTGCCGGGGCCAGACGCTGTCCGGATGCCGTGCTGCTGATACGCGACAGTGATGCGCAGCGAGATCGTACCGGGCTCGAACAGGCGAGAAACGACAGGCGCTGGCCTTTTCGGGTCATCATCGGACTGGCCGAGCCCAAGCGGGAGTGCTGGGTCCTCGCGGGCTTCGAGCCCAGGAACGAGGATGAAGCGAACCGGTTCGAAGCCGAGAAACAAAGGCTCTCGTTCGATCCCGTTCGCGATGCTCACCAACTGACCGCACGCGAGCACGGCGCCAAGAAAGACGCGAAGGTCGCCCTGGATGCACTGACCCAGGGGGATGAGGAGCGCGAACGCGCGTGCCTGGAGGAGACGTCCCTCTCGGTACTCGAGGAGCGCGGTAGGAAGACGGGTCTCGCGGAGTACCTGAAGGAAGTCCGCGAGCGGCTCGTCCCGATCCTCTGAGTAAGCCCCTGGGTGTGCGCTACGCTGGCTCGAACCCGGACGGCCAGAGCGCCGCGGGGTAGAACCCTGGAGCCCGCTCATGGAAGTGCGTCCCCGTGCTTCCCTCCCACTTGCTTCCCCACCCGATCGGTGTGCTCACGGCGGGGTGACGCCCGGGCTCATCCGCGCAGGGCTGCGGCGGCCTTCTGGGCCCGCTCCAACCGGGCGTTGACCTCGTCCCAGCGGATGTTCTGGAAGAAGGCGTCGATGTATTTCGCGGCCGCCGCGCCGTAGTCCATCTGGTAGGCGTGCTCGTACATGTCCATGACGAGCAGCGGCAGGCCCGATGCCAGGAATTGGGTGTGGTGGCCGCTCCAGTACGTGTGCGGCTGCCCCGTCTGGAAGTTATAGGCCAGGATGACCCAGCCGCTGCCACCGCCGAGGCTCGCCCCGGTGGCCCGGAAGTGCTCCTCCCAGCGGCCGAAGTCCCCGTGTGCGCTCGCGAGGAGCTTCTGGATGGGGCCGCCCGCCTTGCCATCTCCCCCGAGGTTCCCGAAGTACGCCTCGTGGAGGATCATCGAGTTCGTGAAGGTCAGCTCCCGCTCCTTCAGCCCTCCGACGACGAAGGCCGGCGTGTCCTTGGTGACGCGCGCCAGCTCCTCTTCCACCTTGTTGAGGTTCTTCACCGCCCCGCCGTAGTTGTTCTCGTGGTGCGAACGGAGCAGCTTCTCGGACAGGCCCTTCAGCTTCGCCGGTTGGAAGGGCAGCGGAGCAATCAGGTGCCTTCTTGCTGTGGGGCGGGGCGGGGCCGTCGGCGGCTCGGCGGGCGCTTTGGGGGGCTCTGCCTTCGCGGCCTCCCTTGGGGCGAGGACAAGCGCGGTTCCGGCCACCGTCATTCCAGCGAGCAGCTCGCGTCGGTTCATCACAGGGCTCCGGGGGTATTCAGGCTGGGGGCGCTGGACGTTAGGGCACCGGGGCCGGTGTCAGCCACCAGGCGGCACGTTGGAGACCCTCACTGACGCGGGCTCAACCCAGGGGCCGGGCACCCTCACCCCGTCCCTCTCCCGGGGGGAGAGGGGATTTCACCCCGGGTCCCACCCGGAAGTGGGCTCGGGAAGTGGGCGGCGCCCCGGGTCGCGCTATGGTGCGATGCCGCGCAGGAGACCGCGCCCGAGCCCGTCCCATGAACGTCGTCTTCATCTCGCCCCACTTCCCTCAGCAGTTCTTCCACTTCGTCGCCGCCCTGCGCGAGCGCGGCGTCAACGTCCTGGGCATCGGCGATACCCCCTACGCCTCGCTCAGCCATGAGCTGCGCGAGTCCCTCTCCGAGTACTTCTTCACCCCCAACCTCAACGACTACGACGCCCTCCTGCGCGCCACCGCCTACCTCACCTGGCGCCATGGCCGCATCGATCGCATCGACTCGCTCAACGAGACCTGGCTCGAAGTGGAATCCCGCCTCCGCGAGGACTTCCACGTCCCCGGCCTCCTTCCCGCCGACATCGCCCGCCTGCGCACCAAGATGGGCATGCACGATGTCTTCAAGAAGGCCGGCGTCGCTCACCCCAGCTGCATCCCCGTCAAGGACGCCGCCAGCGTGAAGGCCTTCGCCAAGAGCGTCGCCTATCCGCTCGTCATCAAGCCCGACGTCGGCGTCGGCGCCGCCCGTACCTTCAAGGTCTCCTCCGACGCCGAGGTCGACGCCGCCCTCGAGGAGCCGCTCTCCGGCTACGTCGCCCAGGCCTTCGTGCGCGGCGCCATCGTCACCTACGACGGCATCGTGGACCGCGAGGGGAAGATCATCTTCCGCCTCAGCCACGAGTACAGCGACGGCGTCATGGAAGTCGTCCTCGAACAGCGCGACATCTCCTTCTGGAGCCTCAAGGAGATTCCTCCCGCCCTCGAGGCGCTCGGACAGCGCGCCGTGGCCGCGCTCGGTCTGCGCGAGCGCTGGTTCCACCTCGAGTTCTTCCGCCTCTCCGATGGCAGCTACGTCGCCCTCGAGGCCAACCTGCGTCCGCCCGGCGGCTTCATGACGGACCAGATGAACTACACCTGTGACATGGACGTCTACCGCCTCTGGGCCCGCGTCCTCACCGGCGATGACCTGCGCGACTTCCGCTACACGCCCAGGTACCACGTGTGCCATGTCGCCCGGCGCGCCTCCCGCCGCTACCGCTACTCCCACGCCGAGCTGGTGGCGAAGCTCGGCGACGCCCTCCTGCTTCACCGCGAGCTGCCCGCCGTCTACCACAACGCCATGGGCAACGAGATGTACCTCACCCGCCACGAGAGCCTCGCCGCCACGCAGGAGTCCGTGCGCCTCATCCAGGCCACCGTCTGACGCCTCAGCGCTCGGGCGAAGTCCCGCCGGTCCTCCAGCCTGACCTCGCGGGGCTTCACCCGGGCCTCGTCACCCCAGCAGCCAGTTCATCGCCACCGGGAGCCGCCGCTGCCAGGCCGTCTCGTGGTGCAGCCCGCCGGGCTCCAGCACCAGGGCCAGCTCGTGGTCCGCGTACCCCAGCTGCTTGAGGTGGACGTAGAAGTCGCGCGTGGCCTCGCCGTAGGGCAGCGGCACGCCCGCCGGCTCGATCCACTCGTCCGTCCCGGCGTCCAGGTAGATGCGCGACCAGCGCTGGCTGTGGGCCTTCCAGTGCTGGAAGAGCTTGTACTCGCTCCACATCACCGAGGGCGACAGCGCTCCGATGCGGCCGAACACCTCGGGGTACTTCCAGCCGAGGTACAGCGACATCAGCCCGCCCAGCGACGAGCCCATGACGGCCGTCCACTCGGAGCCCTGGCGCGTGCGGTAGGTGCCATCCACGTAGGGCTTGAGCGTCTCGACGATGAAGCGCGCGTAGGCCTGGCCCCGGGCGCTCACGTTGGCGCGCGACTCGTCCCAGGGCGAGTACTCCTCCAGCCGCCCGGGGCCCGAGTCGATGCCCACGATGATCCACGGCTCCGAGCGGCCCTCGCCCACCATCTGCTCCAAGGCGAGGTTGGCACACCACGTGTCGAAGACGGCGGACTCGGGGTGGGCGAAGACGTTCTGCCCGTCGTGCATGTAGAGGACGGGGAACGGGTGGTGGGGGGCCTGCTCGTACCCGTCCGGCGTGTAGATGCGCACGGTACGGGTGAAGCCCTCCTGCGGGGAGGTGAAGTCTCGGATGATGTGCACGTGACCCATGGGGGTGGGGCGCCGGTGAAAGGCCAGATGGAACGATAGATGGCCCCGCGCTCCCGGCCAACCCTCTCGGAGATGGAACCACGACGCCGACAGTGTGGGCAGGCGGCGGCCCGGGTCCGCGGCGTGGATGGGCGTTTCCGGTCCGGGACACCTCGGAGGTGGGGTCCCCGAGGTGTCCTCGTTGGTCTCCTTCGTGCAGTGCGCCGGCCGCATGAAAGCCGCCTGCCTGCCCGCCCTCCTGACGACCTGGATGCTACTCGCCGCATGGGGGGCGCGGGCCGAGCCGTCCACGGCCGGGCTCTCCATCTCCGACGAGGCGGACCTCCGCGCGCTCCATGAAGACGGGGTCCTCCCGGAGGAGGACTTCGAGACCCTGCGGGAGTTGCTGCGCACCGGGGTGGATGTGCGCACGGCCTCCCGTGAGGCGCTGTACGCGTTGCCGGGCCTCACCTGGGCCCAGGTGGATGCGCTCCTCGCGTACCGGGCTCAAGTGGAGGGGGCCTTCGCGCCGGAAGCTCTCGTGGAGGCCGGGGTGCTCACCGCGGAGCAGCTGCAGCAGGTGCGGCCCTTCCTCGCCGGAGCGGCGCGCGGGTCGAAGGACTTCTCCGGGCGCCTGCGTCTGCTGACGGCGTATGGGGCGGCGGATGCGCTGGTGCCCCCGGTGCTGTTGCAGGCCCAGGCCGAGGGGCCCCTGGGCCTGCGGGGCGGAGCCGTGGCCTCGCTCACCCGGCGCCGCCTGGACAAGGTGGGCTATGCGCCACGCCGCCGCGCGCTGGTGGCCGGGCTCCCCGGCGTGGCGGCCCGGCTGCCGAAGTTCCACGTGCGTTGGGAGGGCGAGCACGCCTCGGTGCTGGTGGGGACGTACCGGCTGGGCTTCGGGCAGCGGCTCACCCTGGACACCACGGGCCGCCCGGCACCGGAGGGCTTCGTGCCCGACGAGGAGTTCCACGTGCCTGGGGCTCCCGAGCGGCGCTGCATGCTGACAGGAACGGGGGCCTGCCCGGCGGAGGGACCCCAGGGGCGCGTCACTCCGGACTTCGGTTGGACGGAGGGCTTTCGCGGCGTCGCCGGCACCGTGCACGGGGAGGTGGAGGGCGTGGCGCTCGCCTTCACGGGCTTCGGCTCGCACCAGTCGCGCGACCTCTCGCAGTACGAGCTGTTCGACACGAGGACGCGCAAGACGCCGGACGTGCTCGCCGTGCTTCCCGGGCAGTCGCTGCCGGGCGCCGCGCGCTTCGTCTCGCGCACCCTGCCGGACGTCTTCCACGAGCTGGCCGGGGGTGGCCATGCCACGGTGGGATTCTCACCGAGGGCCCGCGTGGGCCTGACGGGGTGGGGGGCCTGGCCGGTGTGGGCGGTGGAGGGCGTGGCGCTCGACATCCAGCCACATTCCCGCTTCCCCGCGGGCGGTGGCTATGGCGCGGTGGGCGCCGACGCCACGTGGGGCACCGGGCCGGTGGACCTCTTCCTCGAAGGGGCGCGGAGCTTCTCGGGCGCGGGTGGAGGCTTCGGCGCCGTCCAGCGCACCGTGCTCGGAGACCGGAGGCGCGAGCTGGAGCTGACGCTGCGCTACTACGGGCGCGAATTCGACAATCCCTACAGCCGCGCCGTCTCCGGCCCCGACGAGTCCGAGGGTCTGCGCGCGAGCAATGAGCTGGGCGCCCGGCTGCGCTACCTCCACCAGACGGAGGACGGTGCGTGGCGCATGACGGGGCGGGTGGACGCGTGGACGCAGCCTCCCGGGAGCGAGGCCTCCGGCACCCTCCACCTGGGGACCTCCGTCCGGTTGGACTACGTGGACGTGCCGGAGCTCCAGCCCTCGGTGTGGGTGGAGCATCGCAACAAGGACCTCGGCCAGAACGGGCCTGGACTGTGTTTCGAGGGGGAAGAGGCCTGCGCCGGTGAGCAGTACCGCGTCACGGGCCGTGTGCGGCTCGACGCCACCGAGAGCCTGAGGGTGGCCGCGCAGTACCAGCACACCCTGGTGGGCAGCCGTCAGCGTCCTGGCAGCTTCCAGCAGGACGGCCGGGCCTCGTTGGAAGTCCTCGTGCGGCCGCTGCCCTCGCTGCGCCTGCACGGGCGCGCGAGCTGGCGGGACGAGGATCTCTCGGAGAACACCCGGCTCACGCAGACGCTGCGCACCTCGCTGGAGGTGGCCTGGGCCGCGATCCCCGAACTGGGCGCTCGCGCCCGGTACGAGCTCGCGTTGGACCTGAAGTCACCCGTGGGAGCGCGTTCGCCTCCCGAGCTTCCGCAACACCTCTTCCGGCTGGAGCTGGAGAGCCATTTCTAGATGGAGCCGACCTTGGAAAGAGCCGTTCCCATTCGTTGTCTTGCCGTGGCCCTGGTGCTCGGGTGTGGCGCCTGTGAGCTTTCCCCCGGTGACGTGGCGCCCGCCTGTGAAGGGTGGAGGCCCGGAGACGTCGTCCTCACCGAGCTCCTGCCGGACCCCGAGGGGACGGACACCGGGCAGGAGTGGATGGAGCTCCACAACCCAGGGCGCTCGGCGGTGGACCTGCGCGGGCTGCTGCTCTACGTGGCGCGCCCGGATGGCTCGCAGGAGCGCGCCTACCTCTTCGAGACGTCCGTGCCGGTGGAGCCGAGGGGCCATGTGGTGCTCGGGGACGTGCGCTCCGACGCACTGCCCGCCCATGTGAATCACTCGTACAGCGACATCCTGGGCTCATTGGGCAACTCGGGCGGGCTCGTCGGCCTGCGCTGTGGAGACGTCGTCGTCGATGAGGTGCGCTACACCGGCCCCCTCCGCTCCGGCGTGGCACGCATCTACGACGGGCGGTTCGTCCCGGATGCGGTCGACAACGATGACCCGAGCCGCTGGTGTGATGCGCCCGCGTCCACTCTGGATGGTGGCTCGAGGGCGAGCCCCGGTGCCGCGAATCCTGCCTGTGCGGGCGCGGATGGGGGAGGGTCCGCGGATGGGGGCGTGCCCGTGGGCTCGTGTCTGTCTTCCCGCACGGGGACGCTCCGGAGCCTGTCGCGCCCACGTCCGGGGGACCTGGTCATCACCGAGGTCATGGCCGATCCCAAGGCCGTGGCGGATGCCCAGGGGGAGTGGGTGGAGGTGTATGCCCTGCGCGATGTGGACCTCAATGGCGTGACGCTCGCGAACGAGGGGAGTGGCCGGGCCCTGCTCGGTGATTCGCGGTGTCTGGAGTTGAAGGCTGGCACTCATGGCGTGCTCGCGCGGAGCGCCGACGCCACGCTCAATGGGGAGCTGCCCCCGGTCCTGGGGACGTTCGCGTTCGGCCTGAGCAACAGCCAGGAGCCCCATGCGCTCCGGTTGTCCCTGGACGAGACGTTGCTCGACGAGGTGGCCTGGACGAGCGCCGCGACGCCTGGGTTCTCCAGACAGCTCGACCCGGCACGCAAGGACGCCACGCGCAACGACTCGCCGGACAGCTTCTGTCAGACGCCCAAGGACTTCCGCTTTGGCCTGGGAGACTGGGGCACCCCTGGCGCGGAGAACCGTCCATGCACCTGAGGAAGAGCTGGCGGATGCTGTGCGTGGTGCTCGGGCTGGGGCTCGTCGTGCTGTGCGCGTGCGGCTCGGAGTCCGCCTGTGGCCCGGGCGCCGGTGTGGTGTCGAGGGTGGTGGACGGGGACACCCTCGTGCTGCAGAGCGGCGAGCGCGTGCGCTACCTGCTCGTGGACACGCCAGAGAGCACGGGCGGCAAGCACGAGTGCTTCGGCGCGGAGGCCCGGGACTTCAACCGCTCGCTCGTCGAGGGGCGCCTGGTGCGGCTGGAGTATGGCGAGGCGTGTACCGACCGCTACGGGCGGCTGCTCGCGTATGTGACGGTGGACGGGCGCGAGGTGAATTCACTGCTCGCGGAGGGTGGGTATGCCTGCGTCCTCTACGTGTCTCCGGCGGGCAAATCCCGGCGCTCGGAGCTCGAGGCGCTCGAGTCCTCGGCCCGGCGTGCCGGGCGCGGAATGTGGGGCCAATGTTCCGTCGTTCCGTGTGCGCGGTGAGGGAAGAGTGGATGGCTGGGCCTCAGAAGCCCATGGTAGGCAACGGACATGGCCTCGAATCAGGATGCCGCGGACCTGGTTTCACCGCGGGGCAATGTCGTCCCCTACCCGTACTTCGAAGGAGTATTCCTGGAGGTGTTCCAGGCCGCGGGCGCAGCCAACTTGAAGGTGAGGGGCTGGCAGGTGGGGCCCGCTGACACGCGCTACACGCTCTCCTGGGATTGAGCCTCCTGCCGCTGGACAGGGGATGAACGCGCGCTGAACGCGGGTTGAGCGAGTGGCGGTGGGTGTCAGCTCCACTTCTGAGTCCCTTGGAGGAGGACGAGCCCTCGTGCGGATGTCTGCTCCACTTGGTAGCATGGCCTTGACCCGGTGCGCTCGTCAGAAAACCCGGCTCCGCCTTGTTGAGGGGGGTCCCACTCAGGGTCCCCTCTCATGGCCTTTTCGCTATCCCCCTCCTCGCCTTCCCTCGCGCGAGCGACGCTCCTCAAGATGGGCGTGCGTATCGCCATCGTCATCGCGCTGACCACGCTCTTCAGCTACTTCCACCTGCTTCATGTCCTGCGCGGCGACGCCCTCGCGCAGCTGGAGCGCCATGTCACCGAGCGCAGCCAGCGTGAGCAGGCCATCTTCGTCCTGGCCGAGGACAACCACACCCTCCTCAAGAAGGTTCTGGAGCAGCGCATCCAGGCCTGGAGCCAGCTGGACCCGGACCCCCGCTTCGACAGCCTGTTCACGCAGCTGCCCGACGGCACGTTCCGCGCCCGCCCCGAGTCTTTCGACGGCACACGGATGGTGGGTCTCTTCGTCCCCCCCGGCGTGTCCCTCGATACCGGACTGCGCCGCCGCATCCTGGCCGCGTACGACGTGGTGGCTCAGTACGGGCCCGCCTTCGAGACCCGCTTCATCAACACCTACATCACCCTGGCGGAAGGGCCGGTCATCGAATGGTGGCCCGCGCGCCCCAACTGGAGCCTCGAGCTCGGGGCTGACTACCCGACCCTCGGGTACGAGTACTACACCATCAGCCTTCCCACGCAGAACCCTCAGCGGCGCACGGCCTGGAGCGGCGTCTTTCCGGATCCCATCTCCCGGAGCTGGATGGTCACGGTCGCCACCCCGCTGGACCTCGAGGGCCAGCATGTCGCGTCGTTCCACCATGACGTCCTGCTCGATGAGTTGATGGAGCGCTCCATCCAGGACCACCCGCCCCACGCCTACAACCTGCTCGTCCGCGACGACGGCCAGCTCATCGCCCATCCCGAGCTGGTGCTGGAGGGAGCCACCGTCCCCTACAACATCCTGGGCCCCGCGGAGCCAACGGGGACGGAGGTCCCCGCGGGGCTCGCTTCCGAGGCGCGGCAGGCGCACCTGCGCCCCCTCTTCGAGCGCCTGAAGAACCGTAAGCCCGGCGAGGTCATCCTGGAGCTCACCGAGTCAGGCGAGTACCTCGCCGTGTCCCGGCTGCGGGGGCCGGAGTGGAACTTCGTCACCGTGCTGCCCAAGGGGGTGGTGTCCGCGGCGGCCTTCCAGGCGGCGCGCTATGTGCTGCTCTTCGGCCTGGCGTCGCTGCTGCTGGAGCTGGCCATCATGTACTGGGTGCTCCGGCAGGAGATCGCCGGGCCGCTGCTGAACTTCACCCAGGCGGCCCACCGCGTGTCGGCCGGTGACTTCCAGGTGGACCTGGACACCGCGCGCCAGGACGAGCTGGGGCAGCTGGCGGGCGCCTTCCGGACGATGTCCGACAAGGTCCATCAGCGCGAGGAGCAGTTGCGAGAGGCCAACGAGAAGTTGGAGCAGCGTGTCGAGGAGCGCACCCGGGAGCTGAAGGAAGTACACCAGCAGTTGGTGCAGACGGCCCGGCAGGCGGGCATGGCGGAGATCGCCACCAACGTGCTGCACAACGTGGGCAATGTGCTCAACAGCGTCTACACCTCGGCGCAGGTGGCCCGGGAGCGGTTGGGCGAGATGCGCCTCGAGCAGGTGGGCCGCGTGGCCGGATTGCTCCAGGAGCGCCAGTCGGACCTGGCCACCTTCCTCACCGAGGACACGCGCGGGCGCAACCTGATGCCCTTCCTGAACCAGCTCGGACAGAACCTCGTCGACGAGCGCAAGGCGCTCCTGCTTCTGCTCGACGACGTGGGCCGGTACACCGAGCACATTGGCGACATCGTCAAGGTGCAGCAGACCCATGCGCGCACGCCCCGGCTCAACGAGCCCGTGTCCCTCGCGGGACTGGTGGCCGACGCCCTGCGCATCAACTCGGCCGCGCTCATCCGCCACCAGGTGAAGGAGGAGCGGCACCTGGCCCTCTTCCCGCCCGTGCTCACCGACAAGCACAAGGTGCTGATGATCCTCGTCAACCTCATCAGCAACGCCAAATACGCCATGGATCATATGCCCGTGGAGCAGCGGCGCCTGTGCGTGAAGCTCGAGCGCGCCGACACGGATCGCGTCCGCATCGAGGTCAGCGACAGCGGCGTGGGCATTGCTCCCGAGATGCTCACGCGCATCTTCCGCTACGGCTTCACCACCCGCCCGGATGGGCACGGCTTCGGCCTGCACTCCAGCGCGCTGGCGGCCCAGGAACTGGGCGGCTCGCTGCAGGTGCACAGCGATGGGCCCGGAAAGGGCGCCACATTCACGCTGGAGCTGCCCTATCAATCCGCCGAGGACGCTGCGAAGACATGCTGAACAAGAACCGGGCGTAGGGCTGGCCGCATCGTCTCGAGCTTCAAGTCGCTGCTCGAGAGCGGCCAGCCGCTCGCCATGACGACGAAGCGCTGGGGCGGTCAACCCCGGCGCCGGCGGCGGGCCAGTGCGGTGAACGTGCCCAGGCCCATCAGCACCAGCGAGGCGTCTCCCCCCGTGGCCGAGCAGCCACTGCCCAGCAGGGCGAGGTCCGCACCGGTGACGCGGAAGGTCCGCGTGGCCGGGCTCTCGTCCACGTTGCCCGCGGCATCACGGGCCCGCACCTGCAGGGTGTACCCGTCCTCGGCGAGCTCGCGGAGGGTGAACGGCGATGGGCACGTCGTGAATTCAGCACCATTCAGGCTGCACTCGTAGGTGACTCCCGGCTCCGTCGAGCTGAACTCGAACGCCGGGTTGCGCTCCCGGGTGAAGCCCGACGGGCCGGAGACGATGCTGGTGTCAGGCGCCCCGGTGTCCACGGTGAAGGTGTTAAGCGTGCTCCGGAGACTGCGCGCCGCCAGCACCTCCGAGACGGCCTGCACCGTGTGCGCGCCGTCGGACAGGTCCGTGGTGGGGGTGAAGGTGTAGCGGCCGCTGGCTTCGGACGTCACCCGGCCGGCCTCGATGCCATCGATGTAGAGGATCACCTCGACCCCCGCGGGCAGGGCCTCGCCGGTGATGGGGGGACGGCGGTTGTTGGTGATGCTGCCGTTGGGCGGCGTCACGATCGTGGGGGGCTCCGGCACGACGAAGCCGCCCGGCAGAGGGGTGGAGGTGCCGTTGCCGCCGGGCTGGGCTCCGTAGGACGGGTCCGCGGCAGCCTGCTGGATGCCGGACGCGGCGCCGGTGGCGATGATGGGGCAGGAACCTCCCACGGACTGGAACAGCACCCGCCCACCGCCGCCGCCACCGCCCGGGCCTACCTGGATGGCGTTCACGTTCCCACCGATACCGCCCGTGGCGGAGATGGAAGCGCAATCGGCCGTCCTGACGAAGCGCAGGTAGATGGAGCCACCCGCGCCACCCCCACTGCCTCCATCCGAGGACGTGGCGCTGGCCAGGCCACCCGAGGCGGTGATGTTGCCCGTTCCCGTGAGTTGGCTGGCCCGGATGAAGATGGTGCCGCCTCCTCGCCCTCCTGGCACGCCCGTGCCGTCGGAGCCATGACCGGCCCCGCCGCCACCGCCGAACGTCAATTGGGTCAGGGCAGGGTAGGTGAGCGCCGCGCCTCCCAGTCCGCCCACGTTGCCACCGTCGGTCGAGCGACCTCCCTGGCCGCCCACCCCGCCATGGCCACCGCCTCCACCGCCCGACTTGAAGCAGACGCCGCCGCCCGCGCCATTGGCCACGTTGCCCCGCCCCGTCTGCGTGGCGCCGTAACGCGAGTTGGCGATGCCCTCGCCCTTCTGCGCGCCCGTGGGGGCCGGCTCATCCAGTCCCGCGCAGCCCGTCGACCCGGAGGTGTCATTGACGTACTGGCCCCCGCGAAACCCGAGGGCGCTGACGTTGATCTGCCCGCTGTTGCTCACCGTGCCATTGGCCAGGAACGCGACGAGGCCACCCGTGCTCCCATCCCAGGCGGAGGCCGTGATGCCGCGGCCACTGGCGATGGTGACGTTGGTGTACTCGGGCACGCGGATGACCTGGGTCACGTTCGCCGCGTACTCCTGGACGAGCGGGGCCGTGAGCTCCAGCGTCGACGCCGTCACCGAGGCCACCCGCGCGAGCTCCCAGCGTCCCACCGGACGGGCACCGAGGTCGACAGCATCCGGCGTCCCCGAGGCGGGCACCGGCACGAGGCCGGTCGTCTGGTGCACCATCACCAGATCCCCGGCCGTGAAACAGGCGAGGTCTCCGGTACACGCGCCGAGGGAGATGGAGGTGCTGCCCGCCGCGAGCGAGGCCGTCACCGGGGCATAACTGTTGATGACGGTACCGGGTCCCGCCACCACGAGCGGCCCATTGCGTCCCGAGCCCACCCCGAACGAGTCGGCTTCTGCCAGGGCCGCCTTCGAGCCGAGGGCCAGCACGCACAGCGCGGCCGCGAGCCACGTCTTCATGAATGGAGTCTTCATTCGTTCCCGGGGGTGACGATGGTGAACGCCACGCGGCGGTTGGCCGCGCGGCCATAGGCGGTCTTGTTGGGCAGGAGGGGCCGATCCGGCCCGTAGCCCTTCGCCTCCAGGCGCGAGGCCTCCACGCCCTTCTTCACGAGGTAGTCCTTCACCGACTGCGCCCGCGCCAGCGACAGCCGGCGGTTGACGTCCGCGTCGCCGACGTTATCGGAGTGGCCCTCGATGATGATCTTCTCGATCTCCGGGTGCTGCTGGATGACCCGGGCGACCTGGTTCAGCATCCGGAAGGAGCGCTTTTTGATGACGGCCTTGTTGGTGGCGAAGAACACCGCCTGTTTGATCTCCAGCTTGTCCCGCTGGATGGCCACGAGCTGCTCGTCCTTCGGAGGGCAACCCTGGTTGGTGGCCTCGCCCTTCTCCTGGGGGCAGTTGTCCAGGTGGTCCGCCACGCTGTCGCCGTCGCCGTCCTTCGCCGGGCAGCCGCGCAGCTCCACCAGTCCCGCCTCCGACGGGCAGTTGTCCCGGTCATCCACGACGCCGTCCCCATCCGTGTCCTTCACCGGGCAGCCCTGGCGCGCGGCGGGGCCCGCCTCGCGGGGGCACTTGTCCGCGGCGTCCAGGACGCCATCCCCGTCCCGGTCCTTCGTCGGGCAGCCTCCGGTGTCGACCGAGCCCGGGTCCTGCGGGCACTTGTCCGCGGCGTCCACGATGCCATCCCCGTCCGAGTCCTTCCCCTTCACCTCGTCCGCGCAGCCCTGGTTCTCGGCCGGGCCCGCCTCGCGGGGACACCGGTCCTCCAGGTCGTCGATGCCGTCCCCATCCGTGTCCTTCACCGGGCAGCCCTGGCGCGTGGCGGGGCCCGCCTCCGTGGGGCACTTGTCCTGGTCATTGCTCACGCCGTCGCCGTCGTCATCCCGCGCGGTGGGTTCCGGCTCCTCGGCCCCTCCCAGGGCCACGCCGAGCAGCACGCGGAAGGAAGGCGTGCCCGGCGTGTCTCCGAAGCCGGGCCCTCCCAGTGCATACGCCTCCGCGAGGCTTCCCAGCGGCAGCCGGACGCCGGCCAGCAGCTCCAGGGAGCCCGGCTGGCGGGTGAGCGGCACGGTGCCTCGCACGTTGAGCTCTCCGCGCAACCCGCTGCCCGTGGTGGCCAGCACCGCGCCCAGGCGCACCTCGTTGCCCACCTCGTCCTGGACGTTCTGGTCCGCGATGAGGGGGACGGTGGGCCGCACCAGCGCGCCCGCCTCCACACCCGCGCGCAACAGGCCGAAGCGCCGGCCCACCATCACCTTGGGCGAGAAGCGGAAGGTGGTGTCGCGCGCGAGCGCCGCTTCGCTGCCCACCGGAAGGCCCACCCCCAGCTCGACGGCCAGGTCCACCGGCGCCTCCCGCCGCTGCGAGAGCAACCCCACCCGCACGTGCGCCGAGGGCGTGGACAGGCCCGTGCTGGCCGGCGCCGCGAGGCCCCGGCCGCTGAGGTCGTCCCCGCGCTGCCACACCACCAGGGGCAGATGGGCGCCCAGCTCCAGCCACCGCATGGGGGCCCAGGCCACCAGCAGGTGCGCCGTGGCCCGGTGCCCCACCAGCGCGCCCACCGGATTCCCATCCGCGTACAACACGAGTGGATCCTTCTCGTAATGCCCCAGCAGCGAGAGGCGGAACCCGCCCGAGGGCAGCAGCTCACCAGTCCCCATCACCAGCGAGCCCCGGCCGTTGGGGTTCAACTCCAGACGCTCCAGCTCGAACCTGGGCAGGCCCTCGGGCTGGGCGAGCGCGGCCGAGGCGAGCAACAGGGTGGCGACTGCGGTCAGACGCACGTGACTCATGGCCTCTCCGTATCAACTTGTAGCCCGCTGGCAATGAAACGTCGCCAGCATACCCCCGGGGCCCGGAGGGGCCTGCTCAGAACTTCACGCCAATGGCCGAGCGCAGTTGCGTGTCGAACCGCGACACGGTGGCGGGCGGGTCCGCGTCGTAGGTGAGGACGAAGCCCATGCTGAAGGTGAAGCGTTTGTTGGGCTCCACCGTCAGCAGTGTCTCGTTGAGCACCCTCACGTCCGAGAACCGCGTCAGCCGCGGCTGCACGTACAGCGTCTCCACCAGGCTCATGTTCTCCATCAACCGCACCCGGCCCATCACGTAGCTGCTCAGCCGGGGATCCAACCGCTCGCGGCCCGCGTCCGGCTCGCCGTCATTGCGCAGCTGCTCATACTCCAGCATCGCCGCCGCGCCGAGGATGAGCGAGCCCGCCTCCGTGCTCCACAGCGTGAAGCGTGGCCCCGCGCCCACCAGCCCCCGCAGCCGCAGCCGCCGGAAGGCATCCAGCTCGTGCTGCACGAACGTCTCGACCGCCAGCCAGTCCGTGAAGCGGTAGCGGTAGCGCAGGTGCTCCAGGAACCGGCTGACGAGGAGCGTGTCCTGCGCGTAGCCGTACTCGCCGCGCACCACCCCCAGCAGCGTGTGCTTCTCCGTGCGCCACTGGCCCAGCACCGCGCCGCGCACCACCACCAGCTCCGTGCTGCCCGTGCGCCAGTCCAGCGACAGCTCTCCGCTCCCCGACATGCCCAGCGGGGACGTGGCCTCGTCGAAGAGCGCCTGCACGTTGACGATCTGCGCCGCCGCCTCCACGGACGTCAGCAGCATCAGCGCGAGCAGCCACGGGCCCGCTGTCCCGCACCACACGCGGCGCTCGCTTGCTGCCCGGGGGGACGAGGGAATGTCATCTTCCGTCATTTGATTTGAGCCAAACCAGTTTAGGGCAGGGGAGTGCCAGGGGGAGCGGCACCGTACCGGGAACCGGTGACGCTCCGAAACCTCGTCTTCACCCTGCTGCTCCCGCTGTTGCCGTCCACTGGACTCGCGCGAGGCCCGGGGAGCCGGTCTCCTCTCGCACGCCCGGACTACGGCGAGAGGAGGGCCTCGAGTCCGGGCGTCTCCCGCGAGAGCGCGGTGAGCTGGGCCTGGGAGAGCCGGAGCCCGCGCAGCTCCTGCTTCAGGTCTCCCCGCAGCAGCTCGGGGTAGCTCTCCTCCGGCCCGGACACGTCCTCGCCCTCGGCCCGAGCGCTCGCGAGGGCCGCGCGCAGGTGGAAGGCCATCAGGAAGCGGGCGAGCTTCTCCACCCGCTCCTGTTCGAGGCCGAGCTCGCTCCCGAGCCGCTGTGCGGCCTGCCGCGCCACCCTCTCATCGAGCCGAAAGCTCCGCCGGGTGGACATGACGGGCGTGGGCGGGGCGCTCGCCGCTGGGACCGTGGGCGCGCCGGGCGAAGGGGCCCGGGCCTCGGGCCGTCCGGCATTGGCTTCCAGCGAGGCCAGGCGTGTCTCCAGACGGTACACGTGGACGCCGAGCAACCCTCCCACGGCGAGGAGCGCGACGCAGGCCAGCATCCAGACGGGGCGGCGTGGGTTCATCGAGGCCTCCGGCTCAGTTTCCCGCCATGAATTGGTGCACTTCCGGGGCGGGTTCAGCACGCGCGTGCCCATCTGCACCTGGCGGAGCGGGGTTCCGCCGCCCACCTGGAGGGCACCGACGCTCGCCCTTCCGTTGATCCACAGCTGGGCGTTCTGCGGCGCCCCGTGCTGGTTCTGGATGTAGTGGCCGCTGCCCGCGGGGACATCCCCGCCGGTGAGCGGGCTGCTCGTCCAGCCCGAGCCGGTGCTGCGCAGGACATTGCCCGCGGCGCCCGGCGAGTCCAGCCCCGTACCGCCGTTCCCCACTGGCAACACCCCGCTCACGTCGCCACCCAGGGACACCGGGCCCCACGCGGGCGTCTCACCCCCGTGCAGCACCTGCGCCGGGCCGCCGGGGGGCAGGGCGCTCCAGCTCGAGCCATTCGAATAGAGGAGCTGTCCCGCCGCGCCCGGAGCGGGCGGCAGCCGCACATCCGAGCCCTCCGTCACCGTGCCCGGGCCCGTTCCGAACACCAAGGAGCGAGCCCGAGTCCTCATCGCCGACCGTGCCGCCGCTGCGCCAGTCGAGCCGGCCCTCGAACCAGCCGCCGAGGGACTTGCAGAGGCTCTCCTTGTCATCGTGCTTCGGAGCCGCCTCGTCCACCTGGCACTGGATGCGGAGGGTGACCGCGCGCGGGTTGGACTCCGCTCGCCGAGAGGGGTAGGGCCAGCAACGCACATGTCGTGAGAAGGGGCAGCTTCGAGGCCATGACGTCTCTCCTTCACGGGGGGCAACCAGTCCGCGGGTGCGAACCGGCGCGAAGGTGGAGAGCGCTGCCTTCACGGGCAAGGGAACCGCCCGGGGCGTGACAGCCCGGGTTTACAGAACACGACCGTTGCTTGCCCCGAGGTGTCACCCGTCGCGGTATGACGCGGGCGTGTTCGCGCTCGAAGGGGTGTCCAAGCGTTTCGGCGGTACCCAGGCCCTGCACCCGCTGGACCTGCATGTCCCCGAAGGACGCACCACTGTCCTCCTCGGCCCGAGCGGCTGTGGCAAGTCCACGCTCGTGCGCTTGATGAATGGGCTGCTCCGGCCCGACACCGGCCGCGTCCTCTTCCGGGGGCAGCCCCTGCGCGACGAGGACCTGCTCACCGTCCGCCAGCGGATGGGCTACGCGCTCCAGGGCGGTGGGCTCTTCCCGCACCTCACCGCCGAGGGCAACGCCACCCTCATGGCCCGTTACCTGAAGTGGCCCGCGGAGCGTGTCCACGCCCGCCTGCGCGAGCTCGTCGAGCTCACCCGTTTTCCTCCGGACGCGCTCGGCCGCTATCCCGGCCAGCTCTCCGGGGGACAGCGCCAGCGCGTCAGCCTCATGCGCGCGCTGATGCTCGACCCGGACGTGCTCCTGCTCGACGAGCCGCTCGGTGCGTTGGATCCGATGATCCGCTACGAGCTGCAGGGGGACCTGCGCGACATCTTCGCCCGGCTCGGCAAGACGGTGGTGCTCGTCACCCATGACCTGGGCGAGGGCGCCTTCCTCGGGGACCACGTGGTGCTGATGCGCGAGGGCCGCATCGTCCAGCAGGGCCCGCTCGCGGAGCTGGAGCGCGCTCCCGCGGACCCCTTCGTCACCCGCTTCTTCCAGGCGCAGCGTCTGCCTTTCGAGGGCCGCCAGCCATGAGGGTGCTCGCCGCCTGTGTGGGGTTGCTGCTCGCCGCGTGCTCGGGCGCCGCGCCGGACGGCCCCACCGTGCGCGTGGGCTCCAAGAAGTTCACCGAGTCCGTCATCCTCGTCGTCAGCGGCCTGTTCGAGCTCATCGAGCGGCTCGTGGTGCCCCGGGGGCTGCGGCTCTAGGGGCTCGTGCCACTTCACGGGTAGACTGGTGCTGGTCCTCCATGCGCCTGCCGCGTTTCTCCTCCTGGCCCGTCGCCCTCAAGCTTTCGCTCGCCTTCCTGGTCGCCGCGCTGCTGCCCATGGAGCTGACGGCGGCGTACAACCTCCACCAGTCCCTGGAGAGTGTCCGCCGCTCGGCCTACGTCAACCTCGAGCGGTTCGCTGGGACCACCGCCGCCCGGCTCGACCAGCTCGTCACCGATACTCGCCGCACCGTCGCCCAGATCTCCACCGACATGGAGGTGGAGTCCTTCCTCTCCACCCCCCGGCCGGACGCCGCTGCTCGCGCTTCCGTGCAGCGGACCCTCGAGAACGTCGTGGCCTCCAACCCCGACATCTTCTCCGTCTTCCTGCTCGACAAGGCCGGCACCTGCCTCGCCTCGACGCATCCGGAGAACGTCGGTCAGAGCTACGCCTTCCGCAGCTATCACCGGGATGCCATCGCGCACGGCTCGCACGTCTCCGAGCTCCTCACCGGCAGCACCACCAGCCGGCCCGGCATCTTCTTCTCCCAGGCCGTGCGCGACAACTCGGGCGCGCTCGTGGGCGTGGTCGTGCTCAAGCTTCGCGGCGAGTCGCTGGCTGACATGGTGGGCACGCTTCCCAGGGGAGAGCGGGGCCATGGTTTCCTCGTCGACGAGTACGGCGTCGTCATCGGCCACACCAATCCCGACCTGCGCTTCCGCAGCCTCACCTCCCTGTCTCCCGAGGTGCTCAAGCTGCCCGTCTTCGACCGGCGCTTCTCCTCCGTGGGCATCGAGACCATCCAGGGGCTCGGGCTGGACGAGCTGGGGCGCGCGATGATCGGCGCGGCCGATCAGGGCCACACGCGGTACACGGATGGCCAGGGCGAGGGGCACATCGTCGGCTTCGCCCCCATGGAGACCCGGCCGTGGACCGTGGGCTTCGAGGTGCCCGAGGCGCAGTTCTCCCTCCCACTCGTCTCCCTCATCCGCAGCGCGCTGGTGAGCGTGCTGCTCGTGAGCCTCGGGGTGTCCGTCATCGCCCTGCTCCTGGTCCGCAGCTTCGTGCGGCCCCTGCTCGACCTCACCCGCGCCGCGCGAGCCGTACAGCGGGGGGACTTCGCCCCGGCCCACGTGCCCGTCCGCTCCGAGGACGAGCTCGGCGTGCTCGCCAGTTCCTTCAACACCATGGTGGCGGGGCTCGCCGAGCGCGAGCGGGAGCGCGACATCTTCGGGCGCGTGGTGTCTCCCGAGGTGCGCGAGAAGCTGCTCGGCGGCGAGTTGCGCCTGGGCGGTGAGACGCGTCACGTGGCCGTGCTCTTCTCGGACATCCGGGGCTTCTCCAGCCTCTCCGAGCGGATGGATCCCCAGGGCGTGGTGGCGCTCCTCAACGAGTACCTCACCGAGATGGCCGAGGCCGTGCGTCCCTACCAGGGCTACATCAACAACTTCATCGGCGACGCCATCGTGGTCATCTTCGGGGCTCCGCTGGTGCAGCCGGACATCGAGCGGCGCGCGGTAAGGGCGGCCCTGGCGATGCAGACGCGGCTCGCGGCGCTCAACGCCCGGCGGATTGCCCGGGGGGACTTCCCCCTCGAAACGGGCATCGGCATCTGCGCGGGCGAGGTGGTGGCCGGGCAGATCGGCTCGCCCGAGCGGCTGCTCTATACCGTCATCGGCGACACGGTGAACGTGGCGGCCCGGCTGGAGGCACTCACCAAGGACTATCCCGAGCACTCCATCCTGGTGAACCACACCGTGGCGCGAGCGGTAGGGGACGAGCCCGGGCTGCGCCTCAAGAGCCTCGGCTCCATCCGGTTGAAGGGCCGCGCCGAGCCGGTCGACGTGTCCGCCCTGCACGCGGAGGATTCGGGCGCGGGCAGCCCGGAGCGGCTACCCGGCTGAGCCCTTTCAGGGAAATGTCCCCTCTCCCCTCGGGAGAGGGTCAGGGTGAGGGTGCCTGTCCCCGTGTTCCAACCCGTGGCCCTCAGTGGGGGCAGGGGTTCAACCCGGGTTCACCCGAAACCCTCACCCCGTCCCTCTCCCGGAGGGAGAGGGGAAATGGGCGAGGGGAAATGGGCGAGGGGAAAGGAGCTCAGGGGGCAGTGCTTGTTCCCAGGTTCAGACGGCGCGCCGGGCCCGCTGCCGCCGGGCCGCCTTCACCGCCAGCAGCAGCACGAGCAGCGGTATCCCGAGCACCACCGGCCACAGCCAGAGCGGAGGCGCGGCCTGTACCACCGCGCGCAACTCCGTGCCCTTGCCGGCCGCGTCCACCAGGTCCACCAGGCTGTACTTCCACTCCACCGTGTCCTTCTTCTCGTTGAGCGTGCCGTTCGTCTCCGGGATGGTCTGGCCGTGCACGCGGACGATGTAGAAGTGGTTGCCCAGCAGCGCCCGCGCCATCTGCGTCCCGAAGTCCTTGGCCGCCCGCTCCGCGGCGTCGCTCGTACCGCCAGGGGAACCGTCCGCGTTCTTCGGCCCACCGAAGCTCTGGACGTAGACGTACTCGCCGAACCCGCGGCGCTCGATGCGGAAGGCCAGCTCCGCCTTGCCCTGGCCCTGCTTCGCCTGCTTCGCCGTGGCGCTCTGCTCCATCGCCCGTTTCTGCAGCTCGCCCAGCCGGGTGGCGTCTCTCACCGTCAGGTCGTACACGATGTGTTGCTGCCCGTTCTCCTCGTACTCCCGGAACTCGAACTTCGTCACGTCCGGGTCCTTCTTCAGCTCGGCCTCGGTGGTGCGGGCATCCGCGCGCATCTCCTCGAGCGGGTCCTTCCCCTGTGACCGCGCGAGGTCGATGAACGTCCTCGGCAGGCCAATGTCGAACACGACGCGCCCCGAGCCATCGGGGAGGATCCAGATCTCCTGGAGGAGATCGAAGCAGCCGGTGAGCGTGAGCAGCACCAGGGGGGCGAGTAGCCAGCGCAGGCGCAGTGGGGGGCGGACGGTCGGTGAGGTCATGGGGTCTCCCGGACGGGAGATCTACCACCAAGCCGCCCGTCCGGGAGCGATGACCTGCCGCCAGCTCTACGTCTCGAGCTCGAGCGCCGCATGGGCCGCGGCCAGGCGCGCGATGGGCACCCGGTAGGGCGAGCACGACACGTAGTCCAGCCCGATGCGGTGGCAGAAGGCGATCGTCTTCGGGTCTCCGCCGTGCTCGCCGCAGATGCCGATGTTCAGCTTCGGCCTCGTCCCCCGGCCCAGCTTCACCGCCAGCTCCATGAGCGCCCCCACGCCCCGCTGGTCGAGCGTGGCGAAGGGATTCTCCGGGAGGATGCGCTTCTGGAGGTACTCGCTGAGGAAGCCCGTCTCCGCGTCATCCCGCGAGATGCCGTAGGTGGTCTGGGTGAGGTCGTTCGTCCCGAAGGAGAAGAACTCCGCGTCCTGGGCGAGCTGATCCGCGGTGAGCGCGGCCCGGGGAATCTCGATCATCGTCCCCAACTGGTACGCCACCTTCATGCCCTGCGCCTTCATCACCGCGCGGGCCTCGGTCTCGAGCAGCTCCTTCTCCACCCGCAGCTCGTTGCTGTGCGCGATGAGCGGAATCATCACCTTGGGGAAGACGCGCACACCTTCCCGGGTGCACTGGCAGGCCGCCTCGAAGATGGCCCGCACCTGCATGCGGACGAGCGCCGGCAGGTGGATGCCCAGCCGCACCCCGCGCAGGCCCAGCATGGGGTTGGTCTCGCGCATCGACTCCACCGCCTCCAGCAGGCGCCGCTTCAGGGCGAGCCGCTCCTTCAGCCCCGCGGCCTCGGGCTTGCCCTCGAGCAGCTCCAGCCGCGTCTCCAACTCGGTGACGTCGTGCAGCAGCCCGTCATGGTTGGGAAGGAACTCGTGCAGGGGCGGGTCGATGAGGCGGATGGTGACAGGCTGCCCATTCATCGTCCGGAACAGCCCGAGGAAGTCCTCGCGCTGGAAGGGGAGCAGTGTCGCGAGGGCCTCGTCCCGTTCCGCGTCGGTCCGGGCGAGAATCATCCGCTGCACGTGCGGCAGGCGGTCCGTCTCGAAGAACATGTGCTCGGTGCGGCACAGGCCGATGCCCTCGGCGCCGAGCTCCCGGGCCCTCTCGGCGTCACGCGGGTAGTCCGCGTTCGCGTACACGCCCATCTCGCGGAAGCCATCGGCCCACCGCAGCAGCTCGAGGATGTGCTCGTCCTTCAGGTCCGGGATGACGGTCTCCAGCTTGCCCGCGAAGAGCTCGCCGGTGGTGCCGTCGATGGAGACCACCTCTCCCTCTCGGATGACGCGCCCGGCGATGGTGAGCTGCCGCTTCTCGCAGTCCACCTCCATGGCCGAGACGCCCACCACCGCGGGCTTGCCGAACTGCCGCGCCACCAGGGCGGCGTGGCTGGTGCGCCCACCCCGGCTGGTGAGGATGCCCTGCGCCGCCAGCATGCCGTGCACGTCGTCCGGCTTCGTCTCGGGACGCACCATGATGACGGCCTTCTTCTCCTCCTTGCTCCAGCGCTCGGCGGTGTCGGCGTCGAAGACCACCACGCCACTGGCCGCACCCGGCGACACGTTCAGCCCGGTGGCCAGCTGGTCCCCCCGCTCCTGGGCCGCCTTCTTCTCGGCCGGAGCGAACTGGGGGTGCAGGAAGATGTCGATCTGCTCCGGCTTCACCCGCAGCACGGCCTCCTGGCGGGAGATGCGCTTCTCCCGTGCCAGCTCCACCGCGATGCGCACCGCCGTCTGCGCCGTGCGCTTGGCGTCGCGCGTCTGCAGCATCCACAGCTTGCCCTGCTCGATGGTGAACTCGACGTCCTGCACGTCCCGGAAGTGCCGCTCGAGCTTCTCGCAGTGGCGCTCCAGCTGGGCGTAGAGCTTCGGGTGCAGCGCCTTCAGGGCGGCGATGCGCAGCGTGGGGCGCGTCCCCGAGACCACGTCCTCGCCCTGGGCGTTGGACAGGTAGTCGCCCTCCATCTCCCGCTCGCCCGTGGACACGTTGCGCGTCGTCACCACCCCCGTGCCCGAGCCCTCGCCCCGGTTGCCGAACACCATGGCGACGATGTTGACGGCCGTGCCCAGGTCATGCGCGATGCCCGCCGCGTTGCGGTAGTCCACCGCGCGCTTGCCATTCCAACTGCGGAAGACAGCCTCGGTAGCCAGCCGGAGCTGCTCGATGGGCTCCTGGGGGAAGTCCCGCCCCGACTTCTCGCGGATGATGCGTTGGAAGGCCTGGGTGATGGCCTTCAGATCCTCGGCGGGCAGCGCCGCGTCGTTCTCCTGGCCCCGCTGGCGCCGGTACTCCTCCAGCACGTGCTCGAAGGGCTCGTCGGGCAAGTCGAGCACCACCGTGCCGAACATCTGCACCAGCCGACGGTAGGCGTCATAGGCGAAGCGCGCATCCCCCGTCTCGGCGGCGAGGCCCTCCACCACCGCGTCGTTCAACCCGAGGTTGAGGATGGTGTCCATCATCCCCGGCATGGAGAAGCGCGCGCCGGAGCGGCAGGACACCAGCAGGGCGTTCTCCGGGTCCCCGAACGAGCGGCCCGCCCGCTTCTCCAGCTTGCGCAGCGCCGTGAGCGCCTGCTCCCAGAGGCCCGCGGGGAATTGGCTGCCCGCGGCGAGGAAGGCGTTGCAGGCCCGGGTGGTGACGATGAAGCCGGGCGGCACGGGCAGCCCGATGCGCGTCATCTCGGCGAGGTTGGCCCCCTTGCCGCCCAGCAGCTCCTTCATGTCCCCGCGGCCCTCGTCGAAGAGGTACACCCACTTCTCCCGCGAGCCTTTGGCGCCGCGGGTGGTTTGGGCGGGCGGGCGGGCGAGCCGGGGCTCGGGGCGGGCGTGGCGGCGAGTCTTGCTGAGCGGAGTCTTCCGGGCGCGGCGGGGCATGGTGAGCAACTCCGTGAAAAAGGCGTGGAAACCACGCAAGGGGAGTCGCAGCACTTGCCGTGCCAGCCGTACCTCAGGGCGATCAACCATCGCCCGGTGCGCAATTCCCGCGGCCCCCGCTCTCCAAGCTGGGGGCGCGCCGCCCGAGGGCGCAAGCTCTGCCTGCTCCCTCGGAACCTGGAGTTCCCACTACTTGCCCTTGGTGTAGTCCCGGCTGGCGATGACGCCCTGCACCTCGGCCAGTGCGCGCGCTCCCGAGGCCGACTCCAGCGCCTTCTCGGCGATGGCCTGCACCTGGCGCTTGGCCTCGTTCAGCTCCGTCTGCAGCGCGACAATGGCCTGCGCCTGCTTCGTGTTGGTGTCCTTGAGCGAGGAGATTTCCATGCTGGCCACGCGCTGCGCCGTCTCGGCGTCCTTCTGTGCCAGCGTGAACTTCATCTCCCACTCGGACTTCACCCGGTTGCCCGCGATGGCCGCCGCCGTGTCCGTCTCCTTCTTGAGCACCAGCGGGAACTCCGACACCTGCTTGCGCAGCTCCTCGAACTCCTTCTCGCGCAGCTTCAGCGCCTCCTCGCGCACCGCCCACTCCTTCTCCAGCTTCTCCTTGCGGTCGCGCTCGGCGGCGGCCTGCACCCGCATCTGCTCGGCGAAGGCGTCCTGCTCCTTCTTGCGCGAGAGCTGCATGCCGTAGGTGTACTCCTCCTCGGCCCGCTTGCGCGCCAGCTCCATCGCGTCGCGCTCGGCCGCCAGATCCTGCGCGAACTTCGTGCGCGTGTCGGCGATCTCCTTCTGCAGCCGCTCCATCTCCGCCTGCAGCTCCTCCTTCTTGCGATCGTACTCGGCCACCAGCACGTCGAGGGCGCTCGCGGCGATGTCCTGGCCGTGCAGGGCCGTGAGCTCCTCCGTCTTGAGCTTGATGGCCTCGTCGAGCTGCTTGAGCTCCTCCACCAGCGCCATGACCTGCTCGTTGATGCCGGCCAGCGTGCGGTTGATGGTGAGGCCCGCCTCGGTGACCTTCTTCACCGCGGACTCCGCCGTGAGGCTGGAGACATCCGTCAGCACGCTCTTGGCGTGGGTGGTGCGCGCCTCCTGCTCCTTGGCCGAGACCACGGGCTTGTTGCGGTTCTTCCGGGCCAGCTCCTCGAAGGCGGTCTTGGTCTGCTCGGTGGTGCGGCTGCGGGAGGCGTTGCGGGCGGCGGTGCGGGTAGCCATGTGTGATGCTCCAGGTTGGATGCAGGCCCTCTCAGGTAGGGCCTGGGTGGGGCGTGGGAGTGCTCGGCCCCCTCTCGGGCGGCCATGCGTCAGAAATACCCAATGGGTCTGACATTCCCCGGGCTCCGAGGAGGCTCCCGGAGAGGGTCTTCCGCACCAGACCTGGGATGTCAGACCCACCCCTCCACGCAACCTCGCTGGTACGGTAGGGAATGGCCTACGCACGGGTGCGTGGAAGGAGGCTCGGATGAGGCAGTGGACCTGGCTGGCGGTGGGCGTGGTGCTGGGGGCGGGCGTGGGCGTGGCGCGCTCCAGATCCGTGGTGCGCGAGGAGCTCCGCGTGACGGTGTCCGGCGTCACCGAGCGCTGGCGGCTCGAATGGCGGGAGCCTCCCGAGCTCGCGTGCTTCGAGACGGAGGGGGTCTCGTGTCCCTGCGAGGGCTTCGCGCAGGGCGAGCGCGGCGAGTTGGAGCTCGTGCGCTCGCGTCCGGGCAGGCCCGAGGAGCGGCTCCCGCTCACGCCTTTGTTCGGCCCCGCGACGGGCGAGGAGCCAGCCCAGGCGCTGTTGCGCGGCTGGGTGCCGGCCGAGGGAGATGAAGCACTTGCTCCCGGCGCGCGGCGCCAGGCGCTCCAGCGCCGCAAGCGGGTGCGGGCGATGGTGCTCGGGGACTACGACCATGACGGGCAGGCGCGCGAGTTCGTGCTGCAGACGCAGGCCTACGGGTGTGGAATGCGCGAGGCGGTGCTCATCGGCGTCGATCGGCGCGATGGCCGCGTGCGCGCGCTGGGCACCGCCGAGCATCCCGACACGCCCCTCGTGCTGGAGCCGGAGACCTGGGCGTTGCTGCGGGGCTCGGCGCGAATCGAGGCGGTCGAGACGCCGTGCGGCGACCACGGCAGCGAACAAGAGCGGGTGCTGCGGGTGCTCGCCGACGAGAAGGGGCTGCACGCCACGAGCGAGCTCTACGCGTGCACCGAAACGGGGCGCGGCGCCCTGCTCTCGAGCGAGGTGCTCTGAGCCGGGCGCCTGGCCCTTTCTTCCATGACGGTGTCTCAGAAGTGGGGGCGGGCGGAGCGCTCGTCCCGGGGGCCCGGACGCGGGGCCGGTGTGCTTCCGGACCGGCCCGCGCCCTGTGCGTCAGGGCTCGTCAGGGCACCTGGACCAGCACCGTGTCGAGGGCCCGGTTGAAGCCCTGGGAGTCGTCCATCATGAGCCAGTGCGAGACGTGCGGCAGGGTGGTGGTCGTCACTCCGGGGATGCTGCGCGAGGCGGTGAAGGGGTTCTCCTCGGCCACCCCCTCGGCCTCGATGGCGAAGCGCGGCCCGGTGTAGCGGTCCAGTCCGGGGCGCGGTGAGAACGCGCCCATGGAGCGGCGCAGGGCGATGATGGTGGTGGGCTCGACGCGGCCAGCCGACGCCAGGATGTGCTCGCGCGTCCTGGGCTGGGCCTTGGGGCCGATCATCTGCGCGAACTCCTCCTGGACCTGAGCGGGCCCGTAGCCTTCCGGGGGCTTGTTGAACCAGTCCTTCATCTCCTGGGGCGCCTGGCTCACGTCGCCCACCGCGTCGGCGTAGACGAGGGCGGCCAGCTTCTCCGGATGGCGTGCGGCGTAGGCGGAGATGACGGCGCCAGACATGCTGTGGCCCACCAGCACGAAGCGCTCGAGGCCCAGCACCGTCACCACACGGTCCAGGTCCTCCGCGAGGGCCTCGATGGTGTAGACGCCGTCCCCCGCGGGCTGCGAGCCGCCATGGCCGCGCTGGTCATAGGCCACGGCCCGGCGCGAGCCCCGGACATGGTCGAGCTGCGCGCGCCAGACCTCCAGGTCCGTCCCGAGGCCGTGGACGAAGACCACCGGGGTGCCGCCGCGCCCTCCGTCGGAGACGCGGAGTTTGCCGGCCCCGCCCTCGACGAAGGAGGTGGTTTCCTGGCCCGAGGGCGTGGCCGGGCGCGTCGTGGCGCACCCGAGCCAGGTGAGAACGAACAGTCCGACAATCCAACGTGTCATGGCGCTCCTCCTGAAATGGACAGCCACCATAAGAAAGATTGAGACTGCGGGGAGACCCATCCACCGCCAAGCGTGCGGGAGGTGACCCCGATGACCCAGGAGCTTCGCCGTGCCGCCGAGGTCCTCCGCTCCGCCGAGGCCCTCCTCATCGGAGCGGGCGCCGGGATGGGCGTCGACTCGGGCCTGCCCGACTTCCGCGGCACCGAGGGCTTCTGGCGCGCCTACCCGGCCTACGCGAAGCTCGGGCTCGACTTCGCGTCCATGGCCAACCCCCAGTGGTTCAAGAAGGACCCCGAGTTCGCCTGGGGGTTCTACGGCCACCGGCTCGGGCTGTACCGCGCGACGACTCCCCACCCCGGGTTCGAGCTGCTGCGCACCTGGGCCTCCCGCCTGCGGCACGGCGCCTTCGTCTTCACCTCCAACGTCGACGGCCAGTTCCAGAAGGCGGGCTTTCCCGAGGACCGGGTCCTCGAGGTCCACGGCTCCATCCACCACGTGCAGTGCCTCGGCCCCTGCCAGGGCATTTCTTCCGCCGCTCCGTACTCGGTGGAGGTGGATCCCGAGACCTTCCGCGCCCGGCCACCCCTGCCTACGTGTCCGCGCTGCGGCTCGCTCGTGCGGCCCAACATCCTCATGTTCGGGGATTGGGGATGGGATGCGTCGCGCACCGAGGACCAGGAGCAACGGCTCTCGGAGTGGCTCGAGGCGGTGAAGCCCGGCTCCCTGGCCGTCGTCGAGTGCGGCGCGGGCACCGCCATCCCCTCGGTGCGGCACTTCTGCGAGCGTGCGGCGGCCTCCGGGAAGGGGACGCTCATCCGCATCAACGTGCGCGAGCCCCAGGTGCCCTCGGCAGGAATCAGTCTGCCCCTGCGTGCGCTGGAGGCACTGCGGGGGATTGCCGGAGAGCTGGATCGCGGCTGACGCAGCCGGGGCTCAACCCGGGAGCCTTGATACCCTCACCCCGACCCTCTCCCGGAGGGCGAGGGAGAGGAGGGCTCAGGTCAGCGAGGGCGCTGGCGCCGGGTGCTCATCCGCCCTCGGCGCTCCCTGTGCCAGGCTTGCCGCGCCCAGCCGCAGCAGGACGATCCACACCGCGTCCGCCATCAGCAGGTGCACCAGCTGCATCCACACCGGTGCCAGCAGCACCAGGTTCACCAGCCCCGCCATCAGCTGCAGCGCGTAGAGCACGCCCAGCTGCATCGCCGCCTGCTTCACTTCCGGCGAGGGCCTCAGCCGCGCCACCGTTGTCGCCGAGAACACCACCAGCGCTCCCATTAGCGCCGCCAGCGCCGGGTGCAGCACCCTCAGCCGCAGCAGGACGTGCGCCGTGGGCGAGAGGTCCTGGCGGAAGCCGTCCGCCAGGCTCGACGCCGGGAAGAGCGTGTCCCCCAGCGCGGCGATGGCTCCGCTCACCCCCAGCACCAGCAGGCCCACCACGTTCCCGCCCACCAGCCACCCCGTCAGCCCCTGCTGCCGCCACGTCAGCCGCTCCCGGCCTCCCGCCCACCAGCACGTCAGCGCCATCGCCCCCACCAGCAGGAACGTGTTGATGAGGTGCGCCGCCATCCACCACGCCCGCGCCAGCGACTCGTTGCCCGCCACCATCTTGAAGAGCACCAGCCCCGCGCCCAGTGCCGCCTCCGTCACCATGAAGACGAGCGAGAAGACGGCCGCCTTGCGCACCGGGTGCCCCTTCACGTGTGCCCTCAATCCCCATACGCACAGCACCACCGCCAGCACCATCGCCAGCCCGCTCGTCACCCGGTGCGTGTACTCGATGAGCGTCTGCAGGGTCGGCGCGCGCGGCACCACCTCGCCATTGCACACCGGCCAGTGGTCTCCACACCCCGCTCCCGAGCCCGTGGCGCGCACGAACGCACCCCAGAGCACCACCGCCAGCGTGTAGAGGAGGGTGGACCAGCTGAAGACGCGGAAGCCACGGGAGGAGACGGAAGAGCTCATCGGCGCTCTCCTCCCTAGCCCACTTCGTCCCCGGCTGCCTCCCTCGCGCGCCCTTCGCTCCCGCCCCTCGCCCGGCTGCCCGGCCGCTTCACCGCCAGCCATATCCACCACGCATCCGGAGTCCCCTTCCACTTCCTGGATAGGGTTTTGGATAGGGTCGGCTGCTCCTGGATGCGCCTTGGATGATTTCCAAACGGCCTTCCGAGGCCCGAAAGCGTTGGCACGCCCCCTGCTAGATGTCTTCTCGATAACGATTTTGAGTTCGGGCGCTTCGGTGCCCGAAGCGCTCCGTGGGTCGAAGACCCCCCCACTTCGGCCCACGAGCGCATCTTTTCACGGCTGAAGTCGTAGCCATGCACCGCGGGTCGGGTTCGCCCCCTGTCCTGGCCCGCGGTGTTCTTTTCCCCCTCAGGCGTTCGCGGCTCCGGGCTCAGCCCGTGATGCGCAGCCTGTCCGCCCCCAGCACCGCCGGAAGCGAGCCGAAGGCGAGCGAGCGCTCGATGACGTTGCGCAACTCGCGCACGTTGCCCGGCCAGGGGTGTGCCACCAGCGCGGCCAGGGCGTCCGGCCCGAGCTGCGGCGGCTCCTGCCCCTCGAGGGTGAGCTGGCCCACGAAGTGGCGCGCCAGGGCGATGATGTCCTCGCGCCGCTCGCGCAGCGGGGGCACCCGCACGGGCACCACCTGCAGCCGGTAGTAGAGGTCCTCGCGGAAGCGCCCCTCGCGCACCAGCTGTCCCAGGTCCCGGTGCGTGGCGGCGATGACGCGCACGTCCACCTGCGCCGGCCGCGTCTCGCCCAGGGGGAAGATTTCCCCGTTCTCCAGGAAGCGCAGCAGCTTGGGCTGCACCTCGAGCGGCAGCTC
>DASQMW010000080.1:0-36030 GCA_035645295.1 Archangium sp.
TGGGGCTGTGGCGCGAGCGGCTCGCGGAGGCGTACGAGGCGCTGGGCCGGCTGCCCGAGGCGGCCGAGCAGCTCAAGCTGTTGCCGGAGACGCCGGAGCGGCTGGAGCGGCGCGCGCGGATCGCCGAGGCGCAGGGCTTCACGGGCGAGGCGCTGCAGCTGCGCGAGCGCCTCACGGAGGACCCGGCCCAGCTGGAGGACATCCTCCGCCAGTACCTGGACGGACAGCTGGTGGTGTTCGCCGTGCGCCTGGCCGAGCGGCTCTTCCAGGCCGGACAGCTCTCGATGCCGGCGAAGCGTCTGGTGGCGGAGCGGCTGTCGCCCACGTATGAGGGCGCGGCGCTGGCCATCCACCTCTGGCCGGAGCTGCTGCGGCAGCAGCCGGTGGACGCGGACGGGTGGACGCTGTACGCCGAGGCGCTGGAGGCCTGCGATGACGTGGCCATGGAGGTGGCGCGCGTGGACGGCTTCGGCGCGGCGCTCGTCTCCAGCACGGCGCGTGCCTCGACGGCGACGATCTCCCCGGTGGCCTTGTCCGAGGACTTCCGCCACGCGCTGCCTCCAGAGGCGGTGCTGGTGACGGAGGACAGCATGCCCCGCCTGTATGCGGCCCTGCGGCTCACGCTGAAGGAGCTGGGAGCGGGGGCGGTGCGCGTCTTCCTGAACCCGGCGGGCGGCGTGGAGGCGTACCTCGCCTCGCCGGACGAGCTGGTGCTGGGAGCGGGGACGCTGGCCTGCTTCGGCCCGGTGGAGCTGGGCTACCTCTGCGCGCTGGCGCTGTGCCTGGGCGCGCGGGGCGAGGCGCTGAGCCGGCCCGGTCCGGTGGAGGGCTTCGACGAGGCGGCGGTGACGGCGTTCCGCGCGGTGCCCACCTCGCTGGCCGCGTCGCGCGTGCTGGCCCACCTGTCGCCCGAGGTGCGCGGCTCCGACCCGTCCAAGGTGGACGTGGGCACGGTGCTGCGGACCAGCACGGCGTTCCGCGCGGTGGCCCTCGCGGCCTTGGAGACCGTGTAACCTTTCGAGACTTTATGCCCGCCACAAGACGTCTGCTGCTCGTGTCGCTCCCCGTGCTCGCCCTCGTCGCCGCATGCGTGTCCGAGACGGTGTACCCGGGGGACCTGACGATTGGCCTGTTCGACTTCCATGCCCAGGCCAACTGGGCGCGGACGGACTGCAAGGCGGACGGAGGGGACTTCAACCGGCTCGTGGACGGCGGTTTCGACTTCTCGGGCACCTTCTCGCGGGACAGCACGGACGGCGGGGTGTGGTTCACCATCGAGGGCTTCTCGCGCAAGGCGACCTTCGATTCCCCGGCGCAGCGCTACGTGACGACGCACCGGGCCGCGGCGCAGCTGGCGAGCTGTGGCGAGGGCTGCGAGGGCGCGGAGATCGACGAGACGATGTCGGTGGTGGTGCTGAGCGACAGCCAGGACCGGGCCATTGGAAGCCGGTGCAACAACATGCCGGATGCGGGCCTGCCGGATGGCTCGGTGCCGGGCCCCACCGCGAATGGCTATGACGCGGAGAGGGCCTGTGGTGAGCTGCGGGTGACCTTCCTCCCGGGGAAGAGCACGCAGTGCAAGTGCACGGTGTCGTGCACGGCGGTGTACGGCCTGGAAGGGAAGCGGCGCTTCAATGGCGGGCAATAGCAAGAAGGCGGTGGTGCTCGTTGGAGCCCCGTTCTGAGCATCTTTCCGGCTTGATTGGTGCATCGACAACTGCGAGGAGACGGAAATGGCGGGGCACGGCCAATTTGACGCAGGCGACTCCTACCTAGGTTACGTCTACCAGGGGCTATACGCACTGTTGGTGCTCCTGGACGTGCATGATGACGCTGCCTCTGTGTGCATCGAGTCGGGTGACGATGTTAGGCTCAGGACTGCCGCACATGTGGCATTGCACCAATTGAAGCACAGCCTTGATAGTCCATCGGCACTGAGCATTAAGAACGATGGGTTTTGGAAGGCAATTCGGAATTGGTCTGCGCGAGTGAGTGAGCCATCCGTGCAGTTTCACTTTGTGACCAGCGCCAGAGTTGTCGCAAATGATCGCTTGGAGGTCTTGGCGGACCCTGAAAGCGACCGAAGTGGGCTGGTCGATGCTCTACTGAGTGAGGCGCAACGCGTACGCGACAGCCGTGTAGATGCGGCAAGTAAAAATATTCAACTCCCTTACGCCGAACGTGCCGAAGGGTGCGAAGCATTCATAAAGTTGTCTACGACGGAGCGCATGGAGCTTGCTCGTCGCATCACCCTTCATCCTCGCATTGGTTCTATTGCTGATATACCTGATCGGGTGATTGAGCGGCTTCGTAACTTCATTCGGCATGAACATCGCCGCCAAGTCGCAGAGCGATTAATTGAATGGTGGGATCGGCAGGTTGCGCTCGCCCTGCTTGGCAAGCGGTCGCGTGAGATAAATAAAGGGGAACTGGTTTCTAGGCTCCAGGACCTTGCCGCGGAACATCTTGAGAGTACGTTGCCTGACGATTTCAGCAAGCGTAAGCCGGGCAAGCTTGAAGAAGAACGCGGGGGAAATTGGGAGCGCCAAATCACGCTCGTAAATGGAGGAGATGCTCGTATTGGCCGTGCGCTTGTTGCCAAGTGGAGGGCACGAGAGCAGCGGAGTCGCTGGATGTTGAATGATGTAAGCCTTGCTACCCTGTTGATTGAATATGACGATCGCCTTGAAGAGTATTGGGGTGACCGACACGGGCCGATGTGCAACGATTGTGCAGGCGGCTCAGAGGATCTTGCATGCAAGGAAGGTCTGAAGTTGCTCGATTGGTCTCATCTCAATGCACCTAATGACGTCCCGCCAGTGAGGCCTGAATGGCGAGAACCCTTCTATGTGCAAGGGAGCTATCAGCAATTGGCTGATGAACTCCGTGTGGGATGGCACCCCGAATATAAAGCGCGTTTGAAGGCAGGAGTGAGTAGCGGGGGCACTCAGCAGAATCAGAGCCAGAGTGGCATTTCTGACGGTGTCGAATCCAACGCTGCCCCAGTCGTTGATGCCGCGACGAAGGTAGAGGAGGCTGAGCAATGAGCCGCCTGCTCGACGTGTACGCAATGACCAACCCGGCGTTATGTAGCTTGGTTCTATGGTCGTTTCTCGCGGGACATGGAACGATGGGCGGGCGTGGCGCAGAATTCCCGCTCCTGTTCTTGCCAATCCCTCTTGTTCTATCAAATGAATTGAGAGTGAAGTTTCAGGGAACTAACGCACGTACTAGTTTTTATGACTGGGTACAGCGTAATCCCGAGATTACCATTGGGTTGGGGGAGAGAGTTGAACGTACCGCTACGTACTCTCGTGAAGGAATTCTTTTTGGTGCGCGCTATCGCCTGCTCGTTGGTGATGGCTATGGCGGCATGCGTACCGAGGTGAAGGTCCGCGACAGTCAGTTCCAGGCCCTTGGTGAGGATTTGCGCTCTTGTTTTAGTGTTGCGCGGCGTTTTGGGCGGTGGGTGGCGGATGTGGGGTCGACGCGTATGGTCCTGCACACTCTTGGGCTCACGCTATGAAACGTTGGAATCTGAAATCCATTTTGTTTTATAGCCACGATGACCGGCGGCGGGATGTTGCTCTCGTTGCTGAGTCGGTGAACATCATTACAGGTGATTCGCATACCGGGAAGTCGGCCATCGCGGAAGTCATCGACTATGTGATGGGTGCGAGCGAATGTCACATTCCTGGACGTGTACGAGATGCGTGTTCCTGGGTTGGGTTGGTTTGGGTGAAAGGGCAGACTGAGTGTCTAATCTGTCGGAAGATGCCGCCTGGTCCAAAAATCGTATCTAATGATGTTTACTTTGATGTGGGAGTAAATGTCGTTGTTCCGGCGGCCGCTTCGCAGTTGAGGCGGACAATGGATTCTGAGACTGCGCTTCGGCGATTTGAGCAATTGCTTGGAATCGGTCATGCTCAGACTGAGGTTTTCGGAGCAAGAGCGCGCTCTGCTGTGCGTGTTTCGATTCGTAGTGTAATTCCGTATCTCCTGCAGGATGATCAGCACATCATTAATAAGAATGCTCTGCTGAGGACATCTGCGTCAGAACGCAGGGAGCAATATGTTGTTGATGCGCTTCCTTATGTTGTTGGTGTTGTTGATGAGAATACTGTGGCGCGAGAGGCCGAGTTGCGTCGGCTTAAGGCCGTATTGGCAGCCGAGGAGCGTAAGCTTTCAGCACGGAAATCAATTGTTTCTGATGGAAGTGCAATGGCAATATCTTTGGTTCACGAGGCAGCGCAGGTTGGACTTCTGGCAGGTGTGCCCGATGAACTCTCGGTTCAGGGGGCGCGCGACATGTTGCGCACCCTTGGCCTGAATCCTCCGAGCCTGACTAGCACGTTTGCTTCGAATGAGCAGTTGGAGCGATTGTACGGGGAGGAGCGGCGACTTTCAGCAGAAGGTTCTGCGATTCGTAATCAAATTTCTGCTGCAAAGCGCGCAATCCAAGCGTCGGTGCGCTTTGAGCAAGCGGGCAAGGTGGAGGAGCGGCGGTTAAGCGTAGTGAAGATTATCCCGCAGGGCACAATGGAGAATGCATGTCCACTTTGTGCTCAGTCGATCCAGGGACGGATTGATTCTGTTGAGGATGTGCTTGCAGCGTTCAGGCGTGTGCAAGGGGAACTTCGTGAGGTTACGCGTGAACGCCCAAAAATAGATACTGCCATTTCAGAACTCGAAGATAAACTGACCGAATACACTGCCCGGATCGTTGTGGTGCGTGAGAAGATCGGAGGGTTGGTTCGCGAGTCTGATTCACAGCGTAAAGCAAAAGAACTGGCTGAGAGGCAGTTCCGAGTGCTTGGCAGGATCAGCATGTATCTTGAGGCTGCTGAACCTGTTCCAGTCATGGGAGCCGAAGCTCCGAATATGATCCCTGAGTTGCAAACGCGAATCGAGGCTCTTGAGAGTGAGCTTGATCCTAACACCAAGCTAGATGGCCTAGATCTCGCCAAGGCGAGATTGAATGCGATGGCCACAGAAATTGCTGCACGACTCCCCCTGGATGCTCGATACGCGCAGAGTCCATTTGATATAAATTTGCGGAGCCTTTCTGTCGGGATCGTGACATCGAGGCGACGTGAGGACATGCGCGATGTCGGTTCTGATGAAAATTACCTTACGCTGCATGTTGCGTTTCTATTGGCGTTCCATCGCCTTTTCACGGAGCGGAATCGCCCAGTGCCGGGCTTTTTGCTTTTTGATCAATTAAGCCGCCCGTACTATCCACCAGATCCGCACCAACCAAAGAGTGAGGAGGTGGTGCGTTCAGGACAGCCTGATGTTGTGAGCCTGAAGAAGTATTTTGATACATTATTTGATGAAGTGGGGCGTGGAGAATCTCTCCAGATGCTTATTCTGGAGCACGCCTACTTCTCTGATGATGCGCGGTATGTGGGTGCAACGCGAGAGCGCTGGATTGGTGGCCACGCCCTCATCCCGCAGGATTGGCCCGAATAACTTTGTTTGAACTGAGATGCTTGACGGGGTGCTGACAACGGGGAAGAACGCACAGTGTAAATGCACGGCGGTGTACGGCCTGGAAGGGAAGCGGCGCTTCAATGGCGGGCAATAGCAAGAAGGCGGTGGTGCTGCTGTCGGGCGGGCTGGACTCGACGACGGTGCTGGCGATGGCGAAGGCGGACGGCTTCGAGCCGGTGTGCCTGGCGGTGTCCTATGGGCAGCGGCACGCGGTGGAGCTGGAGCGGGCGCGCCGGGTGACGCAGGCCATGGGGGTGAAGGACTTCCGGGTGGTGACGGTGGACCTGCGGCAGGTGGGCGGCTCGGCCCTGACGGCGGACATCGACGTGCCGAAGGACCGGCCCGAGGGGGAGCTGTCGCACGGCATCCCCATCACCTACGTGCCGGCGCGCAACGCGCTCTTCCTCTCGCTGGCGCTGGGGCTGGCGGAGGTGGTGGAGGCGAGCGTCATCTACATTGGCGTGAACGCGGTGGACTACAGCGGCTATCCGGACTGCCGGCCCGAGTTCATCCGGGCCTTCGAGCAGATGGCGACGCTGGCGACGAAGGCGGGAGTGGAGGGGACGCGCTTCGAGGTGAGGGCGCCGCTGTCGGGGATGACGAAGGCGGACATCATCCGGGCGGGGGTGAAGCTGGGCGTGGACTATTCGATGACGCACTCGTGCTACGACCCGGACCCGGAGGGGAGGGCGTGTGGGCGGTGCGACAGCTGTGTGCTGCGGCGCCGGGGATTCGAGCAGGCGGGGGTCGCGGACCCGACGCCCTACGTGAAGGGAGCCTGAGATGGCTGGAGTGGCAAGCGTGGCGTTGGGGCTGTGGCTGGCGGCGGGGAACTCGCCGGTGGTGGACGCCACCGAGGTGGTGAAGGACCTGGTGGTGGACATGAAGTACGCCACGCCGGACAACTTCCTGAAGCAGAAGGTGTACCCGGACGGGGCGCGCTGCATGCTGCGGCACGATGCGGCCGAGCGGCTGGCGAAGGCGGCGGAGACGCTGCGCGCGCAGGGCTACCGGCTGAAGGTGTACGACTGCTACCGGCCGATCGCGGTGCAGTGGCAGATGTGGAAGATCCTCCCGAAGCCCGGCTACGTGGCGAACCCGAAGAAGGGTGGCAACCACAACCGGGGGGCGGCGGTGGACCTGACGCTGACGACGATGGACGGGACGGAAGTGGAGATGCCGACGGAGTTCGACTCGTTCGAGCCGAAGGCGCACCACAGCTACAAGGGGGGGACGGAGGCGTCGCGCAAACACCGGGAGATCCTCCGGGCGGCGATGGAGGGGGCGGGCTTCAAGAGGAACCCGATGGAGTGGTGGCACTACGACCTGCCGGGAGCGACGAAGCTGCCGGTGCTGGACGTGCCATTCACGAAGGACGCAGAGGCCGCGAGTCCGGTCCCGGAGTCCAAGCCCGTTGCGGAGCCCAAGGCCCAGTAACCCCGCCAACAACCCCGTCACAACCCCTCTCCCCTCGGGAGAGGGACGGGGTGAGGGTGCCACGGGCCCCAGGTTGAGCCCGTGGCCCACGCCACGAATCACAGCGTCGCGTTCAACTCGAGCACAGGCAGCTTGGGGCTCATGACATCCGGGTACTTGATACCGGCCCCCGTATTGAGCAGCAGCACGCGCTGACCGGCGTCCAGCCACCCATCGCGCAGCAGCATCCGAGCCGCCCCCACGAGCGCGGCGCCCTCGGGGCAGATGAACGCCCCTTCCTGTCGGCTGATCCTCTCCAGCCCCCACATCGTGTCCGCATCCGGCACAGCCACGCAGGTGCCACCGGTCTCGCGCACGGCCTGGAGCACGAGGAAGTCGCCGAGTGCCTTGGGAACGCGAATCCCCTGCGCCACGGTGGAAGCGTTCTCCCACTTTTCGGAGACGTCCTTGCCCTCGCGAAAGGCCTTCACGATGGGCTGGCAGCCCTCGGCCTGGACGGCGACGAGCTTGGGGAAGCGGACGTTCTCCGGCAGCCATCCCAGCTCGCGCATCTCCAACAAAGCCTTGTAGATGCCGATGATGCCCACGCCGCCACCGGTGGGGTACAGGATGACGTCCGGTAGGCTCCAGCCGAGCTGCTCGGCGATCTCATAGCCCATCGTCTTCTTGCCCTCGATGCGGTACGGCTCCTTCAGCGTAGCGGCCTCGAACCAGCCATGGGCCTTGGCCGAGCGGCCGACGATGGCACCGGCGTCCGTAATCTGCCCGCGGACCATGTACGCATTGGCGCCCACGGCGGTGGCCTCCAGGACGCTCATGGCGGGAGCGTCGGTGGGCATCACCAGGGTGACGGACATACCAGCGCGGGCGCCGTAGCTGGCCCAGGCACCTCCGGCATTGCCGTTGGTGGGCATGGCGAGCGCTTTGATGCCCAGCTCGAGGGCGCGGCTCACACCCGTGGCGGCGCCGCGAGCCTTGAAGGAGGCGGTGGGATTCAGCCCCTCGTCCTTCAACCACAGGTCGGGCAGGCCGATCTCCGCGCCCAGCCGGGGAAGCGGAAAGAGCGGCGTCATGCCCTCGCCGAGCGTGACGATGTTCTTGTCATCGCGGAGGGGCAGCACCTCGCGGTAGCGCCAGAGCGAGGAGACGCGGCCGGCGAGGTCGGCGGGGCGCACGGCCCGGGCGACGGCCTTCAAATCATAGCGCACGAGCAGCGGGCCGCCGCAGTCGCACAGGTTCTGGACCCGGTCCGCGTCATGCGTTTTGCGGCAGCGGGAGCACTCCAGGTGGGAAAGGAAGGACATGGCCTCCTTTTAGCGGACGAAGCGGGCCATTGGCTCGACGCTGATCTCGAACTCGGAGGTGAAGGTTTCCCCGGGTGCGACGGTGAGCAACCCCTGGCGCGTCTGGAGGGCGCCACCGGGGGCGGTCCAGGGCTCCACGCAGACGAAGTCACGGCCCTCGATCGTCCACACCACCAGCGTGGTGAAGGCGGGGCTCCAGGCGAGCTCCACGGGACGCAGGCCGGGCCCGCGCTCCAGCGTGGTGCCGTGCAGCGAGTGATCGAGCAGGTGCATGTCCACCTCGGGCCCGGTGAGTCCCAACCCGGTGAGGGCCACCTGGGCACCCTTGCGGTTGTCCCAGGCGCGCGAGGCATCGGTCTCGACGCTGGCGGCGGCCTTGTGGGCCTGGGGGACGTGGAAGTAGGGGTGGTAGCCGAGGTGCAGGGGCATGGGCCGCGAGTCGCGGTTCTCGGCGCTGAAGGACAGGTGGAGCGCGGAGCCCAGGAGCGTCACGGAGAGGAGCGCCTCGAAGCGCCAGGGGAACTCGCGCAGCGTCTGCTCCGAGTGTCCGAGCGCGAGCACCACGCGCGAGGTCTCCTGGGTGCGCACTTCCCAGGGCACGTCGCGGGCGAAGCCATGGCGGCGCATGGGGTACTCGCGGCCGTCCGCCGTGTACTGGCCACCGGGGAGGACGCCAGGGGAGGGGAAGAGCACGGGGATACCGCCGCGCACGTTCTTCGTGGGGTCCGCCAGGGTGCTCTCGTCGAGGAAGAGGATGGGCTCGCCCTCGACGATGAAGCGGCTGACGATCGCCCCCCGCTCGGGGACGATTTCCGCGCGAGAGCCCTCATCCGTCAGCACCACCATGTGTCTCCTCCAGGCCAGCCGCGCCGGACGTGGCGCACGTGCCGGGCTTGTAGCAGGGGGACTCGCGGACACCTCGGGAAAGAGGTGCACCGTGTCGTCTTCCATGCAGCCCGCTCTTCACGGCACGGGCGGTTGGATCTCCCGGATGGTGGCCTTCTTGTAGCGCTGCTCGCGGATGCCGTGGTTGCGCACGATGATGAGGGGCTCGGGCCGGGTGAGGCGCTGATCCGCGGAGATCCGGCAGGTGGCGGCCACCGCGGGGGAGATGCCCCAGCCGCCCGCATCGAGGTGCTCGTGCACCTTCATCCACGTGCCCCCGTTCTCGCCATCGGTGAGGTCCAGCCACAGCTCCTGCTTCACCTGGCCCCCGGGCAGGTCATAGGTGATGACCTTGATGCCCACCCACTTGTCGCGCGGCAGGGCGCGGCCGCCCCAGAGGGACTTCGTCACCTGGGACGTATACAGGGGGTGCTTGAGCTCCTTCTGGAGCACCGCCCGGCCATCGAAGCGCAGCGAATACGAATAGGCGTGCCCGTCGCATTGCCGGTCGAGGCCCGCCTCGTTGCGCAGCGAGCCGTCCAGGTGGCCATCCGAGGTTCGCGTCTGGAACTCGAAGCCGGACGAGCCCACGTCCCGCTCCAGCTCGGACACGCGCATCGCGTACAGCGTCACCTCGGTGTTGAGCCACTTCTTGTCGGGCCTGCCGATGTAGAGGCGGATGAGCCAGCCCGAGCTCCGGGCCGTGCCATCGCCGGGCAGCTCCAGCGTGTGTCCCGAGCCCCGCAGTTGGAACTCGGGGTCATACGGGTCCACCTGCCCCACCTTCAGCGTGCGCGGGTGCTCGTGCCACCGGGCGGCCCACGTCCGGCCATTGGGTGCGGAGGGGTAGAGGTTGCGCGTCCCGAAGTCGTCATGGGTCACCACCGTGGGCGTCCCGGCGTCCGCGGGCGGCGGAAGCTCCACGGGCGCTGGCTCCTGAGGCGGCACGGTCTCGGGGAGCGGAGGCGCTTCACCCGCGGGCTCCTCCATCGCGGGTGCTTCCCCGGAGGAGATGGAAGGCAGGTCGAGGCAGCCCATGGCCAGCACGAGCAGGAGCAGGACGATGCACGGTGCTCGAAAGTGCGACATCACGGCCAGCCCCTCCCTTCTGGAGGGTTGGGATTCCCGGGGGCCCTGGCAAGCCCGGCCGGGGGGCGAATGCCCGCGCAAGGGGGGCCGCGGGTCCAGGCCGCTGTGTGCTCCTGGACGGACGGACCGGGGTCAGCGGGTGCGGAACGTCGCCACCACCGCGTTGTGGTCGGTGGCCTCACCCACGTCGATGACTTCGGCGCTGATGAGGCGCTCGGCCATGCGCGGGGAGGCGTAGATGTAGTCCGTCCGATAGTCGAGCGTCACACCGTTGCGGACGCGGCGCGCGGTCACCCACGCGGGCGAGGCGGGCCGGTGGCGCAGGGTGTCCACCCAGCCGAAGGCCTCCACGTCGTCGATGACGTCGAAGCGCGGTGGGTGGCCGTACTTGTCCACGCCCGCCAGGCGCAGCTGGTCGGCGAGGTCCACGGGGTAGGGATCCCTGCGGGACAGGGAGTTGAGATCCCCCGCCAGCAGGTAGAGGCCCTGGCGGAAGGCCTCGGGGTCCAGCAGCGAGCGCAGGTAGCGGGCCTCGACGAAGCGGAGGGTCTCGTAGTGCGCGTCGTAGTGCGTCCCGAAGAAGGTCAGCGGACCCTCCTCGGTGTCGAGCTCGCACTGCACCAGGGCGTGCCCGATGAAGTGCGGGTTGTTGTGCACGCGGAGGGAGCGCGGGGGCGTGCGGCTGAGGACGGACACGTGGTAGCAGTTGCCGCTGCCTCGCGGGCGGGCGGCGCCCAGGTGCGCGTGGATGGTGCCCTCGGGCCCGAGCGCGGCGGCCACCTGGCGCAGGCGCTCGCCATCGTCCCAGCCCAGGCACTCCTGCAGCACCAGCAGGTCCGGGCGCTCCCGCGCCACCAGGGCGAGGAGGGCCTCGAAGCGGTCCTGCCCTCCGAAGAGGACGTTGAGCGTCATCACCTTCAGCGTCATGGCCCCTCTTTACTCCGCCGAGGCACCTTGGCGCCGCACCCGGATGAGCTCCCCCACGATGGAGACGGCGATCTCCTCGGGCGTGAGCGCGCCGATGTCCACGCCCATGGGCGAGCGCAGCCGGGCCACGGCCTCATCGGAGAAGCCCGCGGCCCGCAGCCGCATCCGGAAGCGCTCGGCCTTGCGCCGGCTCCCAATCACGCCCAGGTACGCCGAGGGCTTGTCCAGCAGGGCCTCCACCACCGCCTGGTCCAGCGGGTGGTCGTGCGTCGTGATGCAGAAGCAGTGTCCGGTGCCTCCGCTCAGCGTCCGCGCGTGGTCCGCCGGGTCCTTCAGCACCAGCTCGATGCCGGGGAAGCGCTCGGGGTTGGCCCACTCGGGCCGGGCGTCCACCACCGTCACCCGGAAGCCCACCCGGTGCGCCAGCAGGGCCAGCTCGCGCGCCACGTGCCCCGCGCCGAACACCGTGAGCCGAGGCGGGGCCCCGTGCTTCTCCAGGAACACCTTCATCCGGCCCCCACAGCACATGCCCAGCTCGTGCGTGAGGTGCGTCTCGATGACCCGAGTCTGCTCCGTGCTCTCCAGCACGGCCCGCGCCGCCTGGATGATTTGATGCTCGATGGCGCCACCGCCCACCGTGCCCCGCAGGCCACCGTCCCCGAGCACCACCATCTTCGAGCCCGGCTTCTGCGGCGTGCTGCCCGCGCTCTCGATGACGGTGGCCAGTACGAACGGACGGCCCTCGGCGATGAGGGCCGCCATCTCCGCGTAAAGGTCCATGGCAGGGGACACTCTACCCCCGCCCCGGGCTAACCGAAGAAGACCTGGGCGACCTCGAAGAACTCCCGGGGCACCTTCTTGAGCTCCCGGGTGGCCTCCGACAGGTCCACGCTGATGATCTCATTGCCCCGCAGCGCGGCCATCTTGCCGAACTCGCCCCGGGCCACCATGTCGCACGCGTGGACGCCGAAGCGCGTGGCCAGCACCCGGTCATGCGCCGTGGGCGCGCCGCCGCGCTGGATGTGGCCCAGCACCGACACGCGCGTCTCGTAGCCCGTGCGCCGCTCGATTTCATTGGCCACGATGGCACCCACGCCACCGAGCCGGGGCCGGCCCGCCTCGTCCAGCGCGCCCGAGGTGACCAGGTGCTCCTGCTCGTCCTCGGCCGCCTTGATGCGCGTGCCCTCGGCCACCACCACGATGGAGAAGGAGCGCCCGGTGGAGTGCCGGTGCTTGATGTGCTCGGCCACGCGCACCAGGTCCGCGGGGACCTCGGGGACGAGAATCACGTCCGCGCCGCCGGCCATGCCCGCGTAGGTGGCGATCCACCCCACGTGCCGTCCCATCACCTCGCACACGATGACGCGCTTGTGCGACTCGGCGGTGGAGTGCAGCCGGTCAATGGCCTCGGTGGCGATGGTGACGGCCGTGTCGAAGCCGAAGGTGAAGTCCGTGCCGTTGAGATCGTTGTCGATCGTCTTCGGCACGCCGACGATGCGCAGGCCCTCCTGGGACATGCGCGTGGCGGCCGAGAGCGTGCCCTCACCGCCGATGGCGATGACGGCGTGGATGTCATTGCGCTCCATGGCGCGCTTGACGCGCTCCAGGCCGTTCTCGACCTTGAAGGGGTTGACGCGGGAGGTGCCCAGGATGGTGCCTCCCCGGTGGAGGATGCCGGAGGTGGTTTCGCGCGTGAGGCGGAAGTGGTTGTCCTCGAGGAGACCCTTCCAACCGTCGCGCAGACCCATCATCTCGAAGCCATGGGCACTGGCCCGGCGGACGACGGCGCGGAGGACCGCGTTGAGGCCGGGGCAATCACCCCCGCCTGTAAGGACGGCGACTTTCATGAGGTAGCCCTTCTAACCCACCTCGAAGGCGATTCATGCGCGAAGTTGACCCAAACCGCTCGCCAGCCACGGTGGCATCCGGCCGGAGGACGATGACCGGCGGGCGGAGCGGGGGAGGGCAGGGCCTCCCAGGGCCCTGGACCCTACCCGGGCCACCTCCGGGCCTGGAACCGATTCAATGGGTGACGCGCGGCTTTGTCGGCAGGAGGGCTTTGGTTATGCTGGCCGATGCCTTGAACGTCCGCGTCTTCGCCTCCGAGCTGGAAGCCGCCTCCTCCTGTGCGGCCCTCGTCGCTAACGCGGTGCGTGAGAAGCCATCCCTGGTTCTCGGGCTGCCCACCGGCCGGACACCGCTCAACGTCTACCGGGAGCTGGTGGCGCTGTACCAGAAGGGCCAGGTGGACCTCTCGCGGGTGACGACCTTCAACCTGGACGAGTTCCTCGGCTTGACGCCGGACGACCCGGGCAGCATGCGGGCGTACATGGAGCGGCACCTCTTCCAGCACGTCAACCTGGCATCCGAGCGCATCCACTTCCTCGACGGGAGCGCGGAGCGGGCCGAGCGGGAATGCGTGCGCTACGACGTCCAGCTGGCGGCGGCGGGAGGGCTGGACCTGTTGCTGCTGGGCATCGGTCCCAACGGGCACGTGGCCTTCATCGAGCCGGGGGAGAGCCTCCAGGCGGCGAGCCATCGGGCGCGCCTGTCGAGGGAGTCCCGCCAGACGGTGGCCTCGCTCTTCGGAGATGACGTCTGGAAGGTACCGCTGGCGGCGCTCACCCTGGGCATGTCGGCGCTGCTTCAGGCGCGCCGCGTCATCCTGCTGGCCTTCGGGGTGAACAAGGCGGCGGCGGTGACGGCCATGGTGCGCGGCCCCATCACCCCGCTGTGGCCGGCCTCGTTCCTCCAGCTCCACGGCAACGTGGAGGTCTGGGTGGATACCGAGGCCGGACGGGGCCTGGACGGCTCGCGCTAGTAGGGGGCGCTCCCGGCCACGGGCGTGATGCGGCGCTCGCGCACCAGCCGCAGCAAGCCGAGGAACTCGGCGCGGTCGCTCATGCCGTCCACGGCGCTCTCGGCGAGCGACTCGGCGGTGGCGAGGCTCCAGTCCCCGGCCTGGGGCGAGCCCCGGAGGACGTCGGCGGTGCCGGCCACGGCGGCGGCGAAGCGCAGGTTGGAGGAGGCCTCGCGCAGCGAGCCGTGCAGCCCCGCGCGCGCCAGGGAGAAGCGCTGCTCGGCGGCCTCCACGCCTCCGGGCCGCTTGGCGCGCACGCGCACCGTGGCCACGTTCGCGCCCTCGCCGGCGAGCTCCACCTCGTAGAGGGCGGTGACGGTGTGGCCGGCGCCAATCTCGCCCGCGTCCACCTTGTCGTTGCGGAAGTCGCGGTCGGCGATGGCGCGGTTCTCGTAGCCCAGCAGCCGGTAGCCGCGCACGGTGGCGGGGTCGAACTCCACCTGCACCTTCACGTCCTGGGCGATGACCTCCAGCGTCCCGGCGAGCCGCTCCTGGAAGACGCGGCGGGCCTCGCGCTCGCTGTCGATGTAGAAGCAGTTGCCGTTGCCCTTGTTGGCCAGCCGCTCCATCAGGTCATCGCGGTAGTTGCCCATGCCCAGGCCGATGGTGGACAGGGTGACGCCCTCCTTCACGTAGCCCTGGATGCTGTCGAGCATGGCGTCGGCGGTGAGGTTGCGGCCGAGGTTGGTGTCGCCATCGGTGAGGACGATGACGCGCGAGACGCTCTGGGGGTTGGCCTTCTTCGCGGCGTGGCGGTAGGCGGTCTCCAGGCCATCACCCATGGCGGTGCCGCCGCCGCTGGTGAGCGAGTCGATGGCGGCGAAGAGCGTGTCGCGCTCGACGGCGGGGGTGGGGGGCAGCACGTCGCTCACGCGGCCGGCGTAGGTGACGAGCGCCACGGTGTCCGCCTCGTTGAGGCCATCCACCATCAGCTTCATGGCCTTCTGGGCGAGCGGGAGCTTGTCCGGCTGGGACATGGAGCCGCTGGTGTCCACGAGGAAGACGAGGTGGGTGGGCTTGCGCTGGCTCTTGGCGATGTTGCGGCCCTGCAGGCCCACCTTGATGAGGTGGCGGCCGGGGGTGAAGGGCGAGGGCGCGCCCTCGAGGTCCACTCGGAAGTCTCCCTCCTCGGGGGCGGGGTAGGCGTAGCGGAAGTAGTTCACCCACTCCTCGACGCGGATGGAGTCACGCGCGGGCAGGCCCCCCTCGGAGACCTGGCGGCGGAAGAGGGCGTAGGAGGCGGTGTCCACGTCCACCGCGAAGGTGGAGAAGCGGTCCTCGCTGGTGAGGGTGAAGGGGTTGGGACGCTGTGCGGCGTGGGTGTTGCCGGTGGCGGCGGGCTCGGCGCGCTCCGGGGCCGGGGGCGGGGCCGACGCCATGACGGGGACCGGGGCCGGAGCCGCGTACGAGTCGCCCTCGGAGTTGTCTCCGAAGGTCTTCAGCGACTTGCGCTGGAGGTGCCGGGTCGCCCGGGTGCCGTTCGTCACGTCCTCACCGCCGAGCGCCTCGGCCTGCGCGCCGAAGAGCTTGCGGATGTTGTTGCCGAAGAGGCTGAGGGAGGCCACCAGGAGGGCCAGGACACCCAGGGTGATGAAGGCGAGCTTCGAGAGGCCGGCGAGTCGTTTCATGCGAGCGGGAATCGCACGGTCTCCGGGGCTCGCGCGTCCGTCATCCGGAGGAGGTCGGTCATCCGGTGGAGGGTCGGTCAACGGGCGGATGGCGAGGGGTGGTGCTCACCGGACGGGCCTGACGCTTCGCGGGAGGAGCGGGCTTGGAGGGCCGGGGTGGAGGGCGGGGCCGGAGGCGCTCGTAGCGGGTGAGCACCTTGTCCACGTAGAACTCCGTCTCGCCGTTGCGCGGGACGCGGCCGTTCACGTTGCCGGGCCCGGCGTTGTAGGCGGCCACCGCGAGCCGCACGTTGCCGCGGAAGCGCTCGAGCTGCTCGGCGAGGTAGCGCGCACTGCCATCGATGGCGGGCGCCGGGTCGAAGGGGTCCTCCACGCGCAGCAGGCTCGCGGTGGAGGGCATGAGCTGGCCGGGGCCCATGGCACCCGCGGGGGAGATGCGGTGGGGCTGGGTGTTGGACTCCACCTCGACGAGCGCCTCGAGCAGGCCGGTGGGGAGGCGGTGGCGGCGCTCGGTGTCGCGGATGAGGGGAGCGAGCTCCGGGTGGCCCTCGAGCAGGCAGGAAGGCCGGTGGCGCGCGTAGGCGGCGAGGGCGTGGGCCTTCTGCTGGAGGAAGGACAGGGAGAGGGGGGAGACGTGGGTGTCGCCGAAGAAGGCCACGGCCAGGTTGAGCAACACGAGCGGCAGCACGGCGCCCAGCGCCACCTTCACCCAAGGAATCCCGTTGTCCCGTCTCCGCCGCACAGCCTCCTTCCTTACGGGCGGCCGGGCTTCCCGTCCAACTTCCGGCGGGCGGGCCGGGGGCCCTGGGGTGGCAGGCGCAGCCCATCGAGGATGAGGGTGGTGAGGGCGTCGGGCAGCTCCAGGGGGTTGCCGACGTCCTCTTCCTCGCTGAGGACGGCGAGCAGCAGGCGCTCCACGGCCCCCACCACGGCCAGCCCGCTGACGGAGGGGCGGATGGGGCGCAGCAGCCCATGGGTATGGGCCCGGCGCGTCATGTCCACCGCGTGGTGGGAGATGAGGCGGGCCACCTCGACGAGCTTCACCCGGGCGCCCTGCGCGGGCCCGCGGCACTCCTGGAGGTAGAGCCGCACCACGCCCGGGTGCTGGAGGATGGCCCCGGCGATGACGGCGGCCACGGCGCGGTAGGCCTCGAACATGGCCTCCACGTCACGCGCGGCCTCCAGGGCCTCGCCGCAGGCCACCAGCCCCTGGACCAGCTCGCGGCGCACCGGCTCGAGCAGGAAGTCCACCAGGGCCGCCTTGTCCTCGAAGTACCGGTAGAAGGTGCCCTTGGCCACCCCGGCCGCCTGGGTGATGTCGTCGATGGTGACGCCATCCAGCCCACGCGCCACGAAGAGCTCGAGGGCCGCGTCGCCGAGGGCCTTCTCCCGCTCGCGGCGGTTGGTGTCCCGGACGCCGCCCTGGGGGCCGGGGCGCTGTGACGTGGAGGCGGGCGGGTTCTTCTCGGCTGGCCGCTCTGGGGGCTTCCTGGGGCTCATGGGCGCGTACACCTCACAAAGCGTGACTGGATGGTCAATCTTTACGTGACCAGGTGGTCAGCATTTCATGCGGGGCGCCGCGGGGGCCCGGGGTGTTCCGCGAGGAGAGGGTAAGATGATTGGTATTCCACTGGGCCTGGCGTACTCCAATTTCGGGGAGTGGTTGCTGCACCGGTACGTGCTGCACGGGCTGGGCAAGAACCACGAGAGCTTCTGGAGCTTCCACTGGCACGAGCACCACCAGCGCTCGCGGCGTCACGGGATGGTGGACGAGCAGTACCGGGGGCCACTGTGGAGCTGGGCGCCGCAGAGCAAGGAGGTGCTGGGACTGGCGGCCATCGTGGTGGGCCACCTCCCACTGCTCAAGTGGGCGCCGTGGTTCGTGGCGTCGGTGTGGGCCTCGACGGTGCTGTACTACGTGGTGCACCGGCGGGCGCATCTGGACGAGGACTGGGCGCGCGAGCACCTGCCCTGGCACTACGACCACCACATGGGGAAGGACCAGAACGCCAACTGGTGCGTGACGTACCCGCTCTTCGACTACGTGCTGGGAACGCGCCGCAAGTACCTGGGGACGCCCGCGCTGGCCGAGGCCCGGGTCCCCGCCGCCTGAGAGAACCCCCTCCCGCGGAGAACGGGAAGAGGGTCTCGAGGACTCCGGAGGCGCTTCAGGCCGCCGGCGTCTGCGTCGCCGGCGAAGCAGGGGCCTGCTCCGGAGGAGGGGTGCTCATCGCGGCCGCGGCGCGGCGGGCCATCTCCTTCGGGGTGAGGTCCTCCTTGTGGGTGGCGATCTGCCACTGGTGGCCGAAGGGATCGGTGACGACGCCGTAGCGGTCCCCCCAGAACATGTCGCCGATGGGCATCGCGACCTTCGCGCCCGCGGCCACCGCCTGGTTGAACAGCGCGTCCGCGTCACGCGTGTAGATGAGCAGGCTCGACGAGACGCCGCCGACGCTCTGGGGCGAGCGGGAGCCCATGTTGGGGAACTCGTCCGAGTACATCACGATGGAGTCGCCGATCCGGAACTCTCCGTGGAGGATCTTCCCGTCCGGCGTCGTCATCGCCTTGCCCACTTCCTTCGCGCCGAAGGCCTTCTTGTAGAACTCGACGGCCTCCTTCGCGCCGCTCACCACGAGACTCGGCGTGATGATGTGGTAGCCCTTCGGAATCGGCTGGGCCTTGGCCTTCTTCGCGGGCGCCGCCTTTCGGGCCGCCATCTTGCTGGTCACCTTCTTGGCCACCTTCTTGGCCGCCGTCCGAATCCGCTCCGCTGCCTTCTTCGTGGCCTTCTTCATCGCCATGGTTCACCCCTTGGGGACTTCACATCGCGTTCCCGGTCCGCATCGGCGAGCGCGCCGAGGTTCGCCTCGTGCCGCCGCCATCGGCCGGTGACCGAAACCATGAAACGAAACCGGGTTGCCTTCAACGGGAACCTCGCGGAGTGCACGAGCCAGGGGGGCATCTCCCCCATGGACCCCTCTCCGGCGCGGCGCCGCCCACGCTGCTCTCCCGCGGAGCTACCTCGGCATGAGCCGGGGGCGTGAGCACGGTTGGGGGGCCAGGAGCGTCAGTGGCCCTGGGGCCGCGTCTGCTCGTAGATGCGGCGGAGCGTCTCCACGCCCGGCGTCAGTTCACGCCGGGACATGGCGTGGACGGCCCGCAGCAGGTGCTCGTTCACCGGCACCGCGATGCCGTGGGCCTTGCCTCGCTGGACCACCTCGCCATTGAGGAAGTCCACGGGCGGCTCGCGCCCCCGCTCGATGGCCGCCAGCATCGACGAGCGCAACCGCCGGTACCGTGCGCCGATGGCCAGGAGCATCGCGTGCCGGCCCACGAGGTAGAGGGAGCCCCGGGCGTGCTGCTCGGACTCCTTCAATGTGAGCCACTCCAGGTCCACCGTGGAGGCCACCTTCTCCAGCCGCACGTTCTCGGCGCGGGCCACCTGGAAGACCTCGGTGAACACCTCCATCGCGAGCCTCCGGATGAAGCGGTGCCGGAGGAGCGGGCCCACCCTGCTTCCTCCCACGGTGCCCAGGGTGGAGATGGCGCAGTTGATCGCCAGCTTGCTCCACCGGGCGCCGCGCAGGTTCCCGGTGAAGGCCACCTGGCTCACCGCGCGCAGCACCTCGGCCAGCCGGGACAGCCGCGGATCCTGCTGGCCGGAGAGCGCGCCAATCGCGAAGCCTCCCGAGGAGGTCCGCTCGTAGACGCCCGTCTCCGGGGAGGACGCGCCCCAGGCCACGATGGCGCCGAGCACCTTGTCCTCGCCCACTACCCGGGCCACCAGCTCCTCGCACAGCCCGTTCTGGAGCACCACCATCGCCCCCTGGGGTGAAAGCAGGTGGGCCGTGTCCCGGGCCGCCGCCTCCACCCCGTTGGGCGGTGTGGCGAGCAGGATGAAGTCGTAGGCCCCCTCCCGGGGCGGCTGGACGAACACCTCCAGGTCTCCACGGATGGTGCGCTCGCCCTTCTCGTCGCGCAGCACCAGGCCGCGCGTCCGGAGCACGCTGGCGATCTCCTCGCGGCGAGCCACCGCGGCCACCTTCCCGCCAGCCTCCAGCAGGCGGGACAGGATGACGCCGCCGATTCCACCACAGCCGACGACGAGGACTCGGGGAGCTGTCTGTGCAGGGTCCATTGCCGCCGTTGCCTACCACGAGCCGCGCCGGGACACGCGCGTGCTTCGCCAGGAAGTTCGTGACGGTGTCAATGCCTTCCTCCCGCTCGCCCCGACCGGCGGGGAGCGGGCTTCATCTGGCGGGACTGTCCGGCGCATTTTGGCGTTAATATCGTAGGGGATTCCGTGCCCCCCCGCGTCCCCCCCACGGCCTTGGTTCCATGACCGCTCGTACCGAAAACCTGAATGTCGTCGGCATCGACCAGATGCCCTCTCCCGCCCAGATCAAGACGCGAGTGCCGCTGACCGAGCGGGCGGCCGAGGCCGTCCTCGCTGGCCGCCGCGCGCTGATGGACATCCTGGACCGCAAGGACCCCCGCTTGTTCATCATCGTGGGCCCGTGCTCCATCCATGATCCCGAGGCCGGTCTCGACTACGCGCGCCGGTTGCGCCAGCTCGCCGACAGGGTGAAGGACACGTTCCACGTGGTGATGCGGGTGTATTTCGAGAAGCCCCGCACCTCCACGGGCTGGAAGGGCTTCATCAACGATCCGCGGATGGACGACTCCTTCCGGATCGAGGAAGGCATGGAGCGCGGCCGCCGCTTCCTGCTGGATGTGGCCGAGATCGGCCTGCCGGCGGCGACCGAGGCGCTCGACCCGATCGCGCCGCAGTACTATGGCGATTTGATCTCCTGGACCGCGATTGGCGCGCGCACCGCGGAGTCCCAGACCCATCGCGAGATGGCCTCGGGGCTGTCGACGCCGGTGGGATTCAAGAACAGCACCGACGGCTCCCTGGAGGCGGGGGTCAACGGCGTGCTCTCCGCCTCGCGCCCGCACAGCTTCCTGGGGCTCAACGAGAAGGGCGAGTCGGCCATCATCCGGACCCGTGGCAACAGCTACGGCCACCTGGTGCTGCGAGGCGGAGGCGGGCGGCCCAACTACGACACGGTGTCCGTCTCGCTCGCCGAGCAGGCACTCGCCAAGGCGAAGCTGCCGGGCAACATCGTGGTCGACTGCTCGCACTCCAACTCGTGGAAGAAGCCGGAGCTGCAGCCGCTGGTGATGCGCGACGTGGTGCATCAGATCCGCGAGGGCAACCGCTCGGTGGTCGGCGTGATGATCGAGAGCTTCCTCGAGGCCGGCACCCAGCCCATCCCGGCGGATCTCTCGCAGCTGCGCTACGGCTGCTCGGTGACGGATGCCTGCGTGAGCTGGGACACCACCGAGGAGATGCTGCTGAATGCCCACGAGGTGCTGCGCGGTGCCCTGCCGAAGCGCCGCGCGGCGTGAGCCGGTCGGTCCGGAGGTACAGACAGACCTTCCACTCCTAATCCGCGGTCCTCTAAGCCATCCAAAGAAAGTTCGTGCAGGAGTCTGCCCTCCGTTTGAAAGCAGGAGGGCGCGCTCCGGGCCCGGTGTCGCAAAACCTGTCCAACAGTTGGACAAGTTTGTGAGGAGCGTGGCCGGGAGGCGGGTAGAACTCGAGGGCGTGACGTGTGTGGACGGTCCGGACACATTCACCCCTGAAAGGACTTGTTCCGACTTCCCTTGGCTATAGGGGACGGCGCTCATGGCTCAGCACTTCTTCGAGCTTTACGACGACCTGTATGTCCCGCGTCGCTGGCAGCTCCAAAATCCCCTCGACGGCGAGGGCCGGAGGGTGGACGACTGGGGGTTCAGGCTGGGAACGCCCGTGCACGTCGAAGGGCGCTTGAAGATTCTCATGGAGCGTGTGGGCAGCCCCCTGGACTTTTCCGAAACGAACTCGCGGATTCCAGTCGTTCACGTCAAGGTGGCATCCCTGCTCGCGGAACTGGCTCCCCAGGACGTGCAGCTCATCCCCGTGGACATCGAGTATCAGCCGGAGCAGTACCTCATTCTCGTGGTGACACGCCTCATCCGTTGCATTGACGAGAAGGCTTCCAGAGTCCGGCTCTGGACCCACGAGGACGGTGTGCCCGGCATGGTGGGGCAGTACCGGGATGTCCGGGACCTGCGCATCGACACATCGAAAGTAGGAGACGCGAAGATGTTCCGTCCGGAGGGATGGGAGGGCCCATTGATCGTCTCTGGAGACATCAAGAATGCCCTGGAACGCATGGGCGCCACAGGGGCGAAGTTCAAAGGAGTGTAGGCCCTGTGACGCCGTGGCGTTGACGCTCAGCGTCCGCCGCGCTTGCGAGCCGGAGCCGCCTTGCGAGCCGGGCGCTTCGCCGCGCTCTTCCCAGCCGGGCGCTTCGCCGCGGTACCGGCTCCCTTCCGGGCCGCGGCCTTCCGGGGCGCGCTCTTCTTGCCCAACTGACGGGGTGTGGTCTTCCGCCGGCGGGTGGGCGCCGCCTCGGCCCCGGGCGAGGACAGGATCTCCTCCAGGGCCCTCAGCGCGTCGATGGTGGTGAAGATGCCCTCCACCTTACCGTCGCGGGCGATGACGGCCGAGCCGTACTTGTGCATGGCCATGGTGCGCGCCACCTCGAGGAGCGCCGTCCCCGGCGGCACCGTATAGGCCTCCTGGGCCATGGCCTCCTCGACCGCGACCTCCTTGGGGTCCACGCCCTTGAGGGTCTCGATGAGGTGCAAATCCCTCATGGACACCACGCCCCTCAGCTTCCCGCCCTCCAGCACGGGCAGGTGGCGGATGGCGTGCTCGTTCATGATCCGGTGCGCCTCGGTCAGGGGACTCCGCGCTCCGATGGTGTGCACGCTGCGGGTCATGAAGTCATCGACGACATGGGTCATGGCGTTCCTCGTGGGGTCTCGGGCCTCACGCTAGCAAGGCTCCGGCCCTTCCGGAGTCGCGAGGTACCGGCGGTGGGTCCCATCTGTTCGGCGCGCGGCGTCTGCGTCCGTGACATGACCGTCGCGGTCATCTACAGTCAGGTGACCGCAGAAGACACCCGAGAGGAGTCCCAGCAATGCAGTCCGCGACCGCGCTGCCCGGTTTCGAGCGCCTGTTGGAGGTGTGCCGGAGCCGGGCCCATCCCCTGAAGTTGGAGCCGCCGCTCCCGTCCGCCAGCCCGGTGGCGGCCTTCGTGGCGGGGCAGCCGATGGATCCCCAACTGGCGGCCGTGCATGCGCGCGCGGGCTACCTCTGGGTGAGGGATGAGCTCTACCTCTTCCCCGCGCGGCACGAGCGGCGGCCCGACCTGCACCGGGTGAATGCGCACTGGCGCAAGGACTGGGTGGAGCCGTTCGGCTCGCTCCTCGTCTTCGCGAAGGATGACCGGCTGGCCTACTGCTACGCCACGGTGCCGTCGCTGGTGGATGCGCGGGGTCTGCAGCCCGTGGTGTGGGTGGACGTCTACGAGGCGCTGTACGCCGTTCCCGTCGCCTCGTGCGTCGACCACTTCTTCGCCACCTACGCGCGCTACCTGGAGGCCGCTCCAGAGGCCTCCGGAGACGGGGAGCACACTCCTCCGCTCCGGGCCTTTCCCTGGAGCGCTTCCGGAGCCATCTCCCAGGACCCGGAGCTGGTGCGCGCCATCCGGGCCGGGAGCTTCGACTTCCTGATGAAGGAGAACGCCCGGGCGCGCGAATGGACGGAGAAGCTGGCGGGCCTCTCCGTCAGAAGATGAGCTCGAAGTAGTGCACCTCGGCCCTCAGCCCGGCACACGTCAGCAGGTCCGCCGTCCACGCCTGGGCGGGCAGGGTGCCTCGCACCTCGAACACCAGCTCCACCCGGTCCTCGCGCGCCAGCTCCGCCACGCTCGCCGCTTCCACCCCGCGCAGCGTCAGCCGCGTGGGCGAGAACGCCTGCGAGGGCTGTTGGAACTCGAGCAGCGTCCGGATGACCTCCTGCGCGGCCGGCCGCTTCAAGGACACCTTCGCGTACTCCAGCCCGCTCAGGTCCGCATCGCCCCCCGAGACGTTCAGCTCGAACAGCTTCAGCCGGAACTCCGTCTCGAGCCGCCCCTCGGGCAGGTCCGCTCCCATCTGCCCCAGCGGGAACTCGAAGGTCCGCACGAGCGTCGTCGTGCCCGGCGCGGCGGCGGGGAACTCGACGCTCTGCTGGTTCTTGCAGATCTCCTCCGTCTCGGCGTTCACCACGAAGAAGGTGTCGGCGATCTTCCGGCAGCCGGAAGCGAGCAGCGTGGTGGCGGTCAGCAGGAGGACTCGGGAAAGGGCACGCATGGAGGAGCCTGTCAGTTGAAATAGATGAGGAGGCCCAGCTTCGCCACCGGGCTGGAGAGGCCGAGGCTGAGCGGCCGGGCGGTGAGCTCCGGGTCATCGGCGGCCTCGCGGATGAAGGCCTTCGCGTCACCCACCTCGATGAACCAGTAGCTGATGCCCACGCCCCCGAAGAGCGTCACGTAACGCGAGGGCGAGAACTCCACGCCCACGCTGCCGCTCACCTGGTGGTAGCCCACATCGCGGATGCCCGTGGCCGCCGTGGTGGGCTGGCCGTGCAGCTGCGTCAGCAGCTTCTCGTAGTCCGCTTGGAAGTAGTAGCCATACTCCAGCTCCAGCACGGGGGAGATGGTCAGCTCGAGGGGGAGGAGGCTCACCCCACCGCGCGCCCCGAAGCCCAGGCTGTTCCTCGTCGCGCCCACGTGCGCCCGCAGCCAGCGCCGGGGATGGATGAGCGCCGAGACGCCCACGCCCTCGGGCGCGCCCGCCGCCAGCCTCACGCCGAACCGGGTCTTCCACGGAGGCGCGGCGTCGGGGTCCGTGGGGGAGGGAGTGGTCACGGTGCCCTCCAGTTCGGAGGCCGGTATGTCCGCGTCCTCCGGATCCTGCTGCGCCCGGGCGCCCGGTGACACCGCCAGCATCAGCAGGCAGGTGAGCGCGAGGGCGCCCCTCGGATTGAGTGTCGTGGTCATCGCTGGAGCAATCATTTCACGGTTCACTTCCTGGCAGGGCGGCCGGGCGGATGGCCAGGGCCGATGGGTGGAAGACATCCGCCTGCCCCCGGAGGGCTCGACCCATCGGCGGGGTCTGCTACGGTGGGACCTCCGGGTGCACCTGGCCCCTGGAATTGCTCGATGCTCAAGAAGATCCTGATCGCGTCCGCGACGCTGGTGGGGCTGCTGTTCGCCATCGGCTTCGTGCTGCCGTCGACGTTCCGCGTCGAGCGCTCGACGGCCATCCAGGCCCCGCCCGAGGCCATCTATGCCCAGGTGGCCCACCTCGCGCGCTGGCGGGAGTGGGCGCCGTGGCGCGCGGAGAAGTACCCGGGCAGCCAGTGGACGTTCAGCGGGCCCGAGGTGGGCGTGGGCGCCGTGCACGGCTGGAGCGGCGGCAGCCTGGGCAACGGCACCCTCTCCCTCACCGAGGCGGACCCGAAGACGGGCGTGGCCTATGCCACGTCGGTGGAGAATGGCCGGTACCTGCTGCGCGGCCGCATCTCCTTCGCGCCCGAGGGCCAGGGCACCCGCGTGACGTGGGTGGACGAGGGCGACATCGGCGGCAACCCCCTCGCGCACTACCTGGTTCCCTTCATCCGCTCGAGACTCGGCCGCTACCTCGAGGAAGGCCTGGCCGGGCTCGCGAAGCGGGTGGAGTCGGGCTCCCTTCCGGCGGACTCCCAGCCCGAGCCGGTGCCCGCTCCGGTTGCGGAGGAGCAGGCCGAGGCTCCAGCGCAGCCGCCCGCTCCCGAGCCGCCTCCTCCCGCGGTGGTGGGCGCTCAGGCACCCGCCGCTCCCGCGGAGGAAACGCCCGTGGCCGTTCCTCCGGTGGAGGCCGCGCAGGTGCCCGATGCGGGCGAGGTGGCTCCCCCGGTGGCCGTTCCCCCGGCGCCCGAGGGTGACGCCGCCCCTGCCTCGCCGGGCCCGGCGGCTCCTTCCGGAGAGCCGGCTCCCACGGAGGCCTCGCCGACTGTTCCGGCCCCGACTCCGGCTCCGGCCGCGGAGGAATCGGCGTCGCCGACCTGACACGCGTGTGGCGCGCGTGGGCGGAGTGGGCCCGCGCTCCCCTTATGCTGCCCGGCCAGTATGTCCGAGCGCGTGCGCACAGAGGTCTCCCCGGGCTCCTGGGTGGGTGCTCCCTCTCTCGAGGACGCGCGCCGTCAGCTCGAGGGCCGTGTCGAAATGGTGAAGGCCTCGCGCGAGCGCTATGCCGCGCTGGAGTCGCTCCTCTCGGGCAGAGGGTGGAAGCGCCGTCTGCGCGGGCGGCCCGAGGCCCTCCAGTCGGTGCTGCGTCACGAGCCCGCGTTCCATGAGGCACTGGAGCGCATCCAGCGCCGGGCCCAGGCGGACCAGTGGCCGGAGCATTCGCGGGTGCTCGTCACCCTCCGGGACGTGGGGGCGCTCCGGAGCAGGCTGGAGGCGCTCGTCCGCAAGCGGCTCGGGGAACTGGCTGGTGTCTCCGGCCCGCCGTCACTGGTGGAGGATCTCACCCGGCTCGAGCGGCTCGTCTTCCAATCCATTCCCCTGGAGCTCGCCGCGGGCGAGGTGCGCCTGCTGGAGGGCGACTCGGCGGACCTGTGGTTCGTGCTCCAGACCTATGCGTCGATCATCCTGGGGCTGATCGCCTCCCGGTTCGGGGGAGACCCCGGTGCCTTCGTGCTCCTGGTGCTGCTCGTCGCGAACATCGTTCATGGCGTGTTGCGCTCCGGTAGGTACTGGCTCACCAACGAGCGGCTCGTGTGGAAGCCCCAGAGGGGCGAGCCGGTGCAGATTCCCCTGCGCTCCATCCCCGAGGATGGCATCCAGCCCACCCTGTTCGGCGTGCGCGTGGTGGGAGACCGGAAGCTCTTCCTCCAGGATGTGAACCAGGGCCATCTCCTCGCGGTGCTGTTGGAGTTGCGCCGCCGGCCTTTGCTGCTGGACTCCGCGCGTACCGAGCGTCTGGCCGACGTGGTCTGCTACGAGGCCACCCTCCGGAACGGCTTTTCCTGGAGCGGTTACGTGGTGCTCCGTCCCGGCTATGCCGCCTTCCTGCCGAAGAACCAGGGCAGGGAGGTGCTGCGGGCCATCACCGGCTCGCGCTCCTCCTTGAAGGCGAGGGCGGGCGAGCTTCCGCACGTCATCGAGCAGCTCCGGTATCTGTCCTCGGAGGCCGAGTTCGATGCGTGCGTGGAGCGCGCCGTGGCCGCCGCGGGAGGCGTGCGCTGGAGCGCGTGGGAGGCCCGCTACGACGCGAGGGAGCCGGTGTGGAAGGAGATCCGCATCACCGCTCCCGGCGAGCACGGGGGCACGCTGCGCGGCAAGGTGGGCTGGAGCCAGCAGATGGAGGCCCTGCGGCTGTTGGCGGACTGGCCGAAGCGCTGAGCGCCGCGCACTCCCGGGCACAGGAGGGAATCTGGCTACAGCCCTGCGCCAGGATGGGGCTGTGACGCCGAGGCTCATGGGGGGAGAGGACAGCGCCCGGGAGCCGTTCAGTGCCGGGGGGGAGCCGCTCTTCTCCTCGCTCGCTGGCTTGCCATGGGCGAGCCCCTGCACTAGTGCTCCCCTCATGGCCGACGTGCTCCCCGAGGCGTTCCTCCGTGCTGTTGCCGATGGTTTCCCCGCGGACTTCCTCACCCGCGAGTCCAGCGAGCTCCAGGAGTACGGGCGCGACTGGACGCGCGTGCATCCCCCCGCTCCCAGCGCGGTGGCCTTTCCGCGCACCACGGACGAGGTGGCGCGGCTGCTGGCCCTGTGCAACCAGTACCGGGTGCCGGTGGTGCCCTCGGGCGGGCGCACGGGCCTGGCGGCCGGAGCGGTGGCCGCGCGTGGCGAGCTGGTGCTGTCGCTCCAGCGGATGAACCGGATGGAGCCGGTGGAGCTGCTGGGCAATACAGTGCGCGTGCAGGCGGGAGCCGTCACCGAGGCGGTGCACCACCACTGCGCCGAGCACGGCCTCACGTGGCCGGTGGACTTCGCCTCCAAGGGCTCGAGCCAGGTGGGCGGCAACATCGCCACCAACGCGGGCGGGGTGAAGGTCATCCGCTACGGCCTCACGCGCCAGTGGGTGCTCGGCCTGCAGGTGGTGACGGCGCAGGGGCAGGTGCTGGAGCTCAACGGCGCGCTGGAGAAGAACAACACGGGCGCGGACCTGCGCCAGCTCTTCATTGGCAGCGAGGGCACGCTGGGCATCATCACCGAGGCCACGCTCAAGCTGGCGCCGTTGCCGGGCAAGCAGGACGTGTTCCTCTTCGCGGTGCCGGACGTGGCCGCCGTGCTGCGGCTGTTCCGCGAGGCCCGCCGCGCCCCGCTGCTGCTGAGCGCCTACGAGTTCTTCACGGACAAGTGCCTGGCGCGAGTGCAGCGTCACCGCAAGCTGCGCTCGCCCTTCGAGGCCCCGAGCGGCTGCTACGTGCTGATGGAGGCCGAGGGCAAGGACGCGGCCGAGGTGGAGGGCTGGCTGGGCTCGCTCTTCGAGAAGGGGCTGGTGACGGACGGCACCATGGCGCAGAGTCCCTCGCAGGCCAGCGAGCTGTGGGCCCTGCGCGAGAGCATCAGCGAGAGCCTGTCGGCCACGGGGCTGCCGCACAAGAACGACGTGTCGCTGCCGGTGGCGAACCTGGAGGCCTTCTGCTCCGAGATGGACGCGGTCTTCGGCGAGCGCTACCCGGGCTGGGAGATTGCCCTGTTCGGCCACATCGGCGACGGCAACCTCCACATCAACATCATGAAGCCCGAGGGCATGGAGAAGGCCGAGTTCCTCGCGCACACGAAGAAGGCCGACCCCACGATGTTCGAGCTGGTGCGCAAGCACGGCGGCAGCATCTCGGCCGAGCACGGCATCGGCCTGCTCAAGAAGGACTACCTGGCCTTCTCGCGCTCCCCGGCCGAGCTCGAGATGCTGCGCACGCTCAAGCGGGCCCTGGATCCGAACAACATCCTCAATCCGGGGAAGATCCTCGACGTGTGAGGGCGCTCGCGGTTCTCCGAGCCGCCCGAGCCCGGTGGACCCACCGGGCCTCGGGGCGTTTGCAACTCAGGACACGATGCGCGTCTTGATGTCCGTCGTCAGGCCCGCGATGGCGTGGCACACCGGGTCGGCCACGTCCTGATCCAGGTCCATCACCAGGTAGCCGATGTTCGCGTCCGTGCTCAGCACCTGCGCGTGGATGTTGGCGTTGAGGTCCGAGACGATCTTGTTGATGTCGCGGAGCACGCCCGGCGTGTTGCGGTGCACGTTGAGGATGCGGTGCGTGTTGGCGATCAGCGGCGTCTCCACCTGCGGGAAGTTCACCGCCCCCGTGGTGGCCCCGCTGCGCACGAACTTGATGAGCGAGGTGGCCACCTCCTTGCCGATGGCCGCCTGCGCCTCCTCCGTGGAGCCGCCAATGTGCGGGGTGAGGATGACGTTGGGCAGGCCCTGCAGCTCGGTGACGAAGCCGTCGCTGTTCGTCTCCGGCTCCGTCGGGTAGACGTCCACCGCGGCGCCACCCAGGTGGCCCGACTTGAGGGCGCTCGCCAGCGCGGGAATATCCACCACCGTGCCACGGCTCGCGTTGATGAGGCAGCTGCCCTTGCGCATCCGCGCCAGCTCGGCCGGGCCGATCATCCACTCGGTGGACGGCGTGGCCGGCACGTGCAGCGTCACGAAGTCCGAATGCTCCAGCAGCTCGCCCAGCGAGGCCGTGGGCCGCGAGTTGCCCAGCGGCAGCTTCGTCATGACGTCATAGAAGACGACGCGCATGCCCATGGACTCGGCCAGCACGCCCACCTGGGTGCCGATGTGCCCGTAGCCGACGATGCCCAGCGTCTTGCCGCGCACCTCGTGGCTGCCCGTGGCCACCTTGCGCCACTGGCCCAGGTGCACCTCGCGGTTGCGGTCTCCCAGCTGGCGCGTGAGCATGACGATCTCCGCGATGACCAGCTCCGCCACGCTGCGCGTGTTGCTGAAGGGCGCGTTGAAGACGGGCACGCCGTGGACGTTGGCCGACTTCAGGTCCACCTGGTTGGTGCCAATGCAGAAGGCTCCCACCGCCAGCAGGTTGGGCGCCTTGACGAGCGCCGGCTCCCACACGTTCGTCTTGCTGCGGATGCCCAGCAGGTGCACGCCCTGGATGCGCTCCTCCAGCTCCTCGGGCTTGAGCGCGCCCTTGAGCCGCTCCACCGAGAAGCCCTCCGCCGCGAGCATCTCCTCGGCGGACGCGTGGATGTTCTCCAGCAGCAGGACCTTCAGGGGGCCATCGATGGACACCGGCGTGGAGGGTGACGGGAACTTGGGCGTGCTCATATGGAGCACTGCGTTAGATCCCGCTCCCCGGGCTGTCAAGCGTCTGCTACGCCCACACGGGGGCCGCCCGCCACGAGGGCGAGCGGCCCGGGACTCTCCGCTGTCCGCCGTGTGACCTACTGGATGGTGTAGGCCACCGTTCCGCTGCAGCTGTTGCTGGAGTAGCAGCCGGCGCGGATCTGATACGTGCCGCCCGCACCCGCGGGGACGGTGTACGTGAGGTACGACAGGGTGCCGCAGCTGTCGTCGTTGGCGGCCACCTGCGGGCCCGAGGTGCCCACGCCGTACAGGCGCAGGTAGGTGTCACCGGTGCCGGAGGCGCCCGTCACCGTGCAGGTGCCCAACCGGATGACCTGGCCGGCCGCGAGCGTCACGTTGTGGTTGGTGGTGTTCTGCTGGGCGCTGTTGGTGTTGCTGCCGCTGAAGGCGAACGAGCCGCTGGTGCCCCCACCGCCGCCCGGGGTGCCCGGCGTCACCTTCCACACCACGGTGCCACCGCAGCTGCCCGTGTTGTAGCAGCCGCCGCGGATGGTGAAGGAGCCGGCCGCCGGCACGGTGTACTTGATGTAGGAGCCACGGCCTCCGCACGAGTCGTCATTGGAAGCCACCTCGGCGGTGGCGTTGTTGAGGCGCAGGAAGGAGTCCCCATCGACAGTGGCGCCCTCCAGGCCGCAGGTGCCCACCTCGACGATGTCGCCCGCGGCGAACGTGAGCGTCTTGTCCACCGTGTTCTGCTGGGCGCTGTTGGTGTTGGTGGCGGTATAGGCGTACGAGTTGGCCGGAGGCGGAGGAGGCGGGGGCGGGGGCGGCAGGCCGGCGCACAGCCGCGTGCTGCCGTTGTTCGTCGCCGTGCAGAAGGCGCGGAGGGCCGGGTAGACGTAGGTGATGTCCTCGCCGCGGCAGCCCGTCTCGCTGCACACGTTCACCACGCGGCAGCTCCCGCTGTTGACGTAGTCCGTCTCGCCGCGCACCAGGATGCCGGCCACCGTGTAGCCGCTCGTCTCGTACACGCCCGAGCCCGAGTTGCCACCGAAGGTGTCCGTGGTGGCGATGAAGTAGTCCAGCGTGCCCGAGCGCGTGTCACGCACCGTGCCGCCCGAGTCGATCTTGAACGGGATGCCGCTGCCGGAGCCGATGACGGCCACGTTCTGTCCCACCGTCAGGGCGGTGTTCGCCGTGCGCACCGGAGCCGGGGTGAAGCGCGGCGTGGCCGGGCGATCCAACCGCAGCACGGCGTAGTCCAGGTTCTGCCCGTTCACCGTGGCCTGCTGGCGCGCGACGATGGCGGTGCAGCTGAAGATGTCCGCCGTGGTGACGGGCTGCAGCGTGCCCGCCGCGGGGCGGTAGTAGTTGAAGACGAAGCGCGTGTCGGCGCAGGCCGCGGCGCTGGTGACGCAGTGGCCCGCGGTGAGCACCAGGTCGTCGTCGATGAGCGTGCCCGAGCAGAAGGCGCCCGTCGGATCATCCCGGAAGCGCTCGGTGGTGCACAGGTTGTAGGCGGTGCCCAGGTTCGAGCCCGGGAAGGTGACGTTGTTGGGGTTGGTGGCGTTGAAGCCCGAGGGGTTCATCAGCGCCACGGTGGCCTGCTGCGCGCGCAGGCGCAGCGTGGCGTCCGTGTGGGCGTAGACGTCCTGGCGGTTGTCCGTGCCATAGACGACCTCGCTCTGCTTCTCGCCGAGATCCGTGAACTGCCCGTCCTTGGCCGCGTCCAGCTTCTCGGCCGGCTCACAGCCCACGGCGAGCGTGAGGGTGCACATCAGCGCGCCCACGAGGGGACGCGCGGCCAGCCCGAACCGGGGATGTCGCATGGGGATTCGCTCCTGTCTTCTTAGGGGGTGGGAAAGCCACGCTAGACCAGGAAGTCCAGCCACCCCATGATGCCCCAAATAAACAGTATCAGGGCAAACAATCCGACGGAGCGTGCGCGGGCGGAGGCCCGCGGGTGGATCGGGGCTACTCGTCGTCGGGGTTGCGCAGCCAGGCGAGGGCGGCGTCGCGCGTCTCGAAGGTGCGCGTGGGGATGGTGAGCATGGCCTGCTTCGTCATGCGCCAGGCCTGCAGGCCGGAGGCGGCATCGCTCACCACGCGCGCCGAGCGCTTCATCCCGTGCAACTGCGCGAAGGCGTTGAGGCTGGCCATGGTGGCCACCATCTCCGGCGGCATCACGCGCAGCTGCCCCTGGTCCACCAGCGCGCTCCAGGGACCGCCCATGCGGGCAATCGCCTCGCGGATGCGCTTGAGATAGTCCGTGACGTCCTCCGCGGTGGGCTGCGGGGGGTAGACGACGTCGATGATGCGGTCTGCCTCGTGGACGGTGATCTGAAAGGGCATGCGCGGCGCACTCTATCCTCAGAGGGGCCCAGGTCGAAAACCCCTGTCAGCTCTCCCCGCCACATCCGTCCCTGGGGGTGGCCCGGAACCGGCGCGCCTGGGGCGTGGCGGTGGTCCCGGCCAGAGAGGGGGAGTCATGAATACGAAGCTGTATGTGCTGGGCGCGGTGTTGGGGACGGTGCCGGCCCTGTTGCCGGTGACGTGCTCCCCGTGGGCACCTGCCGGGCAGAAGCGCGAGGAGGAGCCGCGGGGCGGGGCGTCGCGGCGGACGGAGCGGTTCATCGGCGGGAACGAGGCCGGGGCTCCGCCGGCCCCGCAGGTGTCTCCGGGCCTGGAGCCCGGCGTGCCCTCGCACCCGTGTGAGCTCATCACGGTGATGCAGGTGCCGTGTGACCCGGCCGCGGCCGCGTGCGAGTACACCTATTGGCAGTGCCCCGAGAACGTGAAGCCGCTCAGGGCGTAAAGGGGGGCCGCTGGGGGAACCTTGAGGGCCCGGCGGCCTGCCTGTTCTGCGCCCGGGTGGCCGAGCCGCGCGGCCTCGGGGGCGAACCTTCTTGGCGCCCCTCTTCCCCAGTCCCTAGCTTCGCTCAGGCGCAGGGTGTGGCTCGTGCACGCCCGGCGCCTGTGTCCGAGGAGGTCCTGAGATGAGGACGCGTGTGAAGGTAGTGGGAGCGGTCGTGCTGGCGGCGGTGTTGGGCGGTGTGGGCTGTGCGGGAACGAGGGAGGCGGCCCGGGATGTCGAGGCCGCGGTGCCCGGTCTCTCGCAGAAGCAGGAGGGCGTGGTGACGAACGTGGACAAGGACGCCCACCGCATCGCCGTGAAGACCGTGAACGAGCCGGCCGCGCAGGAGGTGTGGTTCGCGCTCACCGTGGACACCAAGCTGGAGCGTGACGGGCAGATGGTCACCTGGGATGACCTCGACGAGGGCACGCCGGTGCGTGTCAGCTTCGAGCCGGCCGCGGGTGCCGAGAAGACGTACAAGGTCGAACTCCTCACGGGCCAGGAGGGCGAAGAGGTGAAGCATAAGGCCGAGGTCCTCGGGCAGTAGGGTGCGGCGCGTGCGACGGGGGGGCGGGAATGAGAGGGATGGGGTGGGTGCTCCTCGCGTTCTGCGTGGGGAGTTCCACGGCGCGGGCGGCGCCCTGGTCCAACTTGCGTGAGCTGTCGGTGACCGCGGGCGGCGGCGTAGAGGGCTACACCCTGGACCTGGCGCCACGCATCGACCCGGGGGTCACGTACGGGGTGGCGGTGGGCATCCTGCCCCCTCCGCTGCTGGGCCTGCTGGATGTGGGCCTGGAGGCCGGCTACTCGGGCGCGGTGAACGGGCTCGACACGCGCGATCCCCGGGCCTCGGCGGACGGCGTGGAGTTGGTCCGCCATGGTGCCTACGCGGCGGCCATCGTGGGCCTCTTGCCCTCGGCGGTGCGGCCCTACGTGATGGGCGGCCTGGGCCTCAGCGTCTACAACATCCGCGGCGCCGTGCGGGGCTTCGGCGATGACCTGGTGGGCCATGTCCCGCTCGGAGCGGGGGTGCGCGCATCCTACAGGGGCCTCACCGCCGACGCGCGCCTCAACTACAGCGTCCTCTTCGACCAGCGCTACGCCACCGGGGCGCCCGTGTCCAACGTGGGCGAGCCCGCCGCCCTCACCATCGGGAGGGCGGGCCGCTACTCCGGCACGCTCAACCTCGGCGTGACGTGGTGACGGCCCCGCCCGCCAGCCCTCAGTTCACGGGGGCCGGGCTCGCGGCCTTCAGGTGCTTGTCCAGGAAGCCGAGCATCCGCGAGTAGGCCTCCACCTCGTTCTTGCGCTTGGTGAAGCCGTGGCCCTCGTCCGGGAAGATGACGTACTCCACGGGGACGCCGTTCTTCTTCACCGCCTCGACGATTTCATCCGACTCGGGCTGGATGACGCGCGGATCGTTGGCGCCCTGGAGGACGAGCAGCGGCTTGGAAATCTTCTCCGCGTGGAAGAGGGGCGAGATGTCGCGCAGCAACTGCCCCTGCTTCGCTGGATCTCCAATCTCCTTGTAGAGGGCCTCGCGCTGGCTCTCCCACCAGGGCGGGATGCTCTTGAGCGTGCGCAGCCAGTTGGACACGCCGAAGATGTCGACGCCCACCTTGAAGGCGTCCGGGTGGAAGGCGAGCGCGGCCAGCGTCATGTAGCCGCCGTAGCTGCCGCCGGCGATGCCGATGCGCTCGGCGTCCACATAGGGCAGGCTGGCCAGGTACTTCTTCGCCTCGAGGCAGTCGAGCAGCGGCTCGCGGCCGTGCTTCTGGTCATCCGCGGTGTAGAAGCTCTTGCCGTAGCCGGAGCTGCCGCGGTTGTTGATGCCCAGCACCACGTAGCCGTGGTTGACGAGGTACTGGAGCACCGGCGAGTAGCCCTTGCGCGTCTGTCCACCGGGGCCGCCGTGCACCCAGACGATGGCGGGGGCCTTGGCGCTGGCAGTGGCCTGGTGCGGCTTGTAGAGGATGTTGGGAATCTCCATTCCGTCGAAGGACTTGAAGCGCACCACCTCGGCCTCGACGAGGTCCTGCGTGTCGATGGCCCGGCTCATCGCGTCGGTGAGGCGGGTGACCTTCTTCGTGCCGAAGTCGTAGAGGTGCAGGTTGGACGGGGATCGGTCACCGTTGTGGTAGAAGGCCATCCGCTTCTCGCTGTCGGAGATGCTCACCGAGGTGATGTCCCCCGCGGGAAGTTGCGGCAGCGCCAGGGGCTTACCGGCCTTCAGGTCGTGCACGCGGATGGCGGTGCGGCCGTCCTCGTTGATGGCGGTGACGCGGTAGCCGCCCTTGCGCGAGAAGGAGGTGTACATCACGTCCCAGTCCGCGCGCTCCACGTCCTCCACCTTGCCGGTGGCCAGCTCGTAGCGGGCCACGCGTTTGAACTCGGAGCCCTGGTCCGTGAGGAAGTAGAGGGCGGTGGAGCCCGGGTCGAAGGTGCTCGCGGAGAAGAACACGTCCCCCTGGTGCGGGGTGAGGTGCTTCAGCTCCTTCGTCTCCACGTTGTAGAGGTGGATGTCCGTGTCGTAGTTGGTCCGGGGCTTGTTGAAGGCGAGCCACTTGCCGTCGAGCGAGACATCCGCGAAGTTGAAGCCCTGGTCGTTCTGATAGACGAGCGTGCGCGCGTACGTCTTCGCGTCGTAGCGGTAGACGTCGAAGAAGCGCGCGTCGCGCTCGTTGGTGAGGACGTAGAAGGCCGCGTCGTCCTGGCTCCAGTTGATGAAGATGGCCTTGAGCTTCTCGCCGGGCGTGAGGTCGCGCTCCTTGCCGTCCGGGGTGCGCACGTAGAGGTGGTTGTGCTCGTTACCGCCCTGGTCGCGCGTGAAGAGGATGCGCTCGTCCTTGGGGAAGAAGCCCACCGAGTAGGTGGAGTCCGTCTTGGATTGGGTGAGCGCCTTCGCCTTCCCGCCGGTGAGCGGCAGGGTGTAGGCGTTGAAGATGCCACTCTCGTTGGAGGAGAAGAGGATGCGCTTTTCGTCCGGCGAGAAGGAGGCGCCCGAGAGCTTCGTCGTCGCCATGAACTGCTCGACGGTGTACTGCTTCGAGGGCCGGGAGGGAGCCGGTGCCGCCTTCGGTGCCGCGAGCGCGAGCGTGGGCACGAGCGCGGCCGCCGCCAGCACTCGGAGGAGGATGGACCTGGGCTGCATGGATTCTCCGTGTTGAAGAGGAATCGCCCAGAGCAGGCAGGCGCCCCGGGGCGGGTACACCTTTGCACGTCCCACCCCTGAATTTCTTCCCGCATTCCGGCGGGGCTCCGCGGGACAGGGGGCCAACCCCCTGGAATCCATGAGGAGGGCGCTGGCACGCGAGGCGCAATGGGGAGGTCCCGGGTTGGGGTCGG
>DASQMW010000081.1:0-11727 GCA_035645295.1 Archangium sp.
GGAACACCCCATGCGCGTGGACGGTGAGCACGCCGGGTGCGCCCTTCAGGTGCCGCAGCAGGTCGTACTCGTGCTCGTAACGGGCGCGCTCGCGGGGTCCGGGGTGCCACGAGCGAGGCGTCTTGACGATGACGGGCAGCCCGTCGGCCGCACGCACCGCGCGGTAGAGGACGTTGGCCCCCGTCTCCTGGAAGAGGCCCTGGAGCGTGTACCCGGGCAGGAGGAAAGACGTGATGCTCATGACGTGAGGGACTGCGCCTCTCTAGGGCGGAGGGCCATAGGGCACCATACCACCTCCGAAACGGGCAGCATGGCTCGGGCCACGCCCCAAGTGTGACGGCCACGCGCTCACCGTCTTTCTTCACCGCCTCCTCGACCCTCGGGCAGGCGTGGCTGAGCAGCGGGTCTGGCCGATGCGGCCGCTCTACGGGGGAGGAGACGCACTCCTGGCACGCACTCCCGCGTTGCAGATCCTTCCCGGGTCTGTTCCCATCGGGGCCTCACCCATGGTGGTCGAGCCGCTGTGTGGGCGGCGCCCAGCTCAGGACGCCCGAGATGCTGAACATCCCAGGTTACACGCCGCGAGGAGTCGTCAAGTCCACTGGCATGAACCTGCTGTTCCACGCCGTGCGTGACGCGGACGGGCTTCCGCTCATCCTCAAGACGCCGGTGGCCTCCTCCCCGGGCCCTCGCGAGCGCGAGCGCTACCGGCGCGAGTTCGGCATCCTCCAGCGGCTCCGGGACGTGCGCGGGGTCACCCGGGCCATTGCCTGCGAGCAGCACCAGGATCGCCCGGTGCTGCTGCTGGAGGAGATCGAGGGCATTCCCCTGTCCGCGCTCACCGGCAAGCCGTTCGACGTGCTCCGCGTCCTGGAGCAGGCCATCTCCCTGGCCTCGACCCTCGCGGAGATCCACCGCCGGGGCATCATCCACAAGGACATCAAACCCGCCAACATCATCCTCACGCCCTCGGGCGAGACCCACCTCATCGACTTCGGCATCGCCAGCCTCCAGCTCGTCGAGCACGTGGACGCGATGCAGGCGTCCCTCATCGAAGGGACGCTGGCGTACATGTCCCCGGAGCAGACCGGGCGCATGAACCGCTCGGTGGACTACCGCACCGACCTCTACTCCCTGGGAATCACGCTCTACGAGCTCCTGACGGGCAGCCGCCCCTTCCAGGGGCTCGACGCGCTCGAGTGGTTCCATGCCCACATGGCGCTGGCGCCGCAGCCTCCGCTCGAGCGGGAGAAGGAGCTGCCGCCCATCCTGTCCTCCATCGTCCTGAAGCTGCTGGCCAAGGTCGCCGAGGAGCGCTACCAGAGCGCGGAGGGGCTGAGGGCCGATCTGGAGCGGTGCCGCGACGGCCTGCTCCGGGGCGAGAGGGAGGACTTCCCGCTCGGCGTCCACGATGTGCCCACCCGCTTCCAGCTCCCGCAGCGGCGCTATGGGCGCGACACCCAGGCCACCGCCCTGCTCCAGAGCTTCGAGCGCGTCGCCCGGCATGGCCGGCCGGAGCTCGTCCTGGTGCACGGCTACTCCGGCATTGGCAAGTCCTCGGTGGTGCACGAGCTGCACAAGCCGGTGGTGCGCCAGCGCGGCTTCTTCCTCAGCGGCAAGTTCGACCAGTTCCAGCAGGACATCCCCTACTCCACCCTGGCCCAGGCCCTCCACGGGATGACGCAGCAACTGCTCTCGGGGACGGACGAGGAGCTGGCGCGCTGGCGCGAGCAGTTGCACGACACCCTGGAGGGCCATGGCCAGGTCCTCGTGGACGTGGTGCCGCAATGGGAGCTCATCCTCGGCAAGCAGCCGCCCGTCCAGGAGTTGCCGCCCGTCGAGGCGCAGCACCGCTTCAACCGCGTGTTCCGCAGGCTCCTGGGCGTGTTCGCCACGCCCGAGCATCCGCTCGTCCTGTTCCTGGATGACCTGCAGTGGGCCGATCTGGCCAGCCTCCAACTGCTCCAACACCTGCTCACCCACCCGGAAGCACCGCCCGTGCTGCTCCTCGGGGCCTACCGGGACAACGAGGTGGGCCCCGCCCATCCGCTCTCGCTGACGCTGGAGGCGGTGCGCAAGGCCAACGCGCGGATGACCGACCTGCCGCTCGAGCCGCTCGCGCTGGAGGACGTCCAGCGGCTGGTGGCCGACACGCTTCCCGGCGCGGGCGCGGACCTCATCGGACCGCTCGCGGCACTGGCCCGGGAGAAGACCGGCGGCAACCCCTTCTTCCTGCTGCAGTTCCTGCTCACGCTCAACCAGGACGGCCTGTTGGTGCGCACGGCCGAGGGCACCTGGCGTTGGGACGTCGAGGGAGTCCGGGCGAAGGGCTACTCCGACAACGTCGTGGACTTCATGGTGGGCAAGCTGCGCCAGCTCCCCCAGGGCACCCAGCACCTGCTGCGGCTGGCGGCCTGCGTGGGCAACACCTTCTCCCTGCGCATCCTGCTCGTCATCTCCCATATGGCGGATGCAGCCGAAGTGGAGAAGGGCCTGGAGCCCGCGCTCCGGGAGGGCCTGTTGATGTGCATGGGCCCCGAGCAGTACCGCTTCCTGCATGACCGCATCCAGCAGGCGGCCCATGCCCTCATCCCCGAGGACCAGCGCAAGGCCGTCCACCTGCACATCGGCCGCCTGCTGCTGGCGAGCCTGTCGCCCGAGGAGGTGCACGAGAAGCTCTTCGACGTGGTGGGCCAGCTCAACGCCGGCGTGGAGCTGATCAACGAGCCCGCGGAGCGCCACCGCGTGGCACGCCTCAACGCCGAGGCCGGCGGGAGGGCCAAGGCCTCGACGGCCTTCCGCTCGGCCGTCGTCTATCTGTCCACGGCCTTCCACCTGCTCCCCGGAGACCCCTGGGCGACCGCTCCCACGCTGGCCTTCAAGCTGCGGCGCGACCAGGCGAACTGCGAGCTCATGAGCGGCAACGCCGCCGAGGCCCGCCGCCTGCTGGAGGAGCTCCTGCCCCGGGCGCGCACCCCCGCGGACCTGGCGACCGTCTACCGCTTGAAGAGCGGCATCCACCTCGCCGCTGGCGAAATCCAGGCCGCCACCACCTGCCTCCTGGAGTGTCTGGCCCGGATGGGCATGCCCATCCCACCGCACCCCTCCTGGGAGGAGGTGGTCGCCGCCAACGAGGAGGTCCTGGCCCTGCTGGGGGAGCGCCCCATCCCGAGCCTCATCGGCCTGCCACGGGTGACGGATCCGGACATGGAAGCGGTGATGAGCGTCCTCTCCGCCCTCTCCGCGCCCGCGTCCTTCTTCGACCGCCACCTGTTCGTCCTCCACCTGTGCCGGATGGTCTCCCTCAGCCTCCGCCACGGCATCACCGGGGCGGCCGCCTATGGGCTTGGCTGGTATGGCGCGGTGATGGGCCTCACCTTCAAGCGCTACCAGGAGGGTCATGCCTTTGGCCAGCTGGCCTGCGCGCTCATCGAGCGCTACGACCTGACCGCCTTCCGCAGCCGGATCATCTACCTGATGGCGATGATCAGCTACTGGACCCATCCCCTCTCCGGGACGCTGGAGCCCCTCCGCAGGGGCTTCCAGCTCGCGCTCCAGAGCAGTGAGTTCCAGGCCGCGTGCTACTGCTGCATCAACATCGTCACGGACCGCCTCGCCGTGGGGCACCCCCTGGAGGAGGTCTACCAGGAATCCATCGCGCGGCTCGCCTTCGTCCGCAAGGCGGGCTTCCAGGATGCGCAACACATCATCCACCACATCCAGCGCTACGTGCAGCAGCTGCGCGGGTTCTCGCGTGCGTTTGGCTCGCTGAGCGGGGAGGACTTCGACGAGGGCGCCTTCGAGGCCGGGCTGTCACCCCACCGCATGAGCACCATGCGGTGCTTCTATTGGATCCTCAAGATGCGCTCGCGCTTCATGAGCGGGGCCTACGCGGAGGCGCGCGAGGCGGGTGCCCTCGCGGCCGGGCTCACCTGGTCCTCGATCGTTCAAATCCAGCTCCTGGACTTCCACCTCTACCGGGCCCTGACGCTGGCGGCCTGCTACGGCGAGCTGAGCACCGAGGAGCAGCAGCAGGCCCTGGAAACCCTTCGGGGGGATCAACGACAACTGGCCGAGTGGGCCAGCAACGCCCCCTCGACCTTCCGCGCGCCCGAGCGCATGGTCTTCGCGGAGCTCGCCCGGCTCACGGGCCGCGACAACGAAGCCCTGCACGCCTACGAGGAGGCCGTCCGGTCCGCCCGCGAACATGGCTTCATCCAGAACGCCGCCCTGGCCAACGAGCTCGCGGCCCGCTACTGGCGCGCGCGGCAGGTGCCCACCATCGCCGAGGCCTACGCGTACAAGGCCCGGGAGGCGTACCTGCGCTGGGGCGCCCACGGGAAGGTGCAGCACCTGGACGCCGAATGGCCGTCCCTGACCCCCACCGCGTCCACCGATGCGACCGACACCGACACGAGCTCGACGCAGCAGCTCGACGCGCTCACGGTGGTGAAGGCCCAGCAGGCCATCTCCGGGGAGATCGTCCTCGAGCGGTTGGCGGCCACGCTGCTGCGGGTGGCCATCGAGAACGCGGGCGCCCAGCGCGGCGCCCTGTTGCTGCCCCACGGCAACACGCTCTCGGTGGTGGCCCACTCGGGCGCGGTGCCCGAGGGCTCCCCTGCTGGCCCGGACGAGACGCCCCTGCCGTGGACCCTGCTCTCCTACGTCAAACGCACGCGGGAGCACGTGCTCATCGGCGATGCCTCCAAGCCCCACAACTTCTCGTCGGATGCCTGGCTCGAACGCGGGAAGGCCCGCTCCCTGCTCTGCCTGCCTCTGCTGCGCCAGGAGGAGTTCCGCGGGATGCTCTACCTGGAGAACAGCCTCACCACCAACGCCTTCACGCCCGCGCGCCTCTCCCTGTTGGGACAGCTCGCCTCGCAGGCCGCCATCTCCATCGAGAACGCGCGACTGTACGCCGACGTGCAGCGCGCCGAGACCGCCCTGCGCCGCGCCAATGACGAGCTGGAGCGGCGGGTGGACGAGCGGACGCGGGAGCTGCGGCAGGCCCAGGCGCAGCTGGTGGAGACGGCGCGAGCGGCGGGCATGGCCGAGGTGGCCACCAACGTGCTCCACAACGTCGGCAACGTGCTGACCAGCGCCATCGTCAACGTGCAGGTGATGAACCAGACGGTGGGCACCTCGCGCCTGGGGCGGCTGAAGATGGTCGCCGACATGCTCGAGGCTCACCGGCGGGAGCTGGCGGATTTCCTCACCCGGGATCCGCGCGGATCCCAGCTGCCGGACTACCTCTCCGCGCTCTCCGAGGAGCTGCTCCACGAGCAGGCGGTGTTGAAAGAGGGCCTGGAGGCGACGACCCAGCACGTCGAGCACATCCGGGCCATCGTCAATGTGCAGCAGACCTATGCCGGGGACACGCTCGTCACCGAGGAGTGCGATCTGCCCCTGGTCGTCGAGGAAGCGCTGAGCATCCAGATGCCCGCGCTCAAGAGCCACGGCGTCAACGTCGTCCGGGAGCTCTCCACGCTCTCCAGGACGCGGTTGGACAAGCACAAGGTGCTGCAGATCCTCATCAACCTCATCACCAACGCCAAGAACGCCATGACCGTGCTGCCCCCGGGCCAGCGCCACCTGTACGTGCGGCTCGACGCACAGGAGGACGTGGCGCGCATCCAGGTGGTGGACAACGGCATGGGCATCGCGCCCGAGGTGCGCGAGCGGCTCTTCCGCCAGGGCTTCACCACGCGCGAGGACGGGCATGGCCTGGGCCTGCACTCGAGTGCGCTGGCCGCCCAGAAGCTGGGCGGGCGCCTCACGCTGGAGAGCGAAGGGCCGGGCAAGGGCGCCACGGCCACGCTGGTATTGCCGCTGGTGTAGCCCCTCCGCTCAGCCGAGCACGAGCGGCAGCGACTTGTAGCCGAGGCTCACCGGGGCGAACCCCTGCCGCACCGCGGCTCCCGCTCCCCGGCCGAGCGCCGGGAACCTGTCCAGGAACGCATTGAGCGTGACGCGGGCCTCGAGCCGGGCCAGCGGAGCACCCAGGCAGAAGTGAGTCCCCAGCCCGAAGCCCAGGTGCTGCGGGTTCGTCGGGCGCTCCGGCCGGAACGAGTCCGGATCCTCGAAGATGGAGGGATCCCGGTTGGCCGCCCCATAGACCATGTCGACGATCTCCCCCGCGCCGATCTCCACGTCGCCAATCTTCACTGGCCGGGTCGTCACCCGGGGGAAGCGCTGCACCGGGCTCTCGTAGCGCAGCACCTCCTCGATGATGGGCTCCACCAGGGAGCGATCCTCGCGGGCCCGGCGCCAGAGCTCCGGACGGTCCGCGAGCAGGGCCATCATGTTGCCGATCAGGTTGGTGGTCGTCTCGTTGCCGGCGACGAGCAGCACCGCGGCGAAGCTGCGGATCTCCGCATCGGTGAGGGCCTCACCATCGACTTTGGCCTCCACGAGCGCGGAGATCAGATCCTCGGCGGGCTGCGCGCGGCGCGCGGCGATGATCTGGGCCAGGTAGCCCATCATCTCCTGCATCTTGCGCCCGCGCTCCTCCGCGGACAGGCCGACGTAGGCGACCACGGCCTCCGACCAGAGCTTGAACGACGGATAGTCCTGGTCCGGAACGCCCAGCATCCCGGCGATGACCCGCATCGGCAGGGGGACGGCGTACGCCGCCATGAGCTCCACGGGGCCTGTGCCCGCGGTGTCGAGCAGCTCGTTGGCGGTGCGGCCAATCCACTCCGAGAGCGAGGCGATGCGCTGAGGGCTGAACGCCTTGCTCACGAGCCGCCGCATCCGGGTGTGGTGCGGCGGGTCATCGTGGAGGAGCGCGAACTTGGGCATCGTCTTGAACACCGCCGGCGTCTGCGAGGAGAACGTGGCGGGATCGCGGATGGCGGCGAGGACATCGGCGTGACGGAGCAGTGCCCAGGCGTAGAGCGGCTCGGTCCGGCCCGTGAGGGGACCCGCGGGGAGCCTCAGGTAGCGCACCGGGGGGCCCTGGAAGGCCCGGTAGGCGGGGTAGGGGTTGGCGATCCCCTCGGGGGTACTGAGCACGTCGGGCGAGAGCGGAGCGGACATGCGGGTCATCTGACCGCATGGGGCACCAGCGCGGCAATACTTGACAAGCCCGAGCAGGGACCCGCCCGGTGAAGCCGCCTGTCCCTGGAGTGGGCGCTCGCGCGGGTGCTGTCGCCTCCGCGCAGGAGCGGTTACCGCTCAGCGCGAGCCGTGGACGAGCGTGGACGCAAGCCCGGCGCTCCTGGCCATGGACGTGCGGCATCCCCCAGGCCCGCAACGGCTCGTCGAGCGCGGTGTTCAGCGCGATCTCCACGTGGAGGGCGGACGCGATGTTCCTGGTGGTGTTCTGGAGCGCGTCGCTCCAGGCCACCCCGGACACGCCCGGGTTGAGGCGGTCCGGCGTCCCATTCAGGACGCACCTCCGCCAGTGCCCTCGCTCGTCCCGGGGGTACACGCACCACGACACGTCCACGCCTCGCCGAGGCGTGCAGGTGCTCGGGACGCAGACCCCCGGCGCGCCCGCGCGCGAGCACGGGCCCTCCGGCGGCATTCCCGGCAACGGCGAGTCGGGGTGGCTCCTCTTGGTTCGTGTGTCGGCTCACCGCTTCAGGCGAGCGTCTCCCCGGCGTTCCAAGGCGCGCGAGGAGGTGCGGAGGGGAGGTGCCGCCCATCAACGGGCGCTCCACGTCCAACGGCTCGATGGATTGGATCCACCTGCCTCGGACAACGCCCTGCAGCCGCGGTGCGCTCACGCTGACTGCCTGGCGGATGGCCTTCACCGGCTTTGAACCGGCGGCCCACCACCGCGCCACTCCCTCGGGCGCGGCGACCCGTGTCCGCGCCATGGCGGACCCGACACCGGGTTGGAGTCCCTTCTTCACCCGCGGGGACTCGTAGCTCCGGGCCTGCCTCGGAGGCTGTGCCTCCTGGCCCGGCGGAGACCGTTGAAGCCCGGTCTCCCCTGCTGCCGGGGTGTCCGCGCGGCTGACCGCGAGGCCCCCGATGAGCGCTCCCCGTACCCGGGCGGAACGCCGCACGGGCTCCGGCTCCCACTCACGCACCGAGGCCTGGTGCGGAAGAGCCGTGCCCTGTCCGGACTTCCCGGCGGTGTCGTGCCGGTGCCGGTCCCACTCCTCCAACCGGAGGGTGAGGGAATCAATGGAATCGTCCAGCTGGCCGCACCCGGAGGCCGACACGGCGAGCAGCAGCGCCACCAGCAGGACACTCGTCCCGCCGGGCCGCTCCACTGCCCTGGCTCTGTCGGCCACGCCTCTCATGCGCCTCGTCCGGTGCTACTCGATGACCAGCAAATCCGGACATGTGTTACCGCGACTGTCGGGAAGCGCAATTCTTCGGCCGGTGAAGCCACCGTGCCTCGCACGTGCTAGCTACCCTCCGACTCAACCCGCTACATCCCTGGAGGACACGAGCATGGACATCAAGGCTGCGGTCGCATTCGAACCCGGCAAGCCCCTGCGCATCGAGACGGTGCACCTCGAAGGCCCCAAGGCCGGCGAGGTCCTCATCGAGCTGAAGGCCACGGGCATCTGCCACACCGACGCCTATACGCTCTCGGGCAAGGACCCCGAGGGCCTCTTCCCCAGCATCCTCGGCCACGAGGGCGCGGGCGTGGTGGTGGACGTGGGCCCCGGCGTCACCTCGCTCAAGAAGGGTGACCACGTCATCCCGCTCTACACGCCCGAGTGCCGCCAGTGTAAGTCCTGCCTGTCGCAGAAGACGAACCTCTGTACCGCCATCCGCGCCACCCAGGGCAAGGGGCTCATGCCCGATGGCACCAGCCGGTTCCGGATCGGCAAGGACCCCGTCCACCACTACATGGGCACGTCCACCTTCGCGACCCACACGGTGCTCCCGGAGATCGCCGTGGCGAAGATTCGCGAGGACGCCCCCTTCGACAAGGTCTGCTACATCGGCTGCGGGGTGACCACGGGCATCGGCGCTGTCATCTATACCGCCAAGGTGGAGGCGGGCGCCCGCGTGGTCGTCTTCGGCCTGGGCGGCATCGGCCTCAACGTGGTGCAGGCCTGCCGCATGGTGGGCGCGGACCAGATTGTCGGCGTGGACCTCAACCCCGCCCGGCGCGAGATGGCCGAGAAGTTCGGCCTCACCCACTTCGTCAACCCGAAGGAGGTGGGCGCGGACCTGGTGCCCTACCTCGTCAACCTCACCGGCGGCGGCGCGGACTACAGCTTCGAGTGCATCGGCAACGTGCAGACCATGCGTCAGGCGCTCGAGTGCTGCCACCGCGGCTGGGGCGAGAGCATCATCATCGGCGTGGCCGCGGCCGGGCAGGAGATCAGCACCCGCCCCTTCCAGCTCGTCACCGGGCGCGTGTGGAAGGGCAGTGCCTTCGGCGGCGCCCGCGGCCGCACCGACGTGCCCCGCATCGTCGACTGGTACATGGACGGGAAGATTGAAATCGACCCGCTCATCACCCACACCCTCCCGCTGGAGCGCATCAACGAGGGCTTCGACCTGATGCACCGGGGTGAGTCCATCCGCGCCGTGGTGACGTACTGATGGACGCGGCCCTCCGGCTCGCCTCCGAGCACCGCTGCTTCGGAGGCACCGTCTCCTACTACCGCCACGACTCGGTGGTGTGTGGCGGCGAGATGCGCTTCTCCGTCTACGTGCCCCCGCAGGCGCAGACGGGCAAGGTGCCCGTGCTCTACTTCCTCTCGGGCCTCACCTGCACGGAGGAGACCTTCCAGATCAAGGCCGGTGCCCACCGGCTCGCCGCCGAGCTGGGGCTGATGCTCGTGGTCCCCGACACCAGTCCGCGCGACACCGGCATTCCCAATGAGAACGCCGACTGGGAGGTGGGCACCGCCGCCGGCTTCTATGTGGACGCCACCCAGCAGCCCTGGGCCTCGCGTTTCCGCATGTTCAGCTACGTCACCGGAGAGCTGCCCGGCCTCATCGGGAAGCATTTCCCTGCCCGCATGGACCGCGAGGGCATCTTCGGCCACTCCATGGGAGGACATGGCGCCCTCGTCTGCGCCCTGCGCCAGCCGGGCCGCTACCGCTCCGTCTCCGCCTTCGCTCCCATCTGCGCGCCCATGCGCGTCCCCTGGGGACAGAAGGCCTTCCGCACCTACTTCGGGGCCGACACCGAGGCCTGGAAGCAGTGGGACACCACCGAGCTCATCCGCTCCGCGAGCACGCGCCTTCCGCCCCTCCTCGTGGACCAGGGCACGCGCGACAAGTTCCTCGTGGAGCAGCTCAAACCCGAGCTCCTCCGTGAGGCCTGCGACCAGGCGGGGCAGCCCCTGACGCTCCGTTCCCAGGACGGGTACGACCACGGCTACTACTTCGTCTCGACCTTCCTCGCGGACCACCTCCGCCACCACGCCGCGGCCCTAACCGCCTGAAATCGTGGAGGGCACGTGTCTCCTCGCCGGACAAGCTTCCGGCGAGGAGCCCGTGTGGCGGGAGGCAGCACGAGAAGGCCGGGGGGCTCCTGCTTCGCGGAGAGCTGACAAGGAGGCACACCGGGAAGTGGGAAGGCGGTCCGTTTGTCCGTGGGCACTCAAACGGAACGAAAGGACCGAGCTTGAAGCGTTTGCTGAGACTTGCCCCCTTCGCGCTGCTGCTGCCCACCCTGGCGACCGCCTCCACCGTGTGGAGGGGAGATTTCGAGACCGGCAACCTCTCGCAGTGGGATCGCGTGCAGACTGTCTCCTCGAGCCGCCTGCTGGTGGTCAGCTCGCCGGTGCGAGAGGGCCGCTACGCGCTGAAGACGACCGTCCGCCAGGGCGATGATCCCATCAACGCGAGCGGCAACCGCAACGAGCTGCTCTACGTGGACCGTGAGCCCGCTGGCTCCGAGTTCTTCTACAAGTGGAGCACCCTCTTCCCGAAGAGCTTCCCACGCTCGTCGAAGTGGCAGATCTTCACCCAGTGGCACCACGACGGGAACACTGGCTCGCCGCCGCTCGAGTTCTACGTGGTGGAGGATCAGCTGCGCCTGCGCGTGGGCGGAAGCACCGGGAAGATCATCTGGCGCTCCCCGCTCCAGCGCGAGCAGTGGAACGACTTCGTCCTGCACGTGAAGTGGTCCCCGGATCCGAAGGTCGGCTTCGTCGAGCTGTACCACAACGGCAAGGTCGTCCTGCCCCTGATGAAGGTGGCCACCCAGTACCCGGGCCAGCGCAACTACCTCAAGATGGGCCTCTACCGTGACGCGTCCATCGCCCCCGAGGGCGTGGTCTTCCACGACGGCTACCTCCAGGCCACGCGCCTCGAGGACGTGATGCCCGCGCCCGTCGTCGCCACCCCGGAGCCCGCGCCGGCCCCGGCCCCGGAGGGCACGCCGGACGATGGTGCCTCCGGCGAGGGTGATCCGCCTCCCGAAGTGGAGGGGCCCATCGCCCAGGTGCCTGGCTCGGACTCCGTCCCGGGCACGGGCGGCATCATCCCCGAGGACGCGACGCTCGCCAGCGCGGGGATGCCTCCCGCGAGCTGCGGTGCCTCCTCGACGGGTGGCATGCCCCTGCTCGTCGCCGCGGGGCTGGCCCTGGCCACCCTGCTCAGCCGTCGCAAGGCCGCCGCGCCCGCCTACGCTCGCCGCCCGCGTTCGCGGCGTCGCTAAGTAGGTAGCCAAAAGTTCCTTTACAAAAAGGAACGGAGCCTGCCGCGGCGGGGGAGGACTCCTGCCTTGCGCAGAGCCTGCCGCGGCGACAGGCCCAGCACCCAGTCTTCGGTCAGTCCCCGCTGGGCCGGGGCCAG
>DASQMW010000082.1:0-6646 GCA_035645295.1 Archangium sp.
TGCAGAGCATCAACGAGGAGCTGGAGACGGCCAAGGAGGAGCTGCAGGCCACCAATGAGGAGCTGACCACTGTCAACGAGGAGCTGGAGAACCGCAACCAGGAGCTGCTCCACCTCAACAGCGACCTCAACAACCTGCTGGGCAGCGCCCACGTCGCCACCGTCATGGTGGGGAGTGATTTGCGCATCCGCCGCTTCACGCCCATGGCCCAGACGATGCTGAAGCTGATGCCCGGCGACCTGGGCCGCTCCCTGAGGGACGTGCACTCCCCGCTGTTCCCCTCGGACCTGAGCGCCGTCATCGCGGGGGTGACGGAGACGCTGGCCGCCACCGAGCGCGAGGTCCAGGACGAAGAGGGGCGCTGGTTCCTGCTCCGGCTGCGCCCCTACAAGACGGCGGACCGCCGCATCGATGGCGCGGTGATGACGGTGCAGGACATCGACCGGCTCAAACGCAGCCTGGACGCAGCCCGGCAGGCGAGCGAGCTGTCCCAGGCCATCCTGGACACGCTGCGCGAGCCGTTCCTCCTCCTGGACGCGTCCCTGCGCGTGGTGGACGCCAACCCCGCCTTCTACCAGGCGTTCCAGGTAACGCGGGAGCAGACCCAGGGCCATCAGGTCTACACGCTCGGCAATGGCCAGTGGAACATCCTCCGGCTTCGCGAGCTCCTGGAGGAGATCCTCCCCCGGGACCTGCGGCTCCGGGACTTCGCCGTGGAGCACGCCTTCGAGCACCTCGGCACGCGGCGGATGCTCCTCAACGCCCGGAGGCTCGTCGGCGACGCCTCGCGTCCAGGATTCATCCTCCTGTCCATCGAGGATGTCACGGGCAGGACGTAGGGCAGTCAGCCGCTCGGGGGGGGGCATGGCACCCCAGTGCATGTCGGAGTACACCCGTGGAAGACGGACCTGCCCTGGGGGGAGGATGAGTCACTTTGCACAGATGTCCAAGACGGACCTGGTTCTGGCACTGGAGCAACTGGAGCCGGTGCGAGCCTCTCGGGACGCGCTCAGCGCCACGGTGCAGGAGCTGCAACGCCACCAGATAGAGCTGGAGATGCAGAACCGGGCGTTGCGGGAGGCCCAGCTGGCGCTGGAGCAGTCCCACCAGCGCTACGTGGACCTCTATGACTTCGCTCCCGTGGGGTACCTCACGCTGGATGCGCGGGCCTGCATCCAGGAGCTGAACCTCACGGCGGCGGCGATGTTGAAGCGGGAGCGACCCCAGCTCCTGGGCCAGCCTTTCACGCCCTTCGTCGACGGGGCGGACATGGGCCGGTTCCTCCAGCACGTCCGCCACTGCGCGGGGGAGGGCAGGGAGGGGAGTCTGGAGGTGAAGCTGCGCATCGCGGGAGCCCGGGTGGAGGTCCGGCTGCACACCGCGGCCTTCACCAGCCGGGCGCAGCACGGCGGTCAGGTGTGCAGGGTGGCCCTGGTCGACATCACCGAGCTGCGGGAAACCCAGTCCCGGCTGGGGCTCGCCGAGCGGCTGGCCTCCCTGGGCACCCTGGCGGCCGGGGTGGCGCACGAGCTGAACAACCCCCTGGCCTTCGTCGCCCAGTGCCTGGAGCTGGCCCGGCTCCGGCTGGCGGAGAACGCCGTCGGGGTCGTGGGCCGCGAGGTCCAGGAGCTGATGCTGGACGCGGCGGTGGGGGCCGAACAGCTCCGCTCCATCGTGAGGGACCTGCATACCTTCGCCCGCGTGGAGGAGGAACCGCGCGACCAGGTCGACGTGCGCGAGGTGCTCAGCCGTGCCATCCGGATGGCCCAGGGGGAGATCCGCCACCGCGCGAGACTCGTTCGGGAGGAGGGGGAGGTGGCTCCGTTGTTCGTCAACGAGGGCCGGCTGGGGCAGGTGTTCCTCAACCTGCTGGTGAATGCGGCGCGCGCGATTCCGGAGGGCCAGGCGGACCAGCATGAGATTCGCGTCGTCATCCGGAACGAAGGTGGCTGGGTGGTGGTGGAGGTGCGCGACACCGGCCAGGGCATTCCGCCGGAGCGGCTGGAGCGCATCTTCGACCCCTTCTTCACCACCCGGCCGGCAGGCATGGGGCTGGGGCTGGGGCTCAGCATCAGCCACAGCCTGGTGACGCGCATGGGCGGTGAGCTCACCGTGGAGAGCGAGCTGGGACGGGGCAGCCTCTTCCGCGTCCGGCTGCCCGCGGCACCCGCCGGGGCCGCGTCGGCGTCCCAGCGCCAGCCGCATCGTCCCCCGAAACGGCCCACGCGCAGAGGCCGCATCCTCATCGTGGATGATGAGCCGAAGCTGGCCCTGACGCTCGGGCTCCTGCTGGAGGACGCGCACGAGGTGACGCGCTGCCTGAAGGCCCAGACGGCGCTGGAGTTCATCCAGGCCGGGCCCCCGTTCGATGTCATTCTCTGTGACTTGATGATGCCGGAGATGACCGGCGAGCAGCTCTTCGAGGCCGTGTCCGCCGCCGCTCCCGAGCAGGCGCGCAGGATGATCTTCATGACGGGCGGGGCCTTCACGGAGCGGGCCCAGCGCTTCCTGGAGCAGGTGAAGAACCTACGGCTCATCAAGCCCTTTCGCGTAGACGCGCTGGAGGCGGCGCTCGCGCAGCTCATGGGCTGAACGCATTCCCAGCCGCGAGGCAGGGGCAAGGGGGCGCGGTGGACACCGTCCAGCCTGCCCCTGCCGCTGGCCAACGAGCCGAGCATCCTCGGACTGCGCATGGACAGGCGCGCTGGGGTCGGGGGCCGCAAGGGCCCCGGGAGGAGGGCGGAGGCCTCGGACATGGCCGCCCGGGTGCTAGCCACACTTTCCAGGCAACTCTAGGAGCGAAACCTCGATAATCCGAGACTCCTCCAAGCTTCGCGAAAAGGCTGTCCGTGCCCATCCCTCCCGCTAGAGCCCGCTCGACTTCCTCCCCGGCGCCCCCGCCCCCCGCGGCCAAGTCGGCCGCCTCGCCGGGAGCGGCCAAGGCTCCCACTCGGGCGCCGCGGCAGGTGGCGGATGGCTACGACGCGGGCCGGGCCGGCACGGCGGGCGCTCAGGGCGTCAACAAGGTGAACAACGCCTCTTACCGGCAGGCGCTGGACACGCAGCGTCGGCTGTCCGGCCTGCGCCAGGAGGCGGGCCGACTGCAACTGGGGCTGGACAACCGCGGCCTCTTCGCCATCACCGGCGGGGGCCCCGCCACGAAGGCGCGCATCGCCCAGCTGAAGCGGGACATCGCCGCGCTGGAGAAAGTGGAGCGGGCCCAGCCGCGGGACGCCGTGGGGCACGCACGCTTCACCGTCTTCAATGAGCGCATCGCCACGCTGGAGCGCGAGCTGGGCAAGGGCGGCGCGGCCACCATCGCCCGGCAGACCTACTACAACAGCGAGGCGTGGAATGTCGGTGCCGGCTCGTGGCCTGCCTCCGAAGCGAAGGTGCTCGCCGCAGGCCTGCCACGTGGCCCGGACTATAGCGCCAACCAGGCGGTGGGCGGCTATCGCGGCACCATGCTCACTCCGGACGGCCGCGAGGTCGACATGGGCCATGTGGCCGCCGCGCTCGACTGGCAGGTGAACGCGGCCCGCGTCCCGGACAGCTACCTCACCCCGACGCTGCCGCCCCACCGCGTCCCCAACCCCTTCACTCTCGACACCGTCGCGCTGACGGGTGACGTGGCCTCGGCCGTGCGCAACACCGCCAATGGCAACAACGTGGCCCGCCGCGCCGCCGCCGCCATCGCCAAGGAGGGCGACGCGGACTGGAACGGCGACATCGATGGGCTCAACCTCGCCAACCGCCTGCAGCGGAATCCGAACATGAGCATCACCCAGGCGCTCAACGGCTATTACGGCACCGGCCAGTACCAGCGCCGCATCGACGAGTTCGCCACCCACAGCCGCTACATCCAGCGCGACGCCAACGGCAGGCCTCAGCGCGACGCCCAGGGCGACTACGCGGTGAATCGCGACCTGCTGGCCTTCGAGGCCCACGGCTTCTCCCTCTTGCTGGACCCTCGCTCCATCAACAACCCGGCCAGGGAAGTCGCGGACGCGTGGGTGCGCTGGTTCAAGGCGCAGCACTGACGGAAGCCCACTTCTCCGCCGGGGTGTACAGGTCCACCATGGCGGTACCGGTTGTCTGGACGTGGGCTAGGTCCTTCAGCGCGGAGGCCCTCTCCAGGCAGGCGGGGCCACAGTCGGCTTCTTGAGCTGACAGCGGAGCGGGGCACAGGCAGGTCGGTATCCGCAGGGTGACACGGAATACATCCTGCCGAGCACGAGGATTCGTGCCACGACTGGAGGGATACAGAACCGATGGAGCAGCCTGGTCGTCAGCCTGGATGCCTTCCGGCACGGCACGGTGGGCTGGTTGTCATCGCAGGGTGGTTCCTGGGGGGGGCCGGAACCCTTACGTTTCCCACATGATAACGAATATTGACTTCAAAGTGGTGTTTCGTGCCATGCCCGGCGTCTGCTTTGTCGTTCTTCCGGACGAATCGCTCACGTTCGTCGAAGGAAGCGACCTCCTGTTCAAGACACTCGGACTGCCGAGAGAACATCTCGTCGGACGCGGTCTGTTCGATGTGTTCAACGATCCCAAGAACTCGAAGGGGATGTCGGCGTTGAGGCAGTCGCTGTCGAGGGTCGCGAGGACGAAGGCTCCGGAAAAGCTCGACATGCGGTACGACGTGCGCGGCCAGGAGCATCGTTGGCATACCTACAACGCTCCCGTGCTGGACGACGGCGGGAATGTGGTGGGCGTCGTCCACTGGGCGGTCGACACCACGCCTGCCGAGGGAAAAAAGGCCTGACCCCGCCTCGGGGCAGCGCCTCCACCAGGCGATTGAAGGGATTTCAAGCGGAGCAGGGGTGTCATCGGACGAAGTGTCCGCCCAGGTCGTGGGCATGGCCACCAAGTAGGCAGTGGGCGTCGCCGCAAGCATCGACTTCCTCCGGCGGTGGACGCTGCGCCACGAGTTCTTGAAGAAGTCGGGCCCCATCCGCGTGCAGCTGCGGGCCTCGCTGACGGCGACCCAGAAGGGCAGCACGCCGTGGGGGGTCGAGAGCGAGAGCGTCTACGTGGAGCTCTACCCGACGCTGGACGGCCTCGAGGTGAAGCTGCCGGCCGCAGGCCAACCGGTGGCCTACGGAACGCCCGTCGAGGTGCGCGTCACCGGCAAAGACCTCTGGGGAGACGTCGCCATCTCGGTGGTCGACGTCAACGCAGGGAACCGCGTCGCGGAGCTCGACAAGGTGCTGCCCTTCGACGGGAGCCAGTCCTCGCTTGCCAGCACCTGGCCCCTGCGCGCGCGGGAGCTGGAGCGCATCGGGACGCATCCGCTGCGCCTCGTTGCACGCTATGGCGATCTCCAACTGGAGTCCGAGCCGATGGCCTTGCAGGTCACGCATACCCTTGACCGGGTGACGGTCCTGGTGCGCGACCGCGCGGGAGGAGTCGGGCCTTCCACGGTCCCCTTTCCGCGCCTGCACATGGTCTCGGGGCTGGGCCTCCGCATCTCTGGAACCCAGCTCGCGGGTCACGAGGTCACCGTGAACGGAGGGCCGGCGACGCGCGCCCCGGGCGACCAGTTGGACCTGATGCTCGTCACCCCGACAGCCAAGGACTTCGAGGACAGTCAGGGGCGCGAGGTCTACGATTTCGTGGTGCGCTCCGGCGGCATCGAGAGGCGCACGAGCATCACCCTCCAGCGCTGGGGCATCGAGAGCTGCGCCTGGCGGTCGGGTGACGGCCGGCCCTTCGACGAGGGTGAGTCCGTGGGCCGGGGCGCCCATGCGGTCATGCACGCCCGGCTCTGGGGCTTCCCGGACACGACAGGGTGGCTCATCTTCAAGAGCCCGCAGGCGACGTTCACGGTCTGGGAGCGAGACCCCGGTGGGCGACCTACGCCCGAACAGGTCGACTTCCTGCAGAACAACGACGACGAGGGTGACTCGTTCGACGCCGACGTGAAGAGCGACGAGACGGCGGCGGGGTGGACCACGGTCTACGAAGACGAGTGCGATCCGCTCGACCTCCACGCGAACGCAGCCGAGTATTACTTCGAGGTCGCGGTGGAGGACCAGCGCTGTACCTCCGGAGAGCTCCGGGTGTACTGAGCGGGCTGAGCGCCACACGGCGGTCCTTTGGGGCCCCACCTACAGGTCATCCACCCCTTCGGACCGGGAAAGGCCGATGCCCGGGCGAGTCAAGCGTTTGCGCATAGGGAGGGGCTGCCGGCCACCCTCCAGTCAGCCACTCTCCGTGGTCCACGACACTCTCCGTGGTCCACGAGGCGGCCATGGCGGAGATGCGTGCGCAAGGCATTGAGACTCGGCTCTGCTGCCATCCCCTGGGCAACCAGCCTGAGGGTCGCTGCGGAGGGCTCCCGCCTGGCGGTCCTGAGCGTCTCCGACGGCAAGAGAGGCGCTGATGGTTACCCACTCTGGAGATTGCGCTGACACAGGCCGACGCAGCGAGTAGGCTCGTCGTCCTCGCAGCGACTCCCTCCTCGCGGGGCACTCCATGGAGCCTGGCCACCTGAATCCCACACGCCTTCCTCCGGGGACGAGGGTGGGCCCCTGGCGAATTCTGGAGCGGCGAGGACTGGGAGCCTACGGCGCCGTCTACCGCGCCTTCGGGGTGAAGGGCGTCCTCGGGCCCGTGGCACTCAAGCTGGCCCTGTACCCCG
>DASQMW010000083.1:0-3305 GCA_035645295.1 Archangium sp.
GCCACCCAGGCCAGTGAGCTGCTGAAGTTCGCCCAGGACCTGGCCGGCAAGGGCCAGGACGCCAACACCATCAAGTACGCCCTCTTCGACAAGATCCGGGGTACCGCGTCCGCCGATGAGATGGCCAAGCCGAACGACACCTTGCTGCGCAAGATGCTCGACGAGGCCCACCAGCTCATCTTCGGCAACAAGGCCAACGGCGCCAACGTCGAGACGTGGATGAACAAGGCGCGCACGATGCGGGACCAGGGGATGGACGCCAACGCCATCAAGTACGCCCTCTTCGACGAGCTCCGCGGTGCGCCGTCCGCCAGCCAGATGGCCAAGCCGGACGACAAGCTGCTGCGCACGCTGCTGGACGAGGCCCACAAGCTCGTCTTCGGCAACGAGGCCAACGGCCCCAACGTCACTGCCTGGATGGACAAGGCCCGCGCGCTGCGTGACGACACGACCAAGAACCTGGATGGCAACGGCATCAAGTACGCGCTCTTCGACCTGATGCGCCGGGCGCAGTAACCGGAAGCACGGTGCGAGCTGGACCGCCCGGCTCGCACCCGCGCCTCAGTGCACGAGTCTCCCGGGCGCGGAGGACGTCTCCTCGCGCATGGGAGCACCGCCCGCTTCCAGCAGCTGGAGGAGATCCTTCGTCGTCAGCCGCGCCGCGGCATCCGTCCCCTCGAGAATGCCGGCCACCAGGGCGCGCTTGTCCGCGTGAAGCGAGAGGATCTGCTCCTCGATCGTTCCGCGAGTGACGAGCCGGTACACCGTGACGGGCCGCTCCTGCCCGATGCGATGGGCCCGGTCCGTGGCCTGATCCTCCACCGCCGGGTTCCACCACGGATCCAGGTGGATGACGTAGTCGGCCGCGGTCAGGTTGAGTCCCGTTCCGCCCGCCTTCAGCGAGATGAGGAACAGGTCTCCCTCCCCGCGCTGGAACGCCTCCACCTGCCTGGCCCGGGCACCCGCCGGGGTCGTGCCATCGAGGTACTGGTAGCGAAACCCCGCCCGGTCCAGCTCTTCCCGCACCAGGGCGAGGTGCGAAGTGAACTGGCTGAAGACGAGCGCGCGGTGCCCCGCGCCCCGGAGCTCCTCGAGCAGCTCGAGCAGGCGGCGCATCTTGGAGGAGCTGATGCTCGATTTCGCGTCGTAGAGCCGCGGATGGGAGGCCAGCAGCCGCAGGCGCGTCAGGGCCGCGAGCACCTGGAACTGCTGCTGCTCGTTGCGCACGCCCTTGCCGTCCTTCGTGACCTCGGCCACGGCGGCCAGGCGCGCATCCTCATAGAGCGTCCACTCCTCCTCGGAGAGGGCGATGGGAACCTGGATTTCCGTGCGAGAGGGCAGCTCGCGCGCCACTTCCCGCTTCGTGCGCCGGAGCAGGAAGGGCTTGAGCACCCGGTAGAGCGCCGCGCGCGCCTCGGGATCCTTGCTGCGCTCGATGGGCCCCGCGAAGCGCTCGCGGTACTGCTCCCAGCTTCCGAGCAGGCCGGGGAAGACGATCGAGAAGAGGCTCCACAACTCCCCGAGGTGGTTCTCCAGGGGCGTGCCCGACATCGCGAGCCGGAAGCCAGCATTCAGCTTCCGCGCGGCGCGGGCCCGGTGGGTGGCCGGATTCTTCAGCGCCTGCGCTTCGTCGATGACGAGGGTGGCGAAGGTGACCGCGCTCAGGCTCGCGATGTCGCGCGTGAGCAGGCCGTAGCTGACGATCAGCACGTCCTTCTTCGTGAGCTTCGCGAGACACGCCGCGCGATCCGGCTGCTCGGCGTAGAGCATGGGACGGAGGTCCGGCGCGAACCGGCGGATCTCCTCCACCCAGTTGAAGCCGACCGACGTGGGGACGAGCACGAGCGCGGGCCCGATGCGCGTCCGGTCCAACAGCACCGCGATCGCCTGCAGCGTCTTCCCGAGGCCCATGTCGTCGGCGAGACAGGCTCCGGCGCCCCAGGCGGCGACCCGGCTGAGCCACGCATGTCCCTCCACCTGGTAGTCGCGGAGGGTCGCCTTGAGCGACGCGGGCGGTTTCGGCCGGAGCGACAGCGAGGCCGCGAGGCGCTCGGTGAGCAGTTGCCACGAGGGAGCCGCCTCCACCTCCGCCCCCGCCCCGCCGAGCGCGTCGATGGCCGGGACCGCTCCAGGCGACAGCTCCGCCCGGCCACTGCGAATGAAGGTGTGATCCGCGATGGCCTGGAGCCGGTAGCGCAACGTATCGCTGAGCTCGACCCAGCGTCGCTCATCGACCCGCACGAACCGCTGCTGCCGCCGCGCCGCATCCAACAGCACCGCGAGCTCGAGCCGGCCGGTCTCGACCTTGAGCTGACCGTTGATGCCAAACCAATCCCGCTTCCGGTCGATGTGGACCTTGAGCGCCTCGGGGCCCACGGAGGAGAGGATCCTCGGCTTCTCATCGAGCCATTCGACGGCGAGTCCGCGCGGGGGATTCTGCAGGGCGGCGACCAGCTCCAGCGCCGAGTCGGTGTCCCTCATCCGGAAGCAGTGCGGGGGGCCTTCTTCCGCGCCGGCGAGCGGAAGCGTCGAAATCATCGCGCGCGCCCGCTCATCCTCGGTGAGGAGGGAACGCCGCACGTACGCACGCTCGGCGCCCCGCAGCAGCAGGACATCCCGTGGACCGACTCCCGGATGGAAGAGCGGCGCACCCGGTCCCGGACGCACGAACAGCTCGAACTCGAGCGACACGTCCGGCAACAGCCGCAGCCGCACCACCGTCTCGGGCTCGGAGGAGATCTCCCGGCCCTTGAGCGACTCCGGGACGACCAGCGGGAGGCGAGCCTCCAGACGCGAGAGCCGCTCGAGCAACGGCTGCTGCGCCTCGGGTGGAAACCGCGCGCCGTGCTTCTGGAGCAGCTCGAACAGCTGGCGGGCCTCGTCGCTCACGTCGATCAGCAGACACCGGCCCCGCTGCTCCTCGGAGGTGAAGAGCGGCTCGCCCGGCGCGAAGGACTTCATCAACGAGGTCAGCAGCCGCGCGTCGAAGACCTCGCCATCAACGGAGGGCTCTAGCCGGATGTGATCGCCCGCGGGAACCGCGATGAACCCGAGCCGCACCCGCTTCAGCTCGAGCGGCTCATCGGGCGAGACGTCGAGCGCCACCCGCGGATGTCCCACCAGCGCCACAAAAGCCCGTGCCGCGTACGTGCTGCCCCGGGCTCCCGCGCGGGCCGACCAGGAAGACAGCAGCTCGGCGACGCGCAGGTCTTGCTCGGAGAGGGAGTCGCGGTGCTCGTCGAGCAGGCGCGCCGGTGTCGTGCGCGCCCCCGACGTCAGCACACCCCGGCGGTTCCGCTTCTTCA
>DASQMW010000084.1:0-4194 GCA_035645295.1 Archangium sp.
CCCCGGCACCCGCGCCAGGGCCTCGGACAGGGAGCCGAAGGGCCGCGCTCGCGAACCATCGCCGGCCCCGCTCCACGCCCCGTCCACCCACACCCCGTCCGGCCCGGCGGACTGCCCGGGGGCGATCACCCCGGCGGTTGCCCGGCAGGCCGGAAACGTCAGGAAGAAGATCATCAGCAGGCAGCGGAGCATTCGATCGCACACTCTATTACCTGCCAGCCTTTCGTGCCCGTCTGGATCAGCGGACGTCACGCAAATGATCGAAATGACAAAGAAAAACCCTCTCAATCGATCGCATCCTCGCCTCGAGGGCCCGGAGCCCCACGGCGCGAGGGCTCGACGAGCGCCGGACGCATTCCTCCTCTCTAGAGGAGCCGCGTGCTCCGTCAAATTCCTCGCGGATCGCGCGGAGGCCGATCTACCGGCCTCGCAATGGTTGCCAGCATTGACAGACAAAAGAGCGATTTGTTACCAACCTCGGACTTTCGAATTTCAACGCGGACGGAGGAGAGCGCGGATGACCAAGGCAGAGCTCGTGGAGGCGGTGGCGGCGCAGTCGCGGCTGACGAAGAAGTCGGCGGCGGAGATTCTCGACATCGTCTTCGCCAACATCGGCAAGGCGGTGAAGAAGGACCAGCGCTTCAGCTACCCCGGCTTCGGCACCTGGTCGGTCCGCTCTCGCAAGGCGCGGAAGATCCGCAACCCGCAGACCAACGAGATGATGAAGCTCAAGGCCTCGAAGACGGTCGGCTTCCGGCCCGCCAAGGAGCTGAAGAACTCGCTGTAGTCCGCGGGAGCCCGCGAGCGCGCTCCGACCTCACCGGGGGCGTCGTCCAACAACGGGACGGCGCCCCTCGCGTTTGGAGGCCTCGGCCGGCACCGCCTCCCGCTGCACGAAGGAGGGCTCCTCGCCGGAATCCGTGGGGCCCAGCTCGTCGAGCGGATCACACGGCTGGCCGTCACGCCACAGCTCGAAGTGCAGGTGGACGCCGGTGGCCAGGCCCGTCTTGCCGGCCGCGCCCACCACGTCCCCCTCCTCGAGCACCTCGCCGGGCGTCACCAGCACGCGCGACAGGTGGCTGTAGCGGGTGGTGACGTTCCCGTCGTGCTGGAGGATCACCTGGTTGCCGTGGGAGCCGTTCCACCCGGCGCGCACCACCACTCCCTTCGCCGCGGCCGAGATGAGCTGGCCCCGCTTCGCCGCCAGGTCCAGACCCTGGTGCTCCCGCTCCTCGCCGGTGATGGGGTGCACCCGGCTGCCGTAGACACTGGTGATGACGACCGGGTCCACCGGCCAGACGAACTGGAGGGGCTTCTTCGAGGGCTTGAGCTGCAACAGGCGCAGCTCGGCCATGCGCCCCGCGAGCTGGTCCATCCGGGCGAGCACCGCGTCGGCCAGGTCCGCGGGCATGTCCCCGTAGGTGCGCGCGTCCTCCTCCAGCTCGGCCTCCAGCGTCACCCGGGCGCGCACCACGTCCAGCGAGGACGTCTTGCGCGCGGACTGGCTCAGGAAGGCGTCCAGGGTGGCGGTCATCTCCCGCCAGTTGAGCACCTGGGCGTCCGGCATGGCGCTGCCCCGCTGCACCTGCGCCCGCGCGGCGCGCGCCTGCGTGGCGAAGGTGGCCAGGGCGTCCCGCAGCGCCTGGGAGACCGGGGCATCCTCCACCTGCGCGCCCTTCCTCCTCGCCTGGGGCATCCGCTTGGACGTCCCACCCGGGGACGCACCGGGAGCCTCCGCGGCCACCTGGGCTGGCGCGGGCTTCTTGGAGTACAGCTCGTCGAAGCTCATCTTCTGCCGCGCGCGAGGAGCGGCACACGCCGACAGGATGAGCAGCAGGAGGGCGGCAAGACGACGCAAGGCACCGCCCAGTCTACCAACCTTCCGGGAATCAGCCAGCCAACGCCCCGGGGAGGCGGCCCGGTCCCTCGCCAGGACCTGCCAGGGGTGTCACCCGGCGGACGGAGCGGGCCCCGCACCCGAGAGGCCGCACCCCGGCAGGTCAGGTAAGCTGTCCTGGGAGGTAGTGGAAACCGCTTTACGTCCGAGGTCGGTTTGTCATAGAGCACCCCTGTGTCGCGAGAGCCGATGGAGTCGAAGCGGAAGCGGGCGGTGGACGTGATGGACCGGCTGGAGGAAGCCATGCCGGACGTGCGCATCGAGCTGGTCTATCGCACCCCCATGGAGTTGCTGGTGGCGGTCATCCTCTCCGCCCAGTGCACGGACAAGCGGGTGAACCTGGTCACCCCCGCGCTCTTCCAGCGCTTCCCGGATCCGTACTCGTACGCCCGGGCGAGCGTGGAGGAGCTGGAGCCGTTCATCCAGTCGTGCGGCCTGTACCGCGCCAAGGCGAAGAACATCATCGCCGCGGCCCGGGCGCTGATGGACGAGCATGGGGGCGAGGTGCCGCACTCGCGCGCCGCGCTGGAGGAGCTGCCGGGCGTGGGCCGGAAGACGGCGGGCGTGGTGAGCATCCACCTGGGCGGCGACGATGCCTTCCCGGTGGACACCCACGTGAAGCGGCTGGCCTACAGGCTGGGCTTCTCCCGCCACGAGGACCCGGACAAGGTGGAGCTGGACATGCAGGCGCTGCTGCCGCCGGAGCGGTGGGCCAAGGGCCACCAGCTCCTGGTCTGGCACGGACGGAAAACCTGCTTCGCGCGGGCGCCCGCGTGCGAGCGCTGCCCCGTGGCGGACCTCTGCCCCAAGAAGGGCGTGCGGACTAAACCGACGCCCGGTCCTCGCGCGACGCCTTGACGCGCTTCATCCGCTTGCGGATGAGCTCCCGCTTGAGCGTGGAGACGTGGTCCACGAAGACGGTGCCATTGAGGTGGTCCGTCTCGTGCTGCACCGCGATGGCCAGCAGCCCGTCGCACGTCAGCGTCTGCTCTCGGCCCTCGGGGTCCAGGAACTTCACCGTCACCACCGCGGCGCGGTCCACGTCCTCGGCCTCGCCGGGGATGGACAGGCAGCCCTCGGTGTAGGTCATCTTCCCCTCCAGCGCGATGATCTCCGGGTTGATCATCGCCAGCGGCTGGGACTCGGGCTGGCGCGGCCGGGTGTCCAGGACGATGACCCGCTGCAGCACGCCCACCTGCGGCGCGGCGAGCCCCACGCCATCGGCGGCGTACATGGTCTCGAACATGTCCTTGACCAGGGTGCGGATGGAGTCGTCCACCCGGGCCACCGGCTTGGCTTTCTGCTTCAGGAGGGGATCGGGCCAGATGAGGATTTGGCGAACCATGGCGCCCCTCTTAACTCCGTGGCCACGGACGAGCAACCGGCCCGGAAGGCCCGTCCGTGCGGTGGGCGGCCTTCCATTTGCCCGACAACCTTCGCGCTCTCCTCCACCAGGGGTTCAATTTTCCAGCAACATGGGTGCGGTGGGGAGGCGCGAGAGGAAAAGCCCCCGGGCCGCTTTCCACCCAGCGTGAGGAAGTGCACACTGGCGCCAGTCGGTATTCCCCGGGAGACCGGTACAGGAGGAATTCGCCGTGCTCCAGAAGATCGCGCTGCTGTCGACCCTGGTGCTGTGCGCTTGCGAGCCCTACACGTCGCCCTCGCCGAACATCATCTCCATCGAGCCCCAGGAGGTGCTGAGTGGCGAGACGGTGACGCTCACGCTGGACGCTCCACTGCCAGTGAAGGTGGACTACGCCTACGGGACGGCGACCCTGCTGACACCGACGCTGCTGATCGGCGGGCAGGAGGTGACCCTCATCCGCGTGGAGCAGGATGGGACGCTGCAAGCCAGTGTGCCCGGGAGCCTGTCGGCCGGGCACCAGGACGTCCGGCTGGAGATGGGGGACGGAAGCGAGTCGATCAGCGAGCAGGGTCTCACGGTGCTCTCGCTGCCTCCGGACATCGCGCCCCGGAGCGCGGATGGCGACCCGGCGGACCCCCATGCCGATCCCTCCGAGAGCAGGCCCCTGCTCGTCACGGGCGTGCGCATCGATCCCATCGCGGATCAGGTCCGCGGCGTTCCGTTCTCCATCACCCTGCGGGCCGAGGGCCCGGAGGCCGCCCTCTTCGAGGGCCAGGTGCTGCTGTCCACCAGCAAGGGACGCATCAGACCCAACCTGAGCAACCCCTTCCTCAAGGGCGTGCGGCAGGAGCAGGTCGTCATCGAGGAGAAGCAGGGCGGCAACGTCGTGCTCACCGTGCGCGCCGGGAAGACGATCATCGCCCAGTCCAAT
>DASQMW010000085.1:0-28520 GCA_035645295.1 Archangium sp.
ACAACGTCCGGCCGCCACACGCCGAGGCAGGTGGAAGGGGTGGAACACGTGATCGCCCTGGCGGCGGGCGATCACCCCCTGGTGCTGAGCAAGAACGGCATCGCCTGGTCCTGGGGTAACAACTTCGCCGGCGCGCTGGGAACCGGGACGGACCTCCGTCCCACGCCCGTGCAGGTGCTGGGCCTCTCGAACGCGACGAACGTCTCCGCCGGCTCGAGCCATGTCCTGACCCTGCGCGCGGACGGCACCGTCCGAGCCTGGGGTAACAACTACGATGGGCAACTCGGTGACGGGACGCGTACCCGGCGGGCCACTCCGGTGCAGGTGCTGAACCTCTCGGAGGTGGTGGCCGTCTCGGCCGGCACCTTCCATTCCCTGGCACTGCGCGAGGACGGCACCGTCTGGGCCTGGGGCCAGAACTTCCGCGGCCAGCTCGGCGTACCCGGGACCGGGTCCCAGACCGCTCCGGTACAAGTGCCGGGTCTCACGGGCGTCGTGGCCATCGGGGCCGCTGGCGAGCATTCCCTGGCGCTGCGCGAGGACGGCACCGTCTGGGCCTGGGGCGCGAACACGTATGGCCAGCTCGGGCGGCCCGCCAACTACGCCGCCAACCCCACCCCGGCGCAGGTGCCGGGCCTGACGGACGTGGTGGCCCTCGCGGGCGGCGACTACTACGTCCTGGCGGTGCGCGCGGACCGCACGGTCTGGGGCTGGGGCTCCAACTCGGCGGGCCAGCTCGGGCGGCCCGCCAACTACACCGCCCATCCCACTCCGGCGCAGGTGCCGGGCCTCACGGGGGTGGTGGCGCTCTCGGCGGCCTTTCAGCATGTGCTGGCCCTGCGCGAGGACGGCACCGTCTGGGCCTGGGGCGCCAACTGGCAGGGTCAGCTCGGGGATGGCACGCAGGTGAGCCGGTACACCCCGGCCCCCGTACCGGGCCTCATGGAGGTGACGGGCATCACGGCGGCCTCGAACATCTCCCTGGCAGTGCGCCAGGAAGGCTCCGTGTGGGGCTTCGGCGGCAATGACTACCGCCAGGTGGCCAACACGGAGCAGGCATTCTACACCACCCCCGTCCAGCGCCCGGAGCTCGCGGAGGTGACGGCCCTCACCTCGGGCAGGTCGACCGTCCTGGCGCTGCGCGAGGACGGCACCGTCTGGGCCTGGGGCAGCAACGCGGCCGACCAGATCGGTGATGGCGTGTCGAGCCTCCACTCCACCCCGGCCCGGGTGCTGCTGCCCTGCCGCTTCACGGGAATGCCGTCCCGGGATCACCGCGCCTCGGAAGCGGAGCACTGCCCGGCCGCGCCCTGAGCGCGCACGGGAGCCCGTGCACACCGGATGGACAGGTGTGCCCGGGCCTTCCCGGCACGGTACGCGGGCGCCTCAGGAGAAGAGCTCGAGCAGGTCCTCTCGGGTGATGGCCGTCGCGCCCGCCGCCTCGCTCAGGGCCGCTTCAAAGAGGGCACGCTTCTTCTCCTGGAGCCCCAGGATCCGCTCCTCCACCGTGCCCTGCGACACCAGGCGGTACACCATCACCGGACGCTCCTGGCCGATGCGGTGGGCACGATCGGCCGCCTGCGCCTCGGCCGCCGGGTTCCACCACGGGTCCATCAGGAACACATGGTCCGCCGCGGTGAGGTTCAGACCGGTACCGCCGGCCTTCAGCGACATCAGCAGCACCGGCGCGCCCTCGGGTGTCTGGAAGCGCGCGGTGATGTCCCCGCGGTTCGTCGTCGTTCCGTCCAGGCGATCGAAGGCGATTCCGGACGACTTGAGGTGCGGCTCGATGAGATCGAGCAGCGAGGTCCACTGCGAGAACACCAGGGCCTTGTGGCCGTCCGACACCGCGGTGCCAAGCGCGTCCACGAGCGTCTGCACCTTCGACGACGAGCTGGCCTGCTGGCCCGGGACGAGCGCCGGGTGACAGGCCGCCTGACGCAACCGGAGCAGGGCCTCCAGGGCCTTGAGCACGCTGCCGCCCTCGTTGAGCAGGGCGACCACCTCGGCGCGCGTCGCCGCCATCACCGCGTCGTAGACGGAGCGCTCCTTCTCATCCAGGGACACGTGCATCACGGACTCGGTGCGCGGCGGCAGCTCGGGCGCGACATCCCGCTTGAGCCTGCGCAGGACGAAGGGCCGGATGCGCTTGCGCAGCTGCTGCGCCGCCTCGGTGCTTCCGTCGGAGATGGGCCGGGCCACCTTCTCCTCGAACTGCCGGCGTCCCCCGAGCAGGCCCGGGTTGGTGAAGTGCATCAGGCTCCAGAGCTCCTCCAACCGGTTCTCCAGCGGCGTACCGCTCAGCGCCAGCCGGAAGGGGGACTGGAGCCCGAAGGCGGCGCGCGCCACCTGGCTCTCGGGATTCTTGATGGCCTGGGCCTCGTCCAACACGACGGCGTCCCAGGTACGCCCCCCGAGCACGGCCGCGTCCAGCCGGAGGATGGCATAGGTGGTGATCGTCACATCGGCGGCCTCGTCCAGGGCGCGGCCGGGCCCGTGGTAGACGCACACCTTGAGCGACGGACGGAAGCGCTTGAGCTCCGCGGCCCAGTTGGGGAGCACGCTGGTGGGGCAGACGACGAGCGTGCGAGGCCCCAGCACGCAGATGGTCTGGAGCGTCTTTCCGAGGCCCATGTCGTCGGCGAGGATTCCGCCGAGGCCCGCGCTCTTGAGGAAGCCGAGCCAGCTCACGCCCTGCTGCTGGTAGTGGCGCAGCGTCGCGGTGAGGTCCTCCGGCAGCGTGGGAGCGGGGAGCTTCTCGAAGCCCTCGACCAGCGGCGCCAGCTTGTCGAGCCCCGGCGGAGGCGGCTGCTCGAGCGTCTCGCACAGCGCGCTCAGCTCCGGCAGGGCGTGGTTGGAGACCCGGCCATCCGCCTGCCGCGCGGCCAGGAGGTCCGCGACACGCTGCCCGTTCTTGTCCAACCAGGCGCGGGGCAGAGGCGCCCAGCCGCCGCCCTCCAACGGAACGAGCCCCAGCCCTTCGTTCCACGCGCGGATGACCGCGGCCGCGTCCACGGTGTGCGTCGTGCCCTTGTCCCCTTCCACCTGGAACTCGAGCGTGAAGCGCACGTCGGGAATCCCGGGCCCGGTGACGGTGGACTGCACCTCGAGCTTCGGCCGGAGCTTGACGTTCGGGCTCACGATGCCCGCGGCGTCGCCGGAGAGATCGCCCCGCCAGCGGCGGATCTTGTCCGCGAAGCGCACCATCTCCTGGCCCTGCACCGTCAGCCGCCGGCCGGGCACCAGGTTCAGCTCATCTCGCAGCGAATGGAGGAGCCGCTGTTCGGCCGCCTCGTCGCGCAGGGGGACGGCTCCGCGCAGGTAGACCATCCGCCCGTTGTCGATCCGCACCGAGGGCGGCGCGCCATAGACGAGCGTGGGCAGCACGGACAGCCCGGACTCGAGCTGGTTGAGCTCCAGCAGGATGCGCGGCTTCAGGTCGCGGTCGATGGCGGGCAGACGCTTGCTGCGGACGTCGACTGGCATGCGGCGGCCCAGCTCGGGGAGCACCTTCGAGGTGATCTCCCCCATCTGCTCGGGCGCGAAGGTGCGGACGACCGGAAGGTTCTGGAGCCAGGGGCCCGTCATCGCGGTCTCGCCCAGGCGCGCCAGCGCATCTCCGAGCAGCGCGACCCCCGGGCTCACGACATCGACGACGCGGGGATCCTTCGCCACCGACACCACCAGTTGCCCGCCCCGGTCCTCGACGAGGGCCCGGGGAAGGACGACCTCCTCCGAGACGGCGACGGGCCGCCCGTCGAGCAGGACGTTGCGCGCGGATTGGAGCACCTGGAGCAGCGCATCCAGCCGCTCGGGAGGAAGCGCGCCCCGGATGCGTTTTTCCAGGAGACGATCCGCGAGGAGATCCGACTGCTCGATCTGGAGGGTCGCGGCCTTCGCCGGCCTGGCGACGATGGAGGCAAGACTGTCCTCGAGCGGCTCCTCCTTCCCATCCGGGTGCGCGAGCGTGCGGTGGAGCTCCAGCCCTCCGGAGACCCGGGTGAAGTGGTAGACAACGCGGGACCACTTCTTCGCGATCGTCTCCAGCGGGGTCTCCTGCTTCTCGGCCTGCTGGACGAAGATGGCCGCCGCCACCACGTGCTCGCACGGATCCACCCGGCCGGGGCAGTCGCATTCCCAGACGGCGTCGTTCGGGTAGAGGGTCACCGTGAGAGCAACCGGGCGGCCTGGCGCCTTGACCCTCAGCTCCAGCTCCGTGGGCTTCTGGGACTGGAGCGAGACGGACCCATTACGGGAGAGGTTCACCCCGGTGGTCCAGATGCCGGGGCGGGCTTCCTTTCGAACGGCTTCGAGCAGTTGAGCGGTCGCGGACATGGGAGATGGGACTCCCTACGCTCGGAGGAAGCGCGGCGCAACGCCGATGTGCCCACCCGGGCACAAAGGAAACAAGAAGCCGCTCCGTGTGTCAGTCAGCGTCCACCGCGTTCAGCCGCCCTGGAGGCAGCGCTGCAGCACGGAGACGAGTGTCTCGTAGCGCAGCGGCTTGCCGAGCACGCGGCTCGCGCCCAGCGAGCGGGCGGCCTCGGAGGCCAACGAGTTCACCTGTCCCGTCACCACCAACACGGGCGTGTCCGGCCAGAGCTCGCGGGCCGTGCGCACCACCTCCAACCCCTGGCCTCCGGGCAGCACCACATCCGTGATGACCGCGTCGAAGAGCTCGCTGCGCAGGCGCTGGACGGCCTCGTCCGGCGTGCACAGGCCCACCGTGACATAGCCGTCCATCGACAGGAGATCACACAGCGCGCCCGTCGCCACGGGCTCGCCGTCCACCACGAGGATGCGCCTCACGGGCTTCAGGGTATTCATCGCCCGACCCACGGATGGGCACGGACGCTGCCCGGGCGGCGCACGGTGGGCACCGGCAGGGGGAAGGCCAGCTCCAGGGCATCCGCCGCGTCGGCCAGCGGCCCGTGCATGGCCTCGATGCGCGCGAACTTCGCCCTCACCCGCTCCATCACGTCCACCGGGAGCAGCCGCCGCACCATGGGGAAGAACCGCATCTCCTCCGCCTCGGTGTGGCCCCGGTGCAGGCGCACGTAGCGCTCGGCGAGGGTGAACAGCTCCTCGGACTCCTTCTCGCCCTGCGTGACGGACCGGACGGCCTCGCTCAACTCCGCCGCCAGCTCGCGCCCCGCCGCATGCTGGGCGGAGAGCGCCGCCAGCACGCCCGCGCCGGGGAGCAGCCCTCGCGAGGTGATGGCCTGGAACACTTCGTCCTCCTTCGCATCGTGGCTGCCGTCCACGAAGGTGCGAAGGAAGTGAGCGGCGCGCTCGAAGAGCACCGGCGACACATCTCCACCTCCGCGGCCGTACTCCACGGCCCGCTCGAGCACGTCCATGACGCGCTCGATGTGGCGATGCTCATTCACGAGAATATCGATGGCGTCCATGCTCACACCGTCCGGGAGAAACGGGGCCGCTCGGCCCGGCGCAGGTAGGCGTCGAACACCATCGCCACGTTGCGCACGAACAGCCGCCCCAGGGGGGTGACCTCGAGCTGGCTGCCCTCCCGCCGCACCAGCCCATCGTCTTCCAGCGGCTCGAGCCGCTCCAACTCCAGCGCGAAGTCGCGCGGGCCGTCCTCGCCCAGGTCCACCCAGAAGTTGCACATGAGCTGGGTGATGATGGCGCGGCGGCGGCGGTCATCCTCGGTGAGCTGGATGCCGCGCTCGGTGGCGAAGCGGCCCTCGCGCACGCGCTCGTAGTAGTACGGCAGGGCACGGACGTTCTGCGCGTAGGCCCCGCCCACGTCACTGATGCCGGTGGAGCCGAGCGCCACCACGTCCTGCGCCGCCTTCACCGTGTAGCCCTGGAAGTTGCGCCCCAGCGCGCGCCGCTGCTGGGCGAGCGCCAGCTCATCCTCGGGCACGGCGAAGTGGTCCATGCCGATGGGCAGGTAGCCCGCGTCCACGAAGGCCGCCCAGGCCGCGCGGAACAGCCCCTGCTTGGTGTGCGCGTCCGGCAGGGCCTCGGCCGGCATGCGCTTCTGGTGCTTGAGCACGTCCGGGATGAAGGCGAAGGAGTAGACGGCGAGCCGGTCCGGCCGCAGCTCCAATATCTGGCGCAGCGTGCGCTCCCAGCTCTCCGGAGTCTGGTACGGCAGCCCGTAGATGAGATCGAAGTTCACCCCGGAGAAGCCCAGGCCGCGGGCGTGCTCCAGCAGGGCGCGCGTCTGGGCGAAGGGCTGGTGGCGGTTGGTCACCTCCTGCACCTTCGGATCGAAGTCCTGCAGCCCCATGGAGACGCGGTTGAAGCCGAGCTGCCGCAGCAGGGTGAGCTGGGCGGGCGTGGTGATGGCGGGGTGCACCTCGATGGCCACCTCCGCGTCTGGCAGCGGCGAGAGGCGCCGGGTGATGCCGCTCCACAGGCGCTCCAGCTGCGACTCGGTCAGGAAGGTGGGCGTGCCGCCGCCCCAGTGCACCTGGGACAGCGTGCGCCGGCGGCCCAGCCGGTCCACCACCTGGTCCAGCTCCTGGAGGACATGGTCGATATAGACGTCCGCCGCACCGCGGTCCTGGGAGATGACCACGTTGCACCCGCAGTACCAGCAGAGGCTGCGGCAGAACGGCAGGTGGATGTAGAGGGAGAGAGGTTCCTCGTCGCCCGCCCGCCCGGCCGCGTCGAGCCGCTCGGCGTAGTGCTCGGTGCCGAAGTCCTGCTTCCACTCGGGCACGGTGGGATAGCTGGTGTAGCGGGGGCCGGCGACGTCGTACCGGCGCATCAGCGCTTCGGAAGGAGTCGGAATGTCGAGGGATGCCACCATCGGTCCCGAGCCATTCCAAGCACCGTGCCAACGCCGGGAGCCCTCGGAACCTCCCGTCCCCACAGGGTTTCCGGGTGCAAGGGCTGCGTCTGGGCGCAAGGGTTGCGCGGGTCCGGCGCTTCCAGGAGGCGGGCCTGCAGCCTTTTCGCCTGCCCGGACGCCTGGAGGAGGGCCTCAGCTGTCCCGCCCCTCCTCCAGAATTTGGATGGAGTGGTGCTTCTCACCCTTCCCCAGGTGCATGTACCGCATGGTGGTGCGGAGGCTCCGGTGGCCCGCCAGTTCATTGATGAAGAGCGGCGGGACACCCCGCATGGCGAGGTGGCTACAGAACTTGTGGCGGAGGATGTGAAGCGCCCCGTCACCTCGAGCCCCACCCGCTTCTGCGCGGCGGCCATCCACGAGCGGACCGTCTGCTGGGACACTGGGGTCCCTCGTCGCAGTAGAGCACCCGCTCGCCCCGCAGGTGGCGGTTGTGTGTGAGCGCCGAGGCCAGAGCCCTCGTCAACGGCACCTCACGAGGGCGGCCCTCTTGGGCAGGGTGACATGCCCCGTCCAGTCCGAACGCTGCACCTTGAACAACCCGCGCTCGAGGTCCACGTCGTTCCACTCCAGCGCAATCATTGCCCCCATGCGCAGGCCCGCCTCACCACCGAGCAGAACCACGAGTTGCCGCACCGGGCCGAGCTTCCCGGCCGCATCCAACCCAGGGCCTTGCGGCCCCGCGCGAGCACTTCGGACTGTTGCTGCTCGCCCCACGCTCTCCTCCTCCTCACCTGCTTGGGGAGCGCTGGCTGCACGAGGCATCCAGTGCTGCATGTCGCGCAAGGGCAACTGTTGGGACAACGCCGTGGTGGAGTGCTTCTCCAGCACCCTGAAGCAAGAACTCGTCTACACCACGGACTTCGCCACGCAGGAGCAGGCGCGGCTGGCTCTCTTCGAATACATCGAGGTCTTCTACAACCGGCAGAGGCGGCACTCGACGCTGGGCTACATCAGCCCGCGCAGAAGTTGGCGGCATAACCCCACTGCCCACGTAACCGGCTCAAGCGCAAGTCCGGAATCGCGAGGTTCCGGACCCTTCGTCTTTGGGCCCCCCCCCTGCCCTCTCCCGCGCCCCCGGAGCCCGTGTGCCGGAGGATGTGCAGCGCCTCGATGGAGCGGCCTCGCCCTTCCCTCTGCCCACTGACGACTCATGCCAGCGATTTCCACCAATCCATGCTCCAGGCCTCTCCCCATCGTAGACGCGCCAGCTTGAGCACACGGGCATTCTCGGGCACCTGGTGCAGCAAGCGCTCACGGAAGGCGGGCTCCGGAAGGTCCTCGGCGCTCTTACGCAGGTACCTCAGGGCCCGTTTCAGGGCGGACTCCCCCGCCTCTGTGTCTCCTTGCGCGAAGCAAACCTCGGCCAACACGCCAAGCCTCCGGATGGCGGCGAAGCCCCCACTCTCCAGCCGCTCCCATTCCAGGTCCCCCTCCCCGAGCACCTCCCGGGCCCGCGCGAGCTGTCCCCGAGTCAGCAAGCTCTCGCTGAGAACGAGGTGGGCCAGCAGCCTGTAGGTGAGATAGCTGGAGAGCAGCGCGGACGCACCGCCCGCCCAGTCCTCGGCCTCTTGCAACGCCCCCCGGGCCAGAGCCACTTTCGCCAGGGCGGTGTAGGCGACCCCCTTCGTGATGGGATTGGGCGCCGCCGCATGCTCCTTCAACCAATCGAGCGCAAGGACGTGGGCTGCATCCCGGTGCTTCTCCTCGGGACTCCACGCCAGCATCAAGGCCAGGTGCACCTGGACGTAGCTGATGGTGAAGGGCTCTCCGGCCTGCCGGGCACTGTCCAGCACGCCCCGCAGCAACTCCACCGCACCCGCTACATCGCCGAGGAAGGACCGCGCCATTGCTGCGGTGGTCTGCGCAACGATCTGGTCTCGCCCCAGGCCCAGCTCATGAAAGAGGCTTGCCGCTCGTTCAGCCTGGAAGAAGCTCTGCCAAAGCGTGTCCTCGAAGTAGAGCCCGAAGCACCCCCGCGCATTGCACACCCAGGCGCGGATGTGGACGTCCACATCCACCTGGGTGGCCCCCACCTCCACCATGCGCGCGAGGAACGCAGCGGCTTGCTGCCGCATGCCCGCCGCGCCCAGGTTGCTCACGGGAAAGAAGAGGGACTCGAGATAGGCGGGGACGGCGTCGGGTTCCGGCTGGGTGTGCAGGAGAAGCTGGGCGGTCCTGACTCCCTCCTCGAGCCTGCCGACATAGAAGCTGCTCATGAGAAGGGGGCCCGCCAGTCTGCACCAGGTGAGGCTCCCCGGCTTGAGCTCGGGCAACACCGCGCTTCCGATGTCGTACGCCTGCCGCAAATCGTCCATCCATACGAACACCAGCGCCTGGAGCGCACGCAGCCGGGTACGCATCGCGCCACCCGCACCGCAGGCGAGCCCCGCCTCCACACAGCGCAGCGTTGCCTGACAGTCATAGCGCTCGAGGAGCTGCTCGGCCGCGCGGATATAGAGGGGAATGGCACGCTCCGGTACATGGCCAAGCTGGTAGTGCTCGGCAAGCACCAGCGGGTCCGGTTCCCCCATCTGCTCCAGCCAGGCGCCCACCCGCAGGTGCCCCGTGGGCTTGTGGTCATCCAGCACCAGGCCCTGGGCCGCATCGCGCACCAGGGCATGCCTGAAGCGGTACTCCACTTCCGAGGGGAAACGGCTCTCCGGCAGCTGCTCCACCACCTCCAATTCCACGAGCTGCCGTATCCGCTGTTCCAGCACCTCCGGCGAGTCCCGCGAGTCCAGGAGCGCCCTCACCCCACCGGACCAGAAGGTGCGCCCGAAGAAGCTGGCCGCCAGCAGCACCTGCCTCACTCCAGGCGCCAGCCTCTGCATGCGGCCCTGGAGCATGGCCAGCACCGTTACTGGCGGCTCCTCCCCCCGCCCATCCGCCGCCATGCGAATGAGTTCCTCCAGGAAGAGGGCGTTGCCGGCCGCCTGCTCCACCATCCGCTCGATGACGGACTCGGAGACCTCCGCCCCCAGCACCTCGCGCACCAGCCGGCCGCCCGCCTTGCGGCTGAGCCCCCGCAGTGCCACCTCCTGGAACGGGTTTCCCCACAAGCCCGGGAAGAGTTCCTTCACCTCGGGCCGTGCCAGTGCCAGCACCAGCAGCGGCTGCTCGCTCAAGGCCCGGAGTGCCTCCCCCATCAGCTGCACCGAGCGCGCATCCCCCCAATGCAGATCCTCCAGCACCAGCAGCACCGGGCCGCGCGAACATTCGGCCCGCAGGAAGGACACGAGCGCCCGGCCCACCTGGGCGCTCATTGCCCGCGGATCCGCGCGCGCGGTGCGCAGGCCGGGACTGTTCTCCTCGGGGAAGGGAATGCCGCACAGCTCTCCCAGGAACTCCACGACGGCCCGCTCCTCCCCGGCGGGCAGGTGCATGCCCACCCGCTGCCGGAGCTTTTCCCGGCCAGGCTCCAGCGCCGCCGTGTCCTGGATACCGCACAACCTGCGCACGGCCTGACCGAGCAGCCCATAGGCGGAACCGGCGCGCATGGGCTCTCCGCGCCCCAGCATCAGCAGCACCTGCTGCCCCCGCTTCTCCAGGCGGCGCAAGAACTCGTGCCGCAGCCGGGACTTGCCCATCCCCGCAGATGCCAACACCAGCAGCGCCCGGGCAGACGAGTCCTCGACGCAGCTGCCGAAGGCCAGCTCGAGCATGGCCAGTTCCTGCTCGCGCCCCACGCATGTCGTGGGCCTGCCCAGCAACAGGCGGGACGCGTCGGCATCCAACTGCTCGCCGCGCAACTGGTAGACACCCGACGTGAGCCGGGCGAGCTCGAAACCCGGTCCGAGCAACCCCGCCGTCACCTCGTCCAGCAACAGGTGCGCCGGGGAAGATGCCGGCAGTTGCTCGCCCTGCCGCAGGAGCCGTCCCGCGCGGTCCATCACCTCCCCCACCGGCTGTTGTGACCCAAGCTGCCCGCGCCCCGTGGACAGCACAATGGACACCTGGGGCCAGCGCTCCTGGATGGACAGGGCGCAGCGTGCCGCCAGCAGTACCTGGTCCGAGGCGGTGTCACGCTCCGGCAGCAGCGTGAGCAGCAGCGAGCCATCCGCCAGCATCACGACCCGTCCTCCCTGGCCAGGGATGCTCTTGTGCAGGTGCTCCAGGAGCGCGCCACGGAGCGAGCCCGCCGCCGGATCGAGCGTGAGCGTTTGCTCCAGACACGCTTCCCCCTTTTCCTGGGGAGGAACGACCAGCAGGACACTCACCAACCGCTGCTCCGCGCCGGTCAACCCGCCGGTCCTCGTGCCCTGCCCCGGCTCCACCGTGTCCGCCAGCCCATCCAGCCGCACCAGCACGTCCAGCAGGCCCACCGCGTCCGGCAGGCGCTGGTGGGACTCCTTGGCCAGCATCCGGTCCACCAGCACCTGCAAGGAGGGGGGCAGCTCGGGTTTCGAGTGGCACAGCGGAAGGGGCTCGGCGAAGAGGATTTTCGCCAGCACCGCCGCCAGGTGCGGAGCCTCGAAGGGGGGCTGGCCGGTGAGACACTCGTAGAGCACACAGCCCAGCGAGAAGATGTCGGCGCTGGGGGTGAGAGTCTTCTGGCTGGAAGCCTGCTCGGGCGCCATGTACCGGGGCGTGCCGAGCAGCATGGCACTGCCCGTCAACGCCTGTGACTCCAACTGGTGCCGAGCCAGGCCAAAATCCAAGATGACCACCGCCTCCGCCTGGTTCTGGCGCAGGAAGAGATTGGAGGGCTTGAGATCCCTGTGGATGATGCCGCGCTCATGGGCGACGGAGAGCGCCTCGGCGACACAGCGCATCAGACCCATGGTTTCCTCCAGGCTCAAGGGCTTGCGTGCCAGCCGCCGCGCCAGATCCTCTCCCTCGAGCCACTCCATGGCCAAGAAGGGCAGGCCGCTCTCGGTGAGACCGTGCGCCACATGCGCGACGATGCCCGGGTGCCGCAGTTCTGCCAGCAATCTGGCCTCGCGCATGAAGCGCCGCGCGCCTGCCGTATTGGCCGTGGCGTGCATGAACTTGAGCGCCACGGTGCGGCCATCGAGCGTGTCCTCCGCCTGGAAGACGGAGCCCATGCCACCCCTGCCGACCTGTTGCCCGAGGACGAAACGCCCCGCGATGACGCTGCCAGGAAGGAACACGGGGGTTGGAGCTGCAGGGCGCATGGGCGGGAGTCCGAGTCAGGAGCGGATGTTCCCCATCATAGACGGGGCATTTGCCCAGATCCTCCCCGCCTCCCCACTCTACCGGGGCAGGCCGCGCCCTACCTCGCTCGCCTCGGCCAGCAGCGTGGCCAGGTTGTCCCTCACTGCCTCTACAGCCGTCCCCTCCGGCTGACTTCGCCGGTACGCCCACCCGCGCTCCTCCACCAACCCCTCCCCAGCCACACCTTGCCAGGTCGCACGCTACCGTCAGCCTCCCACGGGCTTCTCGTGAGCCCTGGTAGACACCGGGGAACCCTGGCCGCTCGCGTCCGTGAGCGACTTGATCCGAGCGAGGGGGCAGGCTTGAGCCGGGCCCGTTGGGGAGTATGCCAGCACGCCCCGATAGCGAGGCACGAGCCCACGGGGGAGCGGCACACGGCAGCCCCAGTTCGGGCCTGTGGAGGGCTCCAGGGCGGTAGCGGTGCCAGCGGGCAGGAGGGGCTCCTTCCTGGCTGCGGCTTCAAGCACCACCCGCTCCTCCTCCGCACCTGCTTGGGGGACCAGAAATTCCAGGGAACCTGTGAGTAGGCCTCCACCTGACGAACCGAGTACCTCCTGGAAGTCGGGCTCGGTCCATGCGAACAAGAGCATCTGGCCTCCAGCAGGCGGAGAGGCCAGCCAGGAGGCACGCGTGGACGAGGAGAAGAAGTCCAAAGCGAGCGGGGAGGAACCGGAGCGGTTGGGGCCGTACCTGATTCAGGAGCAGGTACAGCAGTCCAATGACAGCCAGGAGGGGCTCTATCTGGCGACGCACGAGACGAGCGGGGCCTCGGCCCTGGTGCGCAAGCACGCCACCGAGGAAAGGGCGGCACCGAGGAAGGACTGGCGGGTGTTGCTCGGCTCCTGGGCCTCACCGGGTTACTCCGCCATGGAAGTGGAGCACACCGACTGGGCCAGGGCCCAGGACAGGCAGTCGGCGGAGTCGCTGCTGCTCACGTTGGAGAGTGTGCTCGAGGAAGTGCGGCGCATGGTCCGCGCAGTGTCCGACACCCACGAGCCCCGCCTCCGGTGGCGTCTGGGATGGGGCGTGGTGAGCGCCGCCATGGTGTGCGCCCTGCTCCTCACGCTGGTGCGTCTGGCCCCCGTGTCCCGGCCCCCGAGCGCCCCGCCCGCCCCCCTGAGCCTCAAGGTGCCCACGGCAGCCGGGACGGCGGACTTCCGCGCGGCGCTGGCGGAAACCACCCCCCAGGGGCAACCCGTGCTCACCCGGCCTCTCCCAAAAGAGCCCTTCAAAGGACAGAAACGTCCCCCCTGCACTCGCTACACCGAGGACGAGCTCGTCGGCGCCTGCTGGATGCCTCACAAGCTCAAGGCCCCATGCCCGGAGGACCTCTTCGAGTACCAGGGAGAGTGCTACGTGCCCTCGTTCAGCGCCAGGCCGCCGCCCTCGTCGCTTGGGCGGTGAGGGGCACGGGGCCCCTCGCGCCCGGCCCCGGGTTTGGCTTCACTTGTAACAGTGGGCCCCGACCTGCCCTACACGGACAACTGACGATGGCCACGCCCCTGCGCAGCTTGCTCTAACCAGCCGCTTCCGAGGGCTCCTCGTAGATTTCCAGGGGGAGCCCGTCCGGATCGGCGAAGAAGGTGAAGCGGCGGCCGGTGTACTCGTCGATGCGCACCGGCTCGGTCTCCACGCCGCGGCGCCGAAGCTCGAGGACCGTGGCGTCCACGTCGGCCACGGAGAAGGCCAGGTGCCGCAGTCCCCGTGCTTCCGGCCGCGTGGGCCGCGGCGGCGGAGAGGGAAAGGAGAACAGCTCCAACTGCACGCTGGGGCTGACCTCCAGGTCCAGCTTCCAGGAGTCCCGTGCCTCCCGGTACACCTCGTGGAGGATTCGAAACCCCAGCACCTGGGTATAGAACGCCTTGGAGCGCTCGTAGTCAGAGCAGATCAGCGCGACGTGGTGGATGGCGCGAAGCAGCGGTAAGGTCATTCGAGGCTTTCCAGGTTTCCGATGATACCGGAATCCACCCTGTTTGCCTGGAAGCGAAAGAACGGAGCCTCGAATGAGATCACGCATGCACGCGCGCACGGTGGCGCTCACCCTGCTCGCACTGACCTTGTGGGGATGTGGGCCGCAGGAGCCACGGACGGACGAGGGCCTCGCTGACCCGGGCACCGCACAGGCGGGGCTGGAACGCCCGCTGACCCAGGCGGGCTTCTACAACGTGCTCATGCAGGACGGTGCCGATCCCTGGGTGTACCGGCACACGGACGGCTACTACTACTTCACCAAGACGACGGGCGGGGACGTGACGCTGTGGCGCTCGCGCACGCTCACCGGTGTCGACGCAGGCGAGCGGAAGACCATCTGGTTCCCGCCGGCGTCGGGCCCTGGCAGCAAGGGCCTCTGGGCACCGGAGATCCACCACCTCGATGGCAAGTGGTACGTCTATTACGCGGCGGACGACGGGAACAACGCCAACCACCGCATGTACGTGCTCGAGAACACGAGTGCCGACCCGTTCCAGGGCACCTGGACGAGCAAGGGGCAGATCACCGACTCGACCAACCGCTGGGCCATTGATGGCACCGTCCTGGTGGTGGGCACCGAGAAGTACTTCCTGTGGTCCGGCTGGGAGGGCACGGTCAACGACAAGCAGCACCTCTACATCGCGCGCATGAGCAGCCCGTGGACCCTCAGCTCGGCCCGGGTGCGCATCTCCACCCCCACCTACACGTGGGAGACCAACACCTCGCCGCAGGTGAACGAGGGGCCGCAGGTCATCATCCGCAACGGCGTCATCAGCCTGGTGTACTCGGCCAGCGGCAGCTGGACGGACAACTACTGCCTGGGGCTCATCACGGCGCGGGTGGGCACGGATCTGCTCAACCCCGCCTCCTGGACGAAGCGCTCCACTCCCCTCTTCCGCAGTGGTAACGGCCTGTACGGCCCGGGGCACCACGCCTTCACGAAGTCGATGGATGGAACGGAGGACTGGATCGTCTACCACACCGCGCGCTGGCAGGGCGCTGGGTGGACCCGGAACATCCGCGCCCAGCGGTTCACCTGGAACGCGGACAACACCCCGAACCTCGGTGTGCCGGCGAACCCCAACCAGCCCATCCCACTGCCCTCTGGCGAGCCGAGCCGGAGCCACTACGAGGCCGAGCTTGCCGCCTTCGCCAATGGCCCCCGGGTGGTGGCCGAGACCACCGCCGCCGAAGGGTCCAAGCTCAGCTACATCGACACCACGCTGAGCTACGTGCAGTTCACCGTCTCCGTTCCCCGCGCTGGCGAGTACATCGTCGCCGCGCGCACGGGCAACGGCACCTCGGGCGGGCCGTGGGCGGTGCACACGCTCTCGGTCAACGGCGGCCCGGGGACGGACTTCTTCATCGCGTATTCGGGGTGGAACCGGTGGGGCAATGCCACGGCGCGGGTGCAGCTGCTCGCGGGCAACAACACGCTGCGCTTCACCAAGAAGGAGCACTACGCCGAGTTCGACAGCATCGACGTGTTCCCCACGAATACCCTCGCGGGAGGCGCGATCGCCGACGGCACCTACCGGCTGATCTCCAAGAGCGGCGGCAAGGCGCTGGACGTCGGCGGGTGCTCCACGGCGGAGGGCGCGGACGTCATCCAGTGGACCTACAATGGCGGGGAGTGCCAGAAGTGGCGTGTGCAACACGTGGGGGGCGGCTACTACGCGCTGCTGGCGGCCCACAGCGGCAAGGCGCTGGACGTGGCGGGGTGCTCGGCGGCGGATGGCTCGGACGTCATCCAGTGGCCCTACTCGGGTGCCAGCTGCCAGCAGTGGCTGCTGGAGCGCACGGATGACGGCGTGAGCTTCCGGCTCCTGGCCCGGCACAGCGGCAAGGCACTGGATGTGGCGGGGTGCTCCACGGCGGATGGCGCGGACGTCATCCAGTGGCCCTACACGGGTGCGGACTGCCAGCGCTGGTACATCCAGGCGCCCTGAGCTTCAGAGACTCCAGGCTGGGTGGGTGATTCACCCCCCCAGTCTGGGGGTTCAGTCCCGAAAGGCCCTCACGCCTTCAGCCAGGGCAAGACCTCTCCCGCCACGGACCAGATGACCTCCGGATAGGCCTCGGCCGTGGTGAGCTGCGCCCACTGCACGTTGGAGTACTTCACCCCGTACCCCGCCACGTCGGCCGCCTCGTACTCCGGGCGCTGCAAGCCCATGGCTTGCAGCACCGTGCCCAGCCACTGGTTCCACGTCAGCCCGGGCCAGCGCCGCTCCGCTTCACCCGTGCTGAAGACGCGGCTCAGGTTGCGGTAGTCCACGTATTGGCCCGTCGCCAGGAAGCCTCCCACGCCGCCGAAGGTGATGAGGGGGATGCTCTGCGAATCATGCGTGCGGTTGCCCGACTCCTGCGACCACACCAGCAGCGAGTTGTCCAGCAACGTCCGCCCGGTGCCATCGTCCACGTCCAGCTTGCGCGCCAGGTCCACCATCACCGTCTCGAAGAAGCGCTGGTGCGCCGCGGTGAGCGTGGCCTGGGCCACTCCATCCGTATCCGTGGCCCTGTGCGCCACGTCCTGGTGCCAGTCGCCCGTGAAGGTCGAGAACGTCGGATCCACCTTCACCACCGCGATGCGGGACACTCCGCACAGCAGTGCCATGACGAGCACGTCATTGTAGAGCTGAAAGTAGTGGGCGTGGCTGTCCGGCTGGAAGGGGTAGCCCGGGTCCCAGGTGATGGCCTCGTTGTCCTGGGAGGGCCGCGTCACGCTGCCGCAGCTCGTCACCGTCGTGAGCCGGCGCTGCAGCTCGGACACCCGCTGCATGTGCTCGTCCAGCCGGCGCCGGTCCTCGGTGGACAGCCGCCGGTTGCTGTTGCGCAGCCGCTGGTAGCTCTCGAAGACCCGGTCGACGATGGGCAGCCGGGCCCCTCCTCCCGGGGGCTCGGGAAAGAGCTTGTCGAAGAGCTGCCGCGAGCTCGTGGCGGTGGCGCCCTGCACCTGGATGTCGCTGCCGTCTTGCGGCGACTGCGGGTTGGAGTAGCCGTAGGAGATCCGCTCGCCCAGGATGAGCGCGCGCTCCCGCACCCCGCTGAGGCTGGAATAGAAGGAGGGGCTCCAGGCCATCACCTGATCAATGGTGCGGCGGGGGAACTGGGACACGTGCGTCCCGTCTCCGCCATTGCCGTCATTGCGCGCGTAGTTGCCCAGGTGCCCGCCCGTGTGGTGGGCGATGTAGAAGGGGATGTCCACTCCCCGCAGCACGTTCATCTTCGCCACCAACCCGCTGGTGAGCACCGAGGCGTCCGCGGAGAGCACCGGCGAGAGCCGCGCCCGCCCCGACTGCACCGTGAGGCTCAGCGGCCCGCGGCGGATGGTGCGCCCGGCATACTCCCGCGTCTGCGCCGAGGGGTCCGCCGGGAACATGTTCGCCCCCCAGACGCCTCCATGATCGGTGCAGAACTGGATGAAGCGCTTGGGAGGCGCCGCGGCCTGGGCCCGGGCCTCACTCGGGGTGAGCAGGGAAGGCAGCAGCGGGAGGGCGAGCGAGAAGCCACCGAGTCCTCGCAGCACCTGGCGCCGATTGAGCATGGGCGTCTTCATGTCGGTCTTCTCCATTTCAGCGGAAGGTGCGGCGGCGGAACTCGGGGCGAAGCGCGGCCAGGCGCAGCACGTCCGCCAGGGAGGCTCCGGACTGCGCGGCGGACTCCAGGGCGGCCAGGGCACAGCCATCCGTGGCGGTGTCCTCCATCCGGCCGAAGGTGAAGCGGAAGTACTGCCGGGCCAGGCAGCTCTCGAAGCGGCCGCTCTCCGCGATGAGGCGCGTCACCTCCCCGGCGCCCTGGGACTCGCGCAGGTCCCCCGGGCTGACCTGCGGCACGCTGCGCGTGTCCACGGGCCGCTCGCCCAGCCGCTGGCCGTCCGCGGCGAAGAGCACCTGGTGGAGGCGGGCGCGCCCCAGGGCGTCGAAGTTCTCCGTGGCGAAGCCCATGGGGTTGAGCAGCGTGTTGTGGCAGCCGGCGCAGGCGGTCCCCGGCTGCTGGGTGATGGCCTCCACCACCTCGCGCGTGGTGGAGGTGGGAGAGAGGTTGATGGGGTTGTTGGCCGCGGCGTTGTCCGGCGGCGGCGGCACCGTGTCACACAGCAGCGCGCTGCGGATGCGGAAGCCCTTCATGATGGGCCGCGTGTTGGCGCTGCCGCTGGCCAGCAGCGCCGGGCGCGTGAGAAGGCCCACCCGCCGCGCATCCGTGAAGTCGGGCGGCTCGCCCTCCCCGTTCCACGCGGACATGCTGTAGAGACGGGCCAGATCCTCTGTCCGGGCAAAGCTCTTGCGGTTGGTGAGCAGCGCGGCCACGGGGTCACCTCTGGACGTCACATGGCGCGTCATGTCCAGCACCTCGCGCACCATGCGCGCGTGGAGCTCGGGACCGGGCCTGTCCGCGCCCACGAAGGCGTCGAAGAGCGGATCCCCCAGCCGCGCGTCCAGGCGATCCAGCTCGTGCAGGCGCCACCACTCGTTGAAGAAGCCATCGAGCGTGGCGGCGGTGCGCGGGTCCTCGAAGACGCGGCGCACCTGCTGGGCATAGCCCTCCTCGGTGTTCAGGGTGCCGCTGGCGGCGGCGTTGAGCAGGGCCTCGTCCGGCCCCGTCTGCCAGAAGTGGAAGGAGAGGCGCGAGGCCAGCTCGTAGGCGTCCAAGCGCGAGTCGTCCGGGGAGGCCGTGGCCCCATGCTCCACGTGGTAGAGGAAATAGGGCGAGGTGAGCACCATGGCCACCACGTCCGCGACGGCGGCCGCGTCCACGGGGGTGGAGCCGGCGACGGCGGTGAAGGCGGCCACCTCCTCCTCGGGCACGGGGCGGCGCAGGGCTCGCTGACCAAAGCGGCGGACGAAGCCCTCCAGGCACGCGGCGTCATTGGCGGTGGAGGCGTCCGTGGCGCACGCGCCCATCAGCGTGCCGAGGCGGGTGGAAGAAAGGGTGAGCTGCCGGCCCACGTCCACGGCCACCTGGTAGGTGGCATCCACGAAGGCCTGCTGCAGCGTCTGGTCCATCCGGGTGAAGCCGCCGTGGGTGGTGCCCGCGGGGGTGACACGCTGGTCCCTGGGAATCCGATCCAGCGAGGACCGCACCGCCAGCAGCACCTCGGAGGCGTCCGCCGGCAGGGAGGCGGTGACGAGGTCCGTCAGCATGTTGCGGTATTGCGTGCTGGAGAGCCGGCGCAGGGGCAGCTCGGCGGGGACGGCGGAGGCCTGACAGGAGAACTGGCTCCGGGACGGGGTGCCGCCGTTGTCAGGCGGCTGCTGAGGCGGGCCCACGATGGAGCCCTGACAGGCCACCAGCAGGCCGCAAGCGAAGAGGGTGCAGAGGATGCGCATGGAAACCTCCGGAAGGCGCGGGCGCTAGAGCGTGAGGGTGACTGCGAGGGTGGCGCCCCAGGAGAAGTCGAGCGCGCCACCGGCGATGAAGGCATCCCCGGGCTCGGGGTTCAGGGTGGACCAGAGACGGAAGTACTCGCCCGTCAGACGCAGCTCGAGGGAGCGCTGGAGGGCGAAGGTGAGGCCGGCGGAGGCGTCGAGCCCGCCGGTGACCATGCGGGGGAACCAGGCGGAGGAGCCGAGCTCACCGGTGGACAGCGGGTAGATGCCAGCGGCGTGCGCGGTGAGGCCCAGGGGGCCCCAGAGTGGAGCGCGAGCAGACAGCCCCGTGCGGATGCCGCGGACCTCCACGTCGGGCAGGGAGATGCCGGGGATGTCCGCCACGGAGAAGGCCTGCCAGACGAACCCGGCGAAGGGCGTGAGCTCGGCGCTCCCCACGCGGAAGCGCACCTGGAGCGCGGCGCGCAGGCGCTGGACGCGGGTGGAGTGGACGGTGCCGTCCGGCGCCACGGAGGAGAGGCCCAGGGCGGACTCGGCACCCAGGGAGAGACCCACGGCGGAGGCGGGGCCGGAGGTGAAGTGAGCGGCGGGGTACCACTCGGCGTCCACCAGGGCGGAGGGTGCCAGGCGGAGCCGGTAGCCCCCCAGCGCGCCGAAGAGATCGTCCGTGAAGTAGAAGCGGCGGGAGAAGGCGCGCCCCCCCACGCTCAGGCGCAGCGCCACGGGGAGGGACGGCTCGGAGGCAAGGGCCGGAGTGCGAGGCACCTCGGCCGTGGGGACGGAGGCGCTGGGGGCGGCCACGGCCGGACCGGAGGGCGATGTTGCCGCGGGGGCCGTGGGGGCGGGAGCGAGGCTCGCCTGGGCCTGGGCGGGAGGTGCCGGTGGGGAGGCGGGTGGCGAAGCCCTCGGTGGCGCGGAGGCGCCGGCCTCCTCGAGCGCGGCGAGCAAGGGGGTCAGCACGGCCCGAGGGAGGGCCCGTGGGGGCTGGCGCGTCTTGCCGCGAGGAAGGGAGAAGCTCTCCCGAGGTTGCCCGTCGGCGCAGTCGAGCACCAGGAGGCTCCAGGTGCCCGAGGGCTGGAGGCGAGCGGTCAGGGCGGCTTCGGCGCGGGCGCGGGCGCAGGCGCGGTGCACCTCCCCGGACACGGGCTGGGAGCGGAGGGCGGGCTTCGCGGGCACGACCGTCCACTGGTCGCGGAGCGCCTTGCTCAACGTGGTGCGCATCGGGCCTGGGGCGTCGACGAGGAGACGGGGCTTGGAGGGAGCGGCCAGCGCGGGAGAGGCCAGCAGGAGCGCCGTCAGCAGGAGCAGCGGCCTCATGGCGTGCTCCCCGCGGGGATCCGCTGCAGATACAGCTCGAGGCAGGCCTGCTCCCGGGGGCTCAGGGGGGTGCCGCCCAGCGGCATGGGCGAGCCACAGGTGGGCGTGGGCTGCACCTTGTCCAGCATGATGACCGTGAGAGGCTGACCCTGGCAGGAGCTGGTGGCCGACGACAGCCGGGCAGCGAGACCTGGCGAGGCCAGGTCCAGGTTGGCGGCGGGGTTGGTAGCGGCGTGGCACCCCGCGGTGGCGCAACTGGGGGCGAGCAACTCGCGCTCCACATCCATCGTGCAGGTGAGGAAGCGCTCCGGATCTTCCAAGCGGCCAGGGCACGCGCCCAGGAGGGGCGCGACTCCCAGTCCCAGCAGCAGGCCGAGGAGTCGCGGGCCACGGAACGGGGGCCGGCGTTTGGAGACGGCCCTCAGCATCGTTCCCTCATGAAGGGAGCAGTCTCCCGGTGGAGCCTTCTCTCGCCATTGGTGCGGCTCATGAATATCCAGCTTAGCAGGAAAACATCCAGCCGCTGCGCACTCCCCGCTGAGTTCGAGGGAGGCTTTTTGAGCAGGCGGCTATCCCTCGTGACGAGAGTGGGAGGTGGCAGTCCGCCTCGGACCCGTCGCTCGCTGGGTTCCGGCCTTGCCGAAGCGGACGGGTGGACGCTCAGCGGCGCTTCTTCGCCGCCGTGCCACGCCTGGCCGTCGCGCTCCTGGCGGTGGTCTTCGCCTTGGCCACGGCTTGCTTCGCCTTCGCCGTGACCTTCGTGGCCGCCTTCTTCACCGTCTTCTTCGCCGCATTCGCCGCGGTCTTCACCGCCTTGCGTGGCGAGGACGCGGCGCGCTTCTGGTATTTCGGCTCGTAGAGCTGGACGCGGAGGCCGCCGGGGATGGTGAAGTACGTCACGTACCCGTAGCCGTGATCCGCGACGTCCGCCTCGAACGGCACCCCCCGCGACTTCAGGTCCGCGACGGTCCCCTGGATGTCGTCGCAGTAGAACGACACGTCGTGGCTACCGCCCGCCTGGCCCGGCTCGACGGGGTGCACGCCGAGGTCGGCCTCGGGCAGATCGAAGACCAGCCAGCCCTCACCCACGTCGGTGTGCGGGAGCTTCAGCTTGTCGCGCAGGAACTCGCGCGCCGCTTCCGGTTCCGATGAATAGAACAACCCATGCAGTCCGCGGATCATGTGTCTCCTCCAACCCGAGCCGTGGTGTCAGGGCTCGATTGAACGCCACATAGCATCATTCGCAGAGCGGAGTTCCCGCTCAACTCGACCCGCGAGCCCCCACGCCGCTGCCTCCCTGAGGCTCGGCCCGGGAGCGTCCCAACCACCCCAGGATTTCCTTCACCGCCTTCTCGTCACTGTGCCGCACCTGCTCATCCAGCTGCGCGCCGACCACGCGTGCCCGAGCGCGCCGAGGCGGCGCAGTGGCCCGCGCCTCCCTGGTGGACGATGACGGAGACCCGCGGGAAGAGCCAGCTATGGGGAAAGCGCTTGCCCATGTACCACTGGGGATTCTGGAAGATGGGCTCCTCGAGCATGAAGTCGAACGTGTGCTCGAGCAGGATGGCGCGGATGCCCAGCTCCTGGACGGCGCCCAGCATGGCGTGGGCGGCCTGCCGGGCCTGGGCGAGCGGAAGGAACTGCAGCAGCGAGAAGCTGCCGAACCCGATGTAGAGGATGGGCTGCTCTCCGCTCTGGCGCAGGAAGTCGCTGAGCGCCTCGGGCACGGCCTCCGTCTCTTCCTGGCTGGGCGGCAGCAGCGGCCCGGGGTTGAAAATACCAGGGGGGGATGTCCTTGTGCGGCACGGGCATGAGCGTGCTCGAGTAGGCCTGGATCGCGGGGTACTGCCAGAACCCGCGGCCGAAGAAGTAGCTCAGCGCCGGACGCGGCCGCAGGCCATGCACGTGCCGCAGCCGGCGCAGCACGGGCCCCTCCAGGAAGATGCGCATGAAGGAGGGAAGCGTATAGGACAGCCAGTTGAGGAAGCTTCCCTTGTCACCCGTGCCCACCATGGGGCAGAGCCGCTCGGTCGTCGCGGTGAAGAGCGGGGTGTAGCGCAAGACGAACAGGGGGAGCCGGTGTTTGTCCGCCGCCAGGATTCCCACGTTGAGGGCGAACTCATTGACGATGAGGACGTCGGCCTTCGAGCGCGTCACCATCTCATCGAACTGTCGCAAGTAGGCCGGGGTGTGCTCGGCGACATGGCGGAAGAGGTAGTAGATGCCCCGCGGCCCCGACTTGCCCTGGAGCTGGATGGTGACGACGTCCTCCGTGTGGTCCTCTTCCTGCGCGAAGAGCTCGCTCTCCTCCAGGCCCAGGCTGCGGCCCGCCTCGCGGTAGCGCTCGCGGACGTTGATGAGCACCGAGTGGCCCTCGCGCTTGAGTTGTTGCGCGAGCACGGCCAGGGGCTGGAAGTCTCCCCGGCTCCCCCAATAGAAGAGGGCGAAGCGGAGCTTTCCACCTGGGGGCCGCACCACCTCCTGCTCCGCCCAGGGGCCGCTCGCGCCGCGGCGGGAGCGCAGGTCGTCGCGGTAGAGGAGATAGAGGAAGGCGGTGAGGGACACGAGCACCACCGCAAGGGTGGCCAGTCCTCCCGCCAGCACCATGAGAATGACGGAATAAGCTGAAATCATGGAATACCAATTTATACTCAGACCGCAGCCCCACTTGGGAGAATCCATGAAGCCACTCCGTCGCCGCGCGTTCGACACGGCCATCGCCCTCGCCACCTGCCTCGGGGTCGCCCTACCCGCCTGGGCCGCGCCCCCGCAGCCGGTCTACGCGCCCAACGGCGGATTCGCCGACCCCTCCGTGCTCAGCGAGAACGGCCAGTTCTACGGCATGGCCACCGGGAGCTACGTCCCCTCGGCCCAGGGCGACATCGCCTCCGGGCCCTGGATGCCCGAGGGCCCGGCCCTCTCCGCCATGCCCTCCTGGGCCACGGGCAACTCCATGTGGGCCCCGGACCTCGAGCGGATCAGCGCGACCGAGTGGGTGCTCTACTTCTCCGCCCCGGTGGCCGGGCTGGGCAGCGGCCAGCGCTGCATCGGCGCGGCCACCGCCAGCTCGCCGCTCGGACCGTTCACCCCGGTCGTCGGCGGGCCGCTGGTCTGCCCGGGCCTGGCCGACACCCCCACCGCGGACGATACCGTCCCCAACCGTCCCATCACGAACGCCGGCGTCATCGACCCGTCCGGCTTCAAGGACAGCGACGGCGTGCGCTTCCTGCTCTACAAGACACAGCAGTTGCCGTCGTCGCTGCGCATCGTCCGGCTCAACGCGGCCGGCACCCACGTGTACTCCGGCGCCACCAGCCGCCAGTTGCTCCACTCGGATCGGATCGTGGAGAACCCCGTCCTCGTGAAGCGCAACGGGTCCTACGTCCTGTTCGCCTCGCGCGGCCCCTACAACCTCTGCACCTACGAGACCATCTGGATGCGGGCCACCAGCCTGGCAACCAACGCCTTCGACACCGTCACGCAGCACCCGCTGCTCACCGCCGGAAACACAGGCGGGGTGTGCGGCCCCGGCGGCGCGGACATCGCGGTGGCGCTCGACGGCGGGCAGCGGCTCTTCTTCCACGGCTGGCTGTGCGGCAGCAGCCCCTGCCCGTCCTCCTTCAACGAGCAGACGGACACGGGGGGCCGCCGGGGAATGTACGTCGGCGTGCTGGGCTGGGACGCCAGCAACAACCCCGTCGTCAACCTGTTCCTCAACCCGGGGGACTGACCTCGGCGGCACCTGACGCCGCCGGGCTTCGGGTGCCACCTCCCGGGCCGTGAGGTACGTTCCGCTCCATGACGCAGAGAAAGCCGCGCCTCGCGAGGGCCACCCTCATCCTGATGCTCGTGGGCGCGACGCTCGGCTCCGCGCTGGACGCCATCCACTCGCACTTCGGGGCATTGAGTTACACGAGTCCCGTCTTCGCCAAGGCGGCCTGGTGGGTGCCCTTGCTGTTCTGTGGCGCGTACGCGACGGGCATCTTCCGGCTGTTGCTCGCCTGGACGGAGCCGCCGCCACCGGCCTGGAAGGTGGCCCTGGGCATGGGGCTCTTCATCGGGGCCTACTGGCTCACGGTGGCTCCCTGGTCCGGAGCGATTCGCTCCACCCTCCTGATCGCCATCTTCGCCGTTGCCTGGGCCGTCTGCGATCGGACGTGGCCCGGGATGCTCACCGCCGGAGTGGCGGCAGTCGGCGGACCCGCCGTGGAGATCCTGCTCGTGCGCGCGGGCACCTTCGTCCACCACGAGGTGCTCGTGCTCGGCATTCCGGGTTGGCTCCCCCTGCTCTACCTCACGGCCGCCGTGGGATTGGGGGGCCTCGCCCGATGGCTCGCGCATGGCGCCCCGGAGCGGTGGACCGCGAGAGGACGCGGGCGTTGAGGCCCCGCGCTCGTATGGCCTCCTCGTGAGGGAACGCGCGACCGGGCCCGAGGCGCCGGGGAAGTAGCTCACTGCTCAGGGAGCGAGGCGGCATCCGCGCGCTGGCTCAGGGAGCGTTCGCTCTCATCCGCTCCTCCCCGTGCTACTGCGAGCCCATGGGATTCAGCAAGAGCCTCGCGACGAAGCTCCTCGTCGCTCTGTGCAGCGTCATCAGCATCGCACTCGGCATCCTCGTTCTCGTCGTCAGCCGGCAGTCCTCGCGGGTCGCCGAAGAGCAGGCCAATCAGATGGTCACGCAGATGGCCGAGCGCTATGCGCGCATGGTCAACTCGGAGCTCGACGCCGCGCTCATGCCCGTCCGGACGCTTGCCCAGACGTTGGCGGCCCAGAAGGCCGCCGGTCTGGCCGATCGCCGGCTGGCGGATGCGGCGCTCCGGGAGGTTGCCGAGGCCAACCCCAAGCTCCTCGGCATCTGGACGACGTGGGAGCCCAATGCGTTCGATGGGCTCGATGCGAAGTACGTGAACACCCCCGGCTCGGACGCCACCGGGCGCTACATCTCCAATTGGTCCCGCGGCTCCGGACACATCGCGCTGGAGCCCAACATCGATTACGAGACGGAGGGCACGGGCGACTACTACCTCCTCGCGCGCAAGACCCGGAGGGAGACGATCGTCAACCCCTATATCTACCCCGTCGGCGGCAGGCCCACCCTCATCACGACCATCACCGTGCCCATCCTGCTCGACGGCAAGTTCGTCGGCACCGTTGGCTCGGACATCTCGCTCGAGCAGATCCAGAAGCAGGTCTCGGAGATCACCGCCTTCGAGAAGGGGTACGCGCTGCTCGTCGCGAACAATGGCACGCTCGTCACGCACCCCTCGAAGGAGCGTCGCGCGAAGCAGCTCGGCGACTCGCCCGCGGAGGCCCTGGTGAAGACCGCCCTCTCGAGCGACACCGCGCTCTCCGGCCGCGTCCACTCGGAGGTGCTCGGGGCTGGTGCCATCGAGGTGGTGGTCCCCATCCGCATCGGTGAGACCGTGACGCCGTGGGCGCTCGCCGTCTTCGCGCCCCTCGATGCGGTGCTCGCGCCGGCCCGGGAGCTGCGCGAGTTCACGATGCTGCTCGGAGCGCTCGCACTGCTCGCGCTCGGCGGCGCCGTCCTCCTCGTCATCCGCCGCATCACCCGGCCGCTCGAGACGATCTCCAGCGTCGCCACGCGCATCGCCAATGGCGACCTCACCGGAAGGTTCGAGCACCGCTCGGAGGATGAGATTGGCGTCCTCGCCGACGCGTTCCGCTCGATGCGCGACCGGCTGGCGCAGGTGATTGGCGAAGTCCGCGATGGGGCCTCGGCGCTCTCGTCGGCCGCGTCACAGCTCTCGCAGACGTCCCAGTCGCTCTCGAGCCGCGCGACCGAGCAGGCCGCCACCTTCGAGGAGATGACCACCAACCTGGAGACCATGAGCGAGTCCATCGTCAAGAACGCCGACAGCAGCCGCCGGGTGGAGACGATCGCCGCCAAGGGAGCGGTCGACGCCGAGAAAAGCAGCCGGGCGGTCGCCGCGACGGTGGATGCCATGAAGCAGATCGCCTCGCACATCTCCATCGTCGAGGAGATCGCCTATCAGACGAACCTGCTCGCGCTGAACGCCGCCATCGAGGCGGCGCGCGCGGGCGAGCACGGCAAGAGCTTCGCGGTCGTCGCGTCCCAGGTCCGCAAGCTGGCGGAGGGCAGCCAGACCGCCGCCAGGCAGATCAGCACGGTCGCGTCGGACAGCGTGAAGATCGCCGAGCAGTCCGGCCAGCTGCTCCAGACGCTCGTTCCGTCGATCGACACGACGTCGCACCTGGTGAAGGACGTCGCCGCGACGTCGAGCGAGCAGTCGTCGGGGGTCAGACAGCTCAACAAGGCGATGCTCGGCCTGAACGATGTGACGCAGCAGAACGCGGCGGCCGCGGAGGAGCTGTCGAGCACCGCGGAGGAGATGGCGGCGCAAGCGGAGGGCCTGCTGCAGCTGGTGAGCTTCTTCCGGGTGGACGGGGCCGAGGACCAAGGCGCACCGCGCGGCCGTCCTGGGGCGCGGGCCTTCGAGAGCATGTCTCCTGACCTCCGGCGGGTGCTGCCCGTGCCCCAGGCACGGCGGCCCGAGCAGCGAATGTGAGGGCCGGCCGGGGCTTCCACGAAGGCCCCGCCGCCCTACCCACCGGCGCCCGCCCCCTCAAGCACTCGCTGCATCCTTCGGCGAGGCTGGCGCTCGGGCGCCGATCATCCAGCAGGCAGCGTTGAAGCGGACTTCCGCTCCGTGCACATAGGGCTCAAAAGCGGCGCGGACCGTTTCGATGACCTGGGTGCGAGTCCGGTCGTCCGCCTCGTGAAGAATCAGGCCGAGGGGACCGAGCCGGGTCAGGTAACGGACCAACTCCTTCTCGGGCAGGGTGCAGGGAACATCGATGGCCTGGATGTCGATCCCGGCCCAGCCGCTTTCCTCCAGAATGCGGTGGACCCGGCGCTGGTCCGCGAAGGCGAACTGCCCCGGCGCGTCCGGCCGGCGGGCGGGGATGTTCGGCAGGAGCGGTGCCGCGGCGCGCTCGGCCGTCGTCATGAACGGATTTTCCGAAGGACTCCGCCAGGCGACGAACCGCAATTCGGCGTCGTCCTTCGCGGCGCGCCTCAGGTTCGCGAAGGCCTGGACGAAGTCGTCGAAGAACATGACGCCGAAGCGCGAGATGATCATGTCGAAGCTCGCGGGCTCGAAGGCGTGGTCTTGCGCGTTGGCGCGGATGAAGCTTGCCGGCGTGCCTTCCCGTTCGGCGCGGGACCGGGCGGCGGTGATCATCGGCTCCGAAATGTCGATGCCGATGCAGTGGCCCTTCGCGCCAGGCAACCGAGCGACGGCGAGTGTTGTGCTGCCCGTACCGCAACCGACGTCGAGTACCCGGCGCCCGGATCCGGCGACGACCGCTTCGACGAGCAGGTCTTCAAGCGGCTTGAACATCTGGTCGAGCACCTCCTGCGCCTCGACCCAGGCGCGTCCAGCCGGGCCATTCCAAAGCGTCGTCTGCTCGTTATCGGGCTGTCGCGTGACACTCATGCTCGTCCCCTTTTGCGTGCCTTCAAGAATCGAAAGCCGTACTGTGCCAGTTCAAGTCGACTTGAGGTCAAGCGGGTGAGAGACCTGGACATCACCGAGGTGGCGCAGCGGGCCGGCGTTCCTGCCTCGACGCTGCGGTTCTATGAGGAAAAGGGGCTGATCGCCTCGATTGGCAGGCGGGGCCTGCGCCGTCTGTTCGAGCCTGGCGTGCTGGAACGGCTGGCGCTGATCGCGGTGGGGCGCGCCGCCGGCTTCTCACTCGATGAGATCGCGCTGATGTTCGCGCCGGACGGGCGGCCGCGCATCGACCGGCAGATGCTCGCGGCCAAGGCGGAGGAACTCGACAGGACGATCCGCGAGCTCAGCGCCATGCGCGACGGCCTACGGCACGCCGCTGCCTGCCCCGCGCCGAGCCACATGGAATGC